>JBDZVP010000021.1:8449-25704 GCA_040255765.1 Sphingomonadales bacterium | reverse complement strand
AAAAACAGCCGTAGGGCTTGCGCCGAAATCTCACTCCCCTAGGGCGTTTGGGTGCCCCACCACACGCCCCTCATAGGGACTATCGTGGCCGGGCTGGTCGCGGCGTTCATTCTCGGTGCGGTCGCCCACAGGCTGAAAGTCTCGCCAATCGCCGGCTATTTGCTGGCCGGGGTACTGGTCGGGCCATTCACGCCGGGCTTTGTCGCCGATTCCAACCTGGCGGCCGAGCTGGCGGAAATCGGCGTTATCCTGTTGATGTTCGGGGTGGGGCTGCATTTTTCGCTCCGCGACCTCCTGTCGGTTCGCAAGATCGCGGTGCCGGGCGCGATGGTTCAAATCGCAATCGCGACCGTGATGGGCACCGCGCTCGGCACGGCGCTCGGTTGGGGAATCCTCCCCGGCCTGATCTTCGGGATGTCGCTATCCGTGGCGAGCACGGTCGTCCTCCTTAGGGCGCTGGAAAGCCGGAACCTGATCGACACCGAGCGCGGCCGGATCGCGATCGGCTGGCTGATCGTGGAGGATCTCGCCACCGTTCTTGCTTTGGTGCTGCTGCCCGCAATCGCCCTTGCCGCGGGCGCCGGCGGAGGGGGAGGCTCGATCGCGCTTCCGCTGCTCCTGACCATCCTCAAGATCGGCGGATTCATCGCCTTCATGCTGGTGGTTGGGAAGCGGGTCATCCCCTGGGCGCTCCACTGGGTCGTCCATACCGGTTCGCGCGAGTTGTTCCGGCTGGCGGTCCTGTCGATCGCTCTTGGAGTCGCGTTCGGAGCAGCGCTCGTCTTCGATGTCTCGTTCGCCCTCGGCGCCTTTTTCGCCGGGATGATCCTCGGCGAATCCCAGCTCAGCCGCAGGGCGACCGAGGAAACGCTTCCGCTACGCGATGCATTCGCGGTCCTGTTCTTCGTGTCGGTTGGAATGCTGTTCGACCCGGCGGTGGTCCTCGAACAACCGCTTCCACTGCTTGCGACCGTCGCCATCATTCTCGTCGGAAAATCGGCGGGCGCCTACGCCATCGTCAGGCTGTTCCGATACGATAACCAGACCGCGATCACGGTCTCCGCCAGCCTCGCCCAGATCGGCGAATTCTCCTTCATCCTCGCCAACCTGGGTTCCGGCCTCGGAATCCTCCCCGACGCGGCCCGAGACCTGGTCCTGGCCGGGGCAATCATTTCGATCCTCCTGCACCCGCTGATCTTCAGCCTCGCCGCCAAGCGGGCGCGGCGGGCGATCGAACTCGCGGAGTCGAACGGTGCCCCGCCCAAGCATCTGATCGTCGTCGGCTATGGCCGGGTCGGCAAGCTCATCGCAGAGCGGCTCCGCCTGGCAGGCCGCAGCTTCGTTTTGATCGACGATCAATACGACCTGCCCGAGCTGGCGAAGGAACCAGGGATCGAGACGGTTCGCGGCAATGCGGCGTCGATCGACATCCTGCACGACGCCGGTATCGCGGATGCATCGCACCTGCTGATTGCAATTCCCGAAGGTTTCGAAGCCGGCGGAATCGCCGAAATCGCCCGCAAGCTCAAACCGGGCATAAGAATCGTTGCCCGGGCGCACTCGGCCGAAGAAGTGGAGCATCTAAAGCAACACGGGGCCGATCGGGTGATCCGCGGCGAGGAAGAAATCGCCCGGCAGATGATCGCAGCGACGGCCTGATTATCCCTGTTTGACCGGCTTGCAGGGGCCGACGCTGAGCGCGCCGCTGCTCAATTGATAGCGGCCATCGATCGAGGTGATCGGGTTGCTGTCGGGCCAGTCGCCGCCCGGTCCGGGCACCATCACGTTGCGGCCAGGCGTAATCGTGATCGTACCGGCGCGGCGAAGATGAAATTCGATGATATCGAGATCGGGATGGAGGGACTGTTCGGCAAGAAAGCCGGCCTTTCGCGAGAATCGGTAATTGCGCTCCCAAAGCGAGAGGTCGCCGATGCAGTCATGGTTGGAAAGGCTTGCCTCGATATGCTGGATGTCGGCGTCGGAAGGCAGCGCGTTGTCGTCGACGCCGTAGCTGCAGCCGCACAGAAGGATGCTCAGTAGAAGGCTCGTCGCTCGAAGCTTCATGCTCCAGCTATGTCATGGACCGGCGGAAGCGCAAAATTGGCGGGCCGGCTGTTCCCAACGAACGAATGGCGGAGGACGCTGCTCTGCGATATCGTCGCGCAAAATCGGGAGGCCGGACCATGGGAGAATTTCGAGCCGATCGCCGTCGACTGATTGGCGGCGGAGTTATTCTTGCCGGAGCCGGACTTGCGGCGGCCTGCTCTTCGGGAGCCAAGGGACAAAGCGCGGTTTCGACTTGGGAAGGCTCTCCGGAGCAACTCGATTCATGGCTCGACAGGCCGGGGACGCGGCACCGGATGGTCTTCGATTCGATCAGCGGAAGCGGGGGCGCCGAGGCGCTCGGCTATGCCAACAATTTCCTTCACGTCGATTCGGCGGCCTATGGCCTCAAGCCGGAGCAGACCGCGGCGGTGGTCATCTTCCGCCACATGTCCACGCCCTACGGCTATAACGACTCGATCTGGGCCAAATACGGCAAGAAGTTCGCCGAGCAGATGAAGCTGGAGGGCGACGATTTGAAACGTGCCGCAACGATGAACCCGGCGCTGACCAATTCTCCGGGCGCCGAGCCTCCGCCTAAGGGAATGGAGTGGGCCGGCGCGAACTCGATCGGCGACCTTGCCGGCAAGGGCGTAAGGTTCGCGGTGTGTGAATTGGCTACTCAGGGAATCGCGGGCCAACTCGCCGGCAAGACCGGCGATGCGGCGGCGATCGAGGCCGAGTTGAAGGCGAACCTGGTCCCGGGCGCGCTGATCGTCCCGTCAGGGATCACGATCGTCAATCGCGCGCAGGAGCACGGCTACGCCATAGCCTACATCGGCTAGCCGAGGCAGCATCGATGCCGACGGAAAGCGAACGCCTGAAGCGAGAGGTTGAGCAGGCGCTGGATCGCAACCAGTTCCGGCTTCTTCGACTCGGCTCCGCGATCGGCCTGGTTGTCCTTGGCGGAGCGGTGGCGGCGCTCGCTTTTCTTACGATTACCCCGGACTCCGCGCCGGCCGGCGACGGCGACGGCGGTGGCGCGAACGTGACCCAAGCCGGCTTCACGCCGCCTCCGGTCTCCGACATCCCCGATGGACCGGATGGCGACGCGATCCGGCGGGGGATGGCGATTTTCGACGATCCGCGAACCCACGCCGCTGCTTTCGTCGGCAATTCCATGGCCTGCAAGAACTGCCACCTCGACAGCGGGCGAAGGGCCAATTCGTCGCCGATGTGGGCGGCCTGGGTCGCCTATCCGCAGTTCCGGAAGAAGACCGGCAGCATCAGCACGATGGAAGACCGGATAGAGGGGTGCTTCCGTTACTCGATGAACGCTCCCAACAGCCCATCCGGGGGGCCGCCGCCGGCCGGGTCCGATCTCTATCGCGACCTGGAGGCCTATTTCCGCTGGCTTGCAACGGGCGCGGCGATCGGAGCGAAGATGAAGGGGGCGGGCTATCCCACGCCGCCACTTTCCCAATCAGGCTACGATCCGGCTCGGGGAGCGCAGGTCTTCAATGCCAAGTGCGCCGCCTGCCATGGTGCGGATGGACAAGGGGCGCGCACTCCGGACGGGAAGGTCGTGTATCCGCCGCTCTGGGGACCGCGAAGCTACAATTGGGGAGCGGGAATGGCGCGGATCGACCTCGCGGCAGGCTTCGCGCGGGCGAACATGCCCTTCGACCAGCCCGGGACACTCAGCGACCAGGAAGCGTGGGATGTTGCGGCCTTCATCGACAGCCACGAGCGACCAAGCGACCCCCGGCAGACCGGCTCGGTCGCCGACAACGCACAGGCAAATTTCAAAGGCCAGAAAAGCTATTACGGCCAGATCGTCGGCGGGAAGCTCCTCGGCAGCGGCGTTCCGGGCGAGCGGTAGCGTCTAGGCAGCGCCGCGCACGGAACGGCCGCCGGCACCCGCCGGGGTCGAATCCCTGTCATGGGCCGCGAGCAGGTGCCGGTCGTCCACGTTCCAAGGGTGAAAGCGCGGAAGGAAAAAGCTGAACCAGGCACCGGCGATCTTCCGGAACATCCCGGGCCGAACCCACAGGTACCACAGCAGCGATGCCCAGGCTTTCGCTCCGGTGACCCCGTCCTGCCGCATGAGCTCCAGCGCACCAGCGGTGCGGTCGACGAGGAAATTGCGGGTGACATAGAGCATCACCTTGGCCTTGAGCTTCCAGCGCTTCGAGGGAGCCCAGTCCTTCGTTGCGTTGAGCCAGGTGTCGTAGGCGACGCCCTTGTGCTCGATCTCCTCGACCGCGTGCCAGCGCCAGAGATCCGCGGTCTCCTTTTCAGCGCCCTCAAGGTGTCCCGGGTCAGCGAGCAGTTGGTGGGCGAGGATCGCGGTGAAATGCTCGAGCGCCATCGTCGCCGCAAGACTGACGACCGGCGGCCTGTCGCGAGTGATCGCGAGCCGCTTTTCGACCTGCGCCTCAAGTTTCGAGAGATCGTATCCGCTCGCCGCCGCGCGCTTGTTGAAGGCGTCATGCTCGCGGCTGTGGATGGCTTCCTGAGTCGTAAAAGCCTTGATCTCCGCGGCAAGCTTCGGCGGAGCGCCTTCCCGGAATTTCCGGACGCTTTCGACGAAGAAGGCCTCGCCTTTCGGGAAGGTGGTCGAAAGTGCGTTGTAGATGGCCGTCGCTTCCACCCGCCCGCCGTGCCACAGCCGGGGAGCGGGGGCTTCGCGGCCGAACTTGCGGTCACGGGGCGTAATCGTCAGGTCGGCCGGGGCGGCAAAGCTTGCGTTCATGGCGGCAAGGTAGGAATACTTACACACATGTCAATAAGACGCAGGCTCGCACCGGAGGAAAGCCGCACCGCGGCGCTCGAAGCGGCGCGCCGAGTGCTGATCGAGGAGGGGCCGCAAGCTGTGACGCTGAAGCGGATCGCGAGCGAGATCGGCCGCACCCACGCTAACCTGCTCCACCATTTCGGATCCGCGGCCGAGCTTCAGTCGGAACTCGCCCGGTCGATTGCGGAGCGGGTCACGATGGGGGTGTCGGAATCGGTGGAGCGAGCTCGGAACGGGGAAGCGGACGCTGCCGAAATCGTCGATCGAACCTTCGACGCCTTCAACAAGGAGGGCGCCGGGGCCCTTGCTGCCTGGATGATCCTCAATGGCAATCGCGATGCGCTCGACCCGGTGTTGGTGTCGCTCCGGCAATTGGTCGCCGAACTCGGCCAGGACCGTGAAGGAGTTGCAGAGACGACCCTGGCGCTCGTCCTTTCGGCGCTTGGCGATTCCCTGCTCGGGGATTCTGTCGCCGACGCGCTCGGGCTTCCGCGCGAGACTGCGCGAAACGCCGCGGCCGAACGCCTCCGCCAGCGGATCGCATCCGGCAATTGATCGTTAAGGCGGCGAGTGACATAAGCCCCGACCGATGACGCGCATGGCCGCCCTCAACAGCTATTATTATCCCGACGAGGTTGGGATCGGCTGACGCGCGCCTAAAAGCTTCAGACACCCAACCTCGACCCGCTCGGCATCCGCCCGGCGGGTTTTTTATTGCCTTGGAAGGACAGACAAATGTTTCGAGAAGGAGAAGAGACCCCTCCACCACTCAGCTCCGCTGAGCGGTCCCCCTCCCCACCGCCTATGGCGGCAGGGCGGATCTGGGAATCCTATGTCGTCCCGCAGGGGTGGGAGAGTTTCACCGACGAGGATCATTCGGTCTGGGACCTGTTGTTCGCACGGCAGGTGGAGCTTCTCGGTTCGCGGGTGGTCTCGCCCTTTCTCGACGGGATCGACCTTCTCCGGCTCGCGCATCCGGGAATCCCCGAGCTTGGCGAGTTGAACGCGATCCTGGAGCCGCGAACCGGCTGGCGGACGGTTGCAGTGCCGGGCCTCGTCCCGGATGACATCTTCTTCGCGATGCTGTCGGAGCGGGTTTTCCCGGTCGGGAATTTCATCCGGACGCGCGAGCAGCTCGATTATCTGGAGGCGCCGGACTGCTTCCACGATCTGTTCGGCCATATCCCGATGCTCGCGCACCACGATTTCGCGGAGATGGTTGAGCATGTCGGGCGACTTGGACAAGCGGCAATCGCGGCCGGCGAGGGCCATCGAGTGGCCGAGCTTTACTGGCATAGCGTCGAATTCG
Source organism: Sphingomonadales bacterium (assembly GCA_040255765.1). GTDB lineage: Bacteria > Pseudomonadota > Alphaproteobacteria > Sphingomonadales > Sphingomonadaceae > Sphingomicrobium. The sequence continues at coordinate 19,555 of JBDZVP010000021.1, read as the reverse complement.
GGCTGGCGATGGAAAAGGGCGAGCTGAAGATACTCGGCGCGGGGCTCGCGTCGAGCTTCGGCGAATCGCACTTCAGCCTGGAAAATGAGGAGGTCGAGCGGCTGCCATTCAGCGTCGAGCTTGCGGTGCACACCCCCTACCGCCACGACTCCTTCCAGCCGCGCTATCTCGTCTCGCGGTCGCTGGAATCGACCGTGGGCGCAATCCTGGAGCTGACTCCGGAGCGCCTGCTCGACCTTTACGGGTCGAGCCGTTCGCTTCGGTGATAGGTGCGCGGCGCGGAAACCGCGAGCTTCGTTCCCGCCGCATCGACGAGGTCGCCGATCACGAGTGGCGTGAAGAACTCGACCCCGAACCAGCCGCGATCGGCCCAGGCGACCCTGGCTTGCAGCGCCGTGTCCCCGCAGGTCAGCTCGAGCGTGTCGCCGCCATTGGGGGCAAAATCCGATTCGAGCAGAGCGCCGGTGCGCGAAATGTCGCGGATTCGCGCCGGCACTGGACCCAGGCCGGCGTTAACCTCCGCGGAGAGGAACACGCGCGAGCGTTTGGGCTCCCGCTTTGGAAAAGTGAGTGCGTTCATTCTGCCCCTCCCGGCATCCGACCAGTTTGGACGAATTTCCGCTAATAAAGTGCTAACGAAAGTGAGTCGGTCCGCCCGAGTGGCGGTTTTCGGCCGCGCCGCTATAGCCTTGCCGACATGGCGGCCAAAGCTCCCCATCGCGAATATCGAAGCGGATCGGACAAGCGCACGCTGCGCGATGCACTTGGGTGCTTCGCGACCGGCGTGACGGTCGTCACCTGCGTCGACGAGGGCGGGCAGCCGTTCGGCCTCACGGTCAACAGCTTCACCTCGGTATCGCTCGAACCGCCGCTACTGCTCATCTGCGTCGCCAAGAACGCGCGTTGCGGCCCGGCCCTGACAAGGGCGCCGCATTTCGCGGTCAACGTTCTCCAGACCGGGCAGCAGCCGGCCTCGATCCGCTTTTCGACGCGGGACGAAGACCGCTTCGGCAGCAGCACCGCCTGGTCGACTGGCGAGACCGGAGCGCCGTTGCTGATGGATTCGCTCTGCGTCTTCGAATGCGAGCGCTACGCGGTCCACGACGGGGGCGACCATGACCTTCTGATCGGGCATGTCCTCCGCGCCAGCTTCGATCCGAACCTCGACCCGTTGCTTTACTTTCGCGGCCGGTACCGGAGGTTGCATTTCGACTAGTCGGTAATGAGCTTTTCCGGATGCTTGGTCACCAGGCGGATCACCAGGACGATCGCCCCGCCGACGACCAGGCCGACGATCGCCGAACCGATGGCGCCGACGAGCCATTCCACTGCGCCTTCAAGTGGCCCTGCAGCGGCGCCGATGGCAGCGGCCACGTGATGGATGACCTCCGGGATGGTGACGAGGATGTGGAGCTCCTCCAGTCCGTGGACGAGAATCCCGCCCCCGACCCAAAGCATCGCGGCGGTGCCGATTCCGGAAAGCGCCGTCAGCATTTTCGGGACGATGCGGACGAGCGCGTTGCCGAACGCGCGAGTGGCCGCACGCCGCCGCTTCGCCATGTGAAGCCCGATATCGTCGAGCTTCACGATCAGGGCCACGACTCCATAGACGCCGGCGGTGATTGCAAGCGCGACGGCGGCAAGCGCGACGGCGGTGGTGACGAGAGTCAGATTCTCGAGGCTTGCAAGCGCGATCGCCATGATTTCCGCCGACAGGATGAAGTCGGTGCGGATCGCGCCGGAGACCTGCATCCGCTCGAGTTCCTTCGGGTCATCGACCGCGGCGGCGACGTCGTCTTCGTGATGATGGTCGTGAAGCAGCTTCTCGAGGATTTTCTCGGTCGCTTCGAAGGCGAGATAGGAACCGCCGATCATCAGCAACGGAGTGACCAGGAACGGCGCGAAGGCGGTGAGTAGAAGCGCCGCCGGCAGCAGGAAAAGGAGCTTGTTCTTGACCGAGCCCCAGGCGATCTTGCCGATGATCGGAAGCTCTCGCTCCGGCGCGAGGCCAACGACGTAGCGAGGCGTGACCGCCGTATCGTCAATCACTACGCCAGCGGCTTTTGTGCTGGCCTTGCCTGCCGCACCGGCGACATCGTCGACCGTGGTGGCGGCGAGCTTGGCGATGGTTGCGACATCGTCGAGGAGGGCGATCAGTCCGGATGGCATCGGCGGCGCTTAGGCGAACTGCTTGCGGTTCGGAAGCAATTCGCGCACTTGCCCTCAAATGCTGGGCGTGGATTTCATCAAGGCCAATCGCGAGGCCGTCGAACGCGCGATCGAAGTGAAGGGCGTCAAGCTCGACCTGGGCGCCATTCTGTCGCTCGACACCGAGGTGCGCGCGCTCAAGACCGAAATCGACCAGCTTCGGGCCGAGCGCAACGCGATCAGCGGCCGCTTCAAGGATGCGAAGCCGGAAGAAAAGGCTGAACTCGGCCGGAAGGCGAAGGAAGCGGGGGCGCGCGCTTCGGAACTGGAAGGCGCGTTGGGCGAGAAGCAGGAGGCGCTGCGAGCGCTCCTCCTGCTGGTGCCGAACATTCCCTACGACGGCGCGCCGGTCGGGCCGGACGAAAGCTTCAACACGGTCATCAAGACCGTCGGCGAGCCGCCGAATTTCACCTTCGAACCGCTCGACCATGTCGCGCTCATCGAGAAAAACGACTGGGCGGATTTGAGCCGGATCGTCCATGTTTCGGGCTCGCGGACTTATTGCCTCAAGGGGCGGCTGGCGCTGCTCGAGACCAAGCTGATGGGCTGGGCGCTCTCGAAGATCGCCGATGCCGGTTTCACCGCGATCACGGTTCCGGCGATCGCGCGCGGCGAGGCTTTCTTCAACCAGGGCCAGTTTCCCGGCCACATGGAGGAAACCTACCAGATCCCGGCCGACGAGCTTTGGCTCGCGGGGACGGCCGAAGTCGCGCTGACCTCGCTGCATTCGGGCGAAATCCTCGAAGCCGACAAGCTGCCGGTGCTCTACGCGGGCTATTCGCCCTGCTTCCGCCGCGAAGCCGGGAGCGCGGGCAAGGACGTTCGCGGGCTGCTGCGAGTCCACCAGTTCGTGAAGGTCGAGCAGTACGTGATCTGCGAGGCGGACGACGCGGTCTCCGCCGAGTGGCACGGGAAGCTTCTGGGCCTCGCCGAGCACCTGCTTGCGGAGCTGGAAATCCCCTATCAGGTGATCGAGACGTCGACGGGCGACATGGGGCTCGGCAAGTACCGGATGAACGATATCGAGAGCTGGGTGCCTTCGCTCGGCAAGTATCGCGAGACCCACAGTTGCTCGACGCTTCACGACTGGCAGGCGCGGCGGGCGAACCTCCGCTATCGCGGGGCGGACGGCAAGGTGCGGTTCGCGCATACGCTCAACAATACGGCGCTTGCTTCCCCGAGAATCCTCGTTCCGCTGCTGGAAAATCACCAGACCGCCGATGGCCGCGTGCGCCTTCCGAAGGCGCTCCAGGAGCTGATGGGAGGCGAGTTCCTCTGAGCCGCGAAGGCGTTCCGTCGAATTGGAAACGGCTGGCTGAAGTTGCGTCTCTCTGGCCGCGGATGTGGCGCGGCATTGGCCATATGGGGCCGAGAGGGCCGGTCGGCGGACCACCGGCTCTCGTCATTCCCGGCTTTATCGCGAACGACCGCACGACGATGGAGCTTCGCCGGGCGCTCGCGGAAGCAGGTTTCCGGGTCCATCCGTGGCGGCTGGGTTGGAATATGGGCGCGACAGCCGACGTGATCGAGCGGCTTCGACATTCGCTGGACATGATCGATGACGAACGCCCGGCGCTCCTCGTCGGCTGGAGTCTCGGCGGCGTTTTTGCTCGCGAGTTGGCGCGGGCCGTGCCGAAAAAAGTGCGGGCGGTGGCAACGCTGGGCGCGCCTTTTTCGGGCGATCCGCGTCTGAATAACGTCTGGCGATTGTACGAGTGGCTGGCAGGGCATCCCGTAGATGATCCGCCGATCGCGCGAATCGAGGACAAGCCGCCGGTCCCGACATTGGCAATCTGGTCGCACCGGGACGGGATCGTGGCCGTGGAGGCGGCTCGCGGCAGGGATGGCGAACGCGACAAGGCGGTGGAGGTCGACAGCGGCCATATGGCCTTTGGGGTCTCACGCCGCGCAACACGATTGGCCGTTGGCGAAATCGTCAAGTTCCTCAAGGAAATAGAGGATTCCGAGTCGCTGGATTGACTCTGCATCTCGACTCACGAGATAAAGAACAAAAGTAGAACAAAAGCGTTGTGAGTCGTGTGGCGAAAAGCTTGCCCTTTGTCGCCGGCGGAGCTGTCTCCGGCTCCGCTGGGCGTGATGGCTGTGCTCTTGCGAAAGCAGGAGTCCAGAGCGGATGGAGTTTGCCCCGACCGGCCAGCCCCACCCTCTCCGAGCTGTTCACCCCGAGCCCGCGCGATTGCGGTTGGGCCGGGTTCCTCCTGCCTCAGGTCGACTCGTCCAGACCCGTCCTCTGGGTGCAGGAGCGCATGGCGATCCTCGAAAGCGGACGGATTTATCCGCCGGGTCTGGGCCGAGATTGCATCCATGTTGAGGCGCGCGACGCCCGAGCCGCGCTGTGGGCGATGGAGGAAGGGGTAAGATGCTCCGCCCTCTCGGCCGTGATCGGCGAACTGTACGGCGATCCAGTAGCGCTCGATTTCACCGCGACGCGGAGGCTCGCGGTCGCCTCGGAGCGGAGCGGCGTGCCCTGCTGGCTTGTCCGGCTCGGAGGAACTGCGAACCTCAGCGGTGCGCGGATGCGATGGCGGGTCGCGAGTGCTCCGTCGCTGGCCAACTCGCTCGATCCGCGCGCGCCGGGACAACCTGCCTGGAGTGCCGAGCTGTTCCGGGCACGGGGCTATCCTCCCGGCCGATGGAGCATCGCTCATGAAGCGGGTGCTTTCCATCTGGTTTCCGGCGCTGGCCATCGAGCGTTGGGCGAAGGCGAGCGACTACGCGCCTGACGCGCCGGTCGTCCTCACCGTCGAGGGGACGCATGGCCCGATCGTCCACGCCGTCACCAAAGCGGCCGCCGAGCGAGGCGCGAGAACCGGAGCGCGGCTGACAGACTCGCGGGCGCTCGAGCCCGCGCTGGTCGCCATCCCCGCCGATCCTGCCGGAGACGAGGCTTTTCTCCAGCGGCTGGCGAAATGGGCGCAACGCTGGTCGCCTCTCGTCGAGGTGGATGGCGACGATGCATTGCGCCTCGACGTCAGCGGGGTCGCGCATTTGTTCGGCGGCGAGGAGGCGCTGGTGAAGGACGTCATCACCCGCTTTGCGTCGATCGGACTGACGACGCGCGTGGCGATCGCTCCGACGGCGGCAGCGGCATGGGCATTCAGTCATTTCGGAGGTGGTGACCTGACGCCGCTGCACGTGTCGGCCCTTCGCCTCGAACCGGACACGGTGCGGACGCTCGAGCGGTTGGGACTGAAGACGATTGGCGCGCTTGCGGCCCTGCCGCGCCTTGCTTTGGCCCGGCGGTTTCGCGGTGCCGAAGATGTGGTCGACGCGCTCGACCGGGCCTTCGGGCGAAAGCCGGAGCCGATGACCGCGCTCGCCGACGATCCGCCGCCGCGCGCGATGCTCAAGCTCGAAGAGCCCGCGACACATCCGGAAGCGGCACCGCAGGCCTTGGAGCGGCTGATCCCGAAGCTCGTTGCAGAACTGGAAGAGCGGCGCCTTGGCGCGCGCAGGCTGTCGCTGCATGGTTTCCGTGTCGATGAAAGCCTCGCCACGGCTTCGGTGGCCACCGCGATCGCCAGCCGCGATCCGAAGCATCTCCAGCGGCTGCTTTCGGACAAGACCGCGGCGCTCGATCCCGGCTTTGGATTCGACGCCTTCGCGCTCGTTGCCGACTGGACCGAGAGCCTTGGCGCCGCGCAGGAAAGCCTGGTCGAGGAGCCGAGCGGCGAGCGCGATCTTGCTCGGTTGGTGGACCGGCTGACGGTGAAGCTCGGGACTCCCGCAGTGCGGCGGCCGGAGCCGTTCGAGAGCCATTTGCCGGAACGGGCGAGCGGGTGGGTTGCAGGAATTAGCTCCTCCCTGCCGGCGAAGCCGGTGGGGAGGGGAACCATTGAACGAAGGTTCAATGGTGGAGGGGTAAAAGACGCTGGCGCAGTTACCCCTCCACCATGCTCCGCATGGTCCCCCTCCCCATCGCTTCGCGACAGGGAGGAGCTTGCCCGCCCCCAGCGCCTGCTCGACCGGCCGGAAGCGATCGCCGTCATCTACGCGACCCCCGAAGGCATGCCGCGCCGCTTCGTGTGGCGGCGGGCCGTTCACGACATCGCGCGCGTCGAGGGGCCGGAGCGGATCGCGCCGGAATGGTGGCGCGAGCGGTCGACTGCGCGGCTTCGCGATTATTATCGCGTCGAGGACCAAGCCGGCCGCCGATACTGGATCTATCGCGAGGGCCTATTCGGCGACGGCCGCGGCGGCGCGCCCGAATGGTATTTGCACGGACTGTTCGGCTGATGCCCGAGAAAGTCGGCTTTTCGCGAATGAAGCTGGTGCGCGACGGGCCCGCGCCCGAAATCGCACGGGCGGCTTATGTCGAGCTTGGGGTCACCTCGCCTTTTTCCTTCCTTCGCGGCGCATCGGATTCGATCGAGCTGGTGCTTCGAGCAATGGATCTCGGAATGGACTCGATCGGAATCGCCGATCGCAACACGCTTGCGGGAGTCGTCCGGATGCACAGCGCCTGCAAGGGCGCGGGGCTGAAACCGCTGATCGGGTGCCGGCTGGATCTCACCGATGCACCGAGCCTGCTCGCCTATCCCGTCGACCGAGAAGGCTATGGCCGGCTGTCGCGGCTGTTGAGCCTCGGCAAGATACGGACGGAAAAAGGCGAATGCGAGCTGAGCCTCGATGACGTCGCGACGCACGCTGACGGCATCGCCTTCATCGCCTGGCCATCGGACGATCTCGACGCTTTCGAAACCGAGCTGCCCCGGCTTCGTGAGGCTCTGCCGTCGCTTCGTCATGTCGCGGCCTGCTGGCTCTATCGCGGCGGCGACGCCGCCCGGATCGAGCGGCTCGACCGGATGGCGCGAACCGATGGCTGCACGATCCTTGCGACCAACGACGTCCATTATCATGCGCCGGAGAAGCGGCCGCTGCAGGACGTGATGACCTGCATCCGCGAAAAGACGACGATCGGACAAGCCGGCTTCCTGTTGAACCCCAATGCCGAGCGGCATTTGAAATCGCCGGAAGAGATGACGCGGCTGTTCTCCCGCTGGCCCCATGCGATTGCCGCGACCCGCGAGTTCGCCGATGCGCTCGACTTCAGCCTCGACGAACTCCGCTACGAATATCCGAGGGAGACGGTGCCCGAGGGCCGCTCGCCGCAGCAGCACCTCGAACAGCTGACATGGGCCGGAGCGCGGGAGAAATGGCCGGACGGAATTCCGGACAAAGTGGACAGGCAGCTCCGGCATGAGCTGGCGCTGATCGAGAAACTCGATTTCGCCCGTTATTTCCTGACCGTCCACTCGATCGTCGACTATGCGCGCTCGCAAGGCATCCTTTGCCAGGGGCGTGGATCGGCAGCGAACAGCGCGGTCTGCTATTGCCTTGAAATCACTCCGGTCGACCCGGCGACCAGCGATCTTTTGTTCGAGCGCTTCATTTCCGAGGAGCGCCGCGAGCCGCCCGACATCGACGTCGATTTCGAGCACGAGCGGCGCGAGGAGGTGATCCAGCACATTTACGACAAATACGGCCGCGACCGAGCCGGGATCGCGGCGACGGTGATCCATTACCGGCCGCGGTCGGCGATCCGCGAGGTCGGCAAGGTGATGGGGCTGAGCGAAGATATTTGCGGGGCGCTCGCCTCGACCATCTGGGGAAGTTGGGGAGAGGAGATTCCCGACGGTTATGCGGCCGAAGCCGGGCTCGATCTTTCCGACCCGCACCTCAAACGCACGATCAGGCTCGCCCAGCAGCTGATCGGGATGCCGCGCCACCTGTCGCAGCATGTCGGCGGGTTCATCCTGACCGAGCGGCCGCTGACCGAGACCGTCCCAATCGGCAACGGCGCGATGGAGGACCGCACCTTCATCGAATGGGACAAGGACGACATCGACGAGCTCGGGATACTGAAAATCGACGTACTCGCTCTGGGAATGCTCACCTGCATCCGCAAATGCTTCGACCTGGTGCGGGAGCATCACGACGAAGACTGGAGCCTCGCGACCATCCCGCAGGAGGAACCGGCGGTCTACGCCATGCTGTGCCGCGGGGATTCGCTCGGCGTGTTCCAGGTCGAAAGCCGGGCGCAGATGAACATGCTCCCGAGGCTCAAGCCGCGCTGCTTCTACGACCTCGTCATCGAGGTCGCGATCGTTCGGCCGGGGCCAATCCAGGGCGACATGGTCCATCCCTATCTGAAGCGACGCGGCGGAAAGGAGCCGGTGACCTTCCCCTGTCCTGCCCCCGAGCACGGCCCCCCGGACGAATTGGAGAAAATCCTCGGGCGGACGCTGGGCGTGCCGATCTTCCAGGAGCAGGCGATGAAGATCGCCATCGACGCCGCCCGGTTCACCAGCGCCGAGGCGAACCAGCTTCGGAAAGCGATGGCGACCTTCCGCTCGAAGGGGAATATCGAGCTTCTGCAGGAGAAAATGGTCGGGCGGATGGTGGAGCGGGGCTACGACGAGGATTTCGCGCAACGCTGCTTCGACCAGATCAAGGGCTTCGGCGAATATGGCTTTCCCGAAAGCCACGCGGCGAGCTTCGCGCATCTTGTTTATGTGTCGAGCTGGCTGAGGTGGAAATATCCCGCGGCCTTTGCCTGCGCTCTGCTCAATTCCCAGCCGATGGGCTTTTACGCCCCGGCGCAGATCGTCCGCGACGCGAAGGAGCATGGGGTCGAGGTGCTCGAGGTGGACGTGAACGCGAGCGATTGGGATTGCACGTTGGAGCCTTCTCCCCTCCCCTTCAGGGGAGGGGATCGAGGGGTGGGGCGGCCGGGGCAGTCGCGCCCTTCATTTCGCCCCCACCCCACCCCCTCCCCTGAAGGGGAGGGGCTTAGAACGCTCGCCCTCCGCCTCGGCCTTCGACAGGTCGACGGGCTTCATCGCGAAGCGGCCGATCGGGTGACGGCGCGACGGCCTTATCGCACCGTCGAGGAATTGCGCTCGCGCGGGAAGGTGCCGGTCCACGCGATCCAGCGGCTCGCCGCCGCCGATGCGTTCCGCTCGATCGGGCTCGACCGGCGCGCGGCGCTGTGGGACTCGCGAGCGCTCAAACAGGCGCCGGACCTGCCGCTTTTCGCTTTTGCGGAAGCGCAAGATGAAGGGCTCGAAGAAACGCCCGCCGAGCTCCCGGATATGCCGCTCGCCGAGCATGTGATCAGCGATTACCAGACGGTCCGGCTCAGCCTGAAGGCGCACCCGATGCATTTCCTTCGAGCGCATTATTCGGCCCAGGGCTTTGTCACCGCCGACCAGCTCAAGGCCATCCGCGACGGAAAGCGGCTGTCCATCGCGGGGGTGGTCCTGATCCGCCAGCGGCCGGGAACGTCGAAAGGCGTCGTCTTCATCACCATCGAGGACGAGACCGGAATCGCCAACCTCGTCGTCTGGCCCGATGTGTTCGAGCGGCAACGCAAGATCGTCATGGGCGCCCGGCTGATGGCGGTACGCGGGATGGTACAGAAGGATCCGGACAGCGACGTGATCCATGTCGTTGCCGGCCGGCTGGAGGACCATACCGGCCTGCTCAGCCACCTGAGCGACGATTCCCTCCTGCCCTCAACCCTCGAAAAGGCCGATCATGCGGGAAGCTGGGGCCGGCCGAAAAGCCGCCACCCGCGCAACGTCGAAATCATCCCCAAAAGCCGCGATTTCCACTGACACCGCTTTCGCTTATGTTGTGCGAGGGGGAGAGCAGTCATGTACGCAGTGATTCCCGTCGCCTTGTCGTTAGTCCTTGCCCAGGCTTCTCCGGAACACCCATCCATCGAGGGCCGCTGGATCAATCCCGACCGCAGCGTAATCGTCGATGTCGCGCCCTGCGAAACCGCCTTGTGCGGAACCGTCCAATGGGCGACCGAGCAGGCGCAGCAGGACGCGCGGAAGGGCACGCCGACCCTGATCGGAACGCAAATCCTGACCGGCCTTCAGCAGGAAGGCGCGGTCTGGAAAGGCAAATTGTTCGTCCCCGATCAGAACCTGCGCGCCGAAGCGAAAATCGAGAGCGACGGACAGCAGCTCAAGGTCTCCGGCTGCGTGCTCGGAATCTGCAAGTCGCAGCTGTGGGTTCGAAGCGACGGGCCATTGCCCGCGCAGGACTGAGCGCAGTTCGTTCATCCGGGCGCAATGCTGACGCTCCATTGCTGCCACAAACAGTGGCTAAAGCGATGAACATGAAACGCATTTTGGCAAGTCTCGCAGCGATCGCGCTCGCCGCATCGCCGGCCCTGGCTTCGGCCAAGAGCCCGCTTGAAGGCCAGTGGAAGCACGGCTCCATGGTTATCGAGATCGCGCCTTGCGGCCCGAAGCTGTGCGGCACGGTGGTCAAAGCCTCGGCAAACCAGCAGAAGAAGGCACAGAAGGGCAGCGGCACCGAGCTGATTGGAGCGCGGCTGATTACGGACATCGAGCAGACGAGCCCCGACACCTTCAAGGGCCGGGTCTTCGCAGCCGACCGCAACGTCTACGCTAATGGCACCGTCCGGATGGTCTCGCACGACCGCCTTCAAGTGAAGGGCTGCGTGCTGCTCGTAATCTGCAAGTCGCGGACGTACGACCGGGTCCGCTAGGCGAGGAAATCCTCGCTGGCGCCAATGTCTCCGGCGAGCACCGCCGCCTGCAGCGTGGCCATGTCATCCGCCCAGTAGCGGTCCGCGCTGAAATGCGGAGTGATCTCTCGGACCAGCGCATGAACCTTCTGAAGCTTCGGCGACGTCTTCAACGGGGCGTGGAAATCGACGCCCTGAGCCGCCGCGATCAGCTCGACCGCGACCACGCCTGCGGCATTACGCGCAATCTGCGCGGCCTTCCGTGCCGCGATCGGCGCCATCGACACATGGTCCTCCTGCCCCGCCGACGTCGGGATCGAATCGACGCTTGCAGGGTGTGCGAGACTCTTGTTCTCGCTCACTAGCGCGGC
>JBDZVP010000021.1:0-8349 GCA_040255765.1 Sphingomonadales bacterium | reverse complement strand
CCGGCGCTGTGCGACAGGATCAGGTTGGTCTGAAGCTCGGCAAGGCGATCGTCAGGAATTCGGGTGTTGGCGAGAAGGCCGAAGCCGGTGTTGACTCCGTAGACCGTCTCACCGCTGGCGACGATCCGCTCGACCGATGCGGCGGCGTTGAAGATGCGCTGCATCGAAGCGTCGTCGAGGCAAGCTTCGGCGCCCGCCCAAAGCTTGCGCAGGGTCGCGAGGTCGATTGTCTCGGGATTCAGCTTCACGAACTCACCATCGGCAGATCGAGCCCCTTCTCGCGCGCGCATTCGATGGCGATCTCATAGCCCGCGTCGGCGTGGCGCATCACGCCGGTCGCCGGGTCGTTCCAGAGCACTCGCGCCAGCCGCCGCGCTGCGTCGTCGGTTCCGTCGGCGACGATCACCTGCCCAGCGTGCTGCGAATAGCCCATTCCGACTCCGCCGCCGTGGTGGAACGATACCCAAGTCGCGCCCGAAGCCGTGTTCAACAGCGCGTTGAGGATGGGCCAGTCGGAGACGACGTCGCTTTCGTCCTTCATGCTTTCCGTCTCGCGGTTCGGCGACGCGACGGAGCCGCTGTCGAGATGGTCGCGGCCGATGACGATGGGCGCGGAGACTTCGCCGTTCTTCACCATCTCGTTGAAGGCGAGGCCGAGCTTGTCGCGTTGCCCGAGCCCAACCCAGCAGATTCGCGCCGGAAGCCCCTGGAACGCAATTCGTTCGCGGGCCATGTCGAGCCAGCGGTGGAGGTGCCTGTCGTCGGGAATCAGCTCCTTCACCTTGGCGTCGGTCTTGTAGATGTCCTCGGGATCGCCGCTCAGCGCAGCCCAGCGGAACGGCCCGATCCCGCGGCAGAACAGCGGGCGGACATAAGCAGGAACGAATCCGGGGAAGTCGAAAGCGTTCTCGACTCCCTCGTCGAAAGCCTCCTGGCGGATGTTGTTGCCGTAATCGAACGTCGGAATGCCTTTTCGGTTGTAAGCGAGCATCGCCTTGACGTGCTCGGCAATCGATGCCCGCGCGGCCTCGGCGACCGCCGCCGGATCGCGCTCGCGCATTTCCTGCCACTTGGCGACGCTCCAGCCGGCCGGGCAATAGCCGTTGGCGGGGTCGTGGGCGCTGGTCTGGTCGGTGACCGCATCCGGCTTGATGCCGCGCTTGACCATTTCCGGCACGATCTCGGCTGCATTGCCGAGCAGGCCGACGCTGGTGGGCTTGTCCGCCTTGCGGATGATCTCCAGCGCCTCATCGATGCTGGTCGCGCGATGATCGAGATAGCGGGTCTCCAGGCGCTTTTCGATCCGGCTTTCCTGCACCTCGATGGCGATGCAGTGAGCGCCCGCCATCACCGCGGCGAGGGGCTGCGCACCGCCCATTCCGCCGAGGCCCGCGGTCAGGATCCACTTCCCCGAAAGGTCACCGCCGAAATGCTGGCGGCCCATCTCGACGAAGGTCTCGTAGGTGCCCTGGACGATGCCCTGGCTGCCGATGTAGATCCAGCTTCCGGCGGTCATCTGGCCGTACATCATCAGTCCCGCGCGATCGAGGCGGTTGAACGTCTCCCAGTTCGCCCATTTGGGGACGATGTTGGAGTTGGCGATCAGGACTCGCGGCGCATCCCTGTGGGTGCGGAAGACGCCGACCGGCTTGCCGGACTGGACCAGCAGTGTCTGGTCTTCCTCCAGCCGCTCCAGGGTCTCGACGATCGTGTCGAAGCATTGCCAGTTGCGCGCGGCGCGTCCGATGCCGCCATAGACGACGAGTCTCTGCGGATCCTCGGCGACTTCGTCATCGAGGTTGTTCTGAAGCATCCGCACCGCGGCTTCGGTGGTCCATTGCTTCGCCTTGATCTCGCTTCCGCGGCGCGCGCGGATGTGGCGGCTGTTGTCCCTGCGTTCGTCCAATTGCTTCCCCGTCATGCTGAACTGGTTTCAGCATCCATTTCCGAGATGACTTCGCCCTTCACCAGAATGGGCCCTGAAACAAGTTCAGGACGGCGATTAGGTGTCGCTGCCCGCGTAAATCCGCCGCTCCGGCCCCGGAAGGCCGATCCAGTAGCCGAGCTCGGCGAGGCTTTCGAGCCGCCAGACGCACAGGTCGGCAGCTTTCCCCGGAGCGATCGTGCCGATCTCGCCCTCGCGGCCGAGGGCGCGGGCCGCGTTGATCGTCATCCCCGCAAGCGCCTCTTCCGGGCTCAACCCGAACAAGGTGCACGCCATGTTCATCGCCAAAGTCGGCGACAGCAACGGCGAGGTACCAGGATTGCAGTCGGTCGCAACCGCCATCGCAACCCCATGGTCGCGAAGCATTTGCACAGGCGGCTTGCGCTCTTCCTGAAGCGCATAGAAGGCGCCGGGCAGGAGCACGGCGACGGTTCCCGCCTCCGCCATCGCCTTTGCTCCGGCCTCGTCGAGATGTTCGAGATGGTCGGCGGACAGCGCCTTGTGCTTCGCTGCAAGCGCTGCGCCGTGCTGATTGGAAAGCTGCTCGGCATGGAGCTTAACCCGAAGGCCGTGATGCTCGGCCGCTTTGAACAGGCGCTCCACTTCGTCTGGCGTGAACGCGATACCCTCGCAGAAAGCGTCGACGGCATCGGCAAGCCCCTCCTCGGCCGCCGCCGGGATGAGCTCGTCGACCATCATCGACACATAGCCGATCCGCCGCTCCTTCCAGTCGGCGGGCAGCGCGTGAAGCGCGAGCAGGGTCGGCACGATCCGGACTGCCTCGCTCGCCGCCAGCGCTTTCGCGCAGCGGAGCATCCGAAGCTCGCTTGCGACATCGAGGCCGTAGCCCGACTTGATCTCGACCGTCGTCGCTCCGCCGTTCATCAGCGCGTCGAGCCGCATCGCCGCCGAGGCGAGCAGCTCCGCGTCCGACGCCTTTCGAGTGCGAGTCACGGTCGAGGCGATGCCGCCGCCGGCCTTGGCGATTTCTTCGTAGGTCGCGCCTGCCCGGCGCATGGCATGCTCGTCGGCCCGATTGCCGCCGAAAATCAAATGGGTGTGGCAATCGATCAGGCCGGGCGTGACCCACGCGCCGCCGAGCGGAAGCACTTCGCGGGCCCGGTTTCCGGCAAGCTCGGTTCGAGATCCGACGCGGACGATCCGGCCGTCCTGGATCCCGATCGCGCCGTTCTCGACGATTCCCAGCGGATTGCCCGGCGCGCCTTCCATCGTCGCGATGCGGCAGTCGGTAAGCAGGCGGTCCCACATGGATTTGGCCTTAGGCGACTGCCCCTGTTAGGGCAAAGCCCATGAACAGCTGGCCAAATCTCTCCGAACTTTTGATCACCGAAGGTGCCGACGTGCCGATGGGGCTCGTCGGCGCTCCGCTCGCCGCGGGCTCCGTCACTCCGGGCCATTGCGACGAAGCTCCTCGCAAGCTCCGGCAGACCCTCAAGCGGATCGGCCGATACGATGTCGAGATCGGCCGGTCCTTGTTCACTCCGGTCCATGACCACGGCGACGTAGAGCTTGGCGGCCTGTCTATCGAAGCCGCGACGGACCCGATCCGGGAAGCGGTCGCGGCAAGCGCGGCGCGGCACCGCCTGACCTTGCTTGCGGGCGGCAACAATGCCGTCACCCGCCCGGCGGTTCAGGCGCTCGGCCTGCCGATGAAGAAGATCGGACTGATCACTCTCGACGCCCATTTCGACATGCGCGAGCTCGACGACGGGCTAAGCAACGGCAATCCCGTCCGGGCCCTGATGGAGGACGGCCTGCCAGGCAAGAACATCGCCCAGATCGGGCTCGCAAGCTTCGCCAACACCGAGAAGATGCACCGCGATGCCCTTGCTGCAGGCAATCTCATCACCAGCATGGAGGAGGTTCGACGCGACGGAATCCGCAAGGCCGTTGCCGACGCGATCGAGCACACGAGCCATTGCGACGCGCTGGTCGTCGACTGCGACATCGACGTGATCGACCGGGCCCAGATGCCCGGCGCTCCCGGCGCCCGGCCGGGCGGGCTTCATGTCGTCGATTTCTTCTGGGCGGTGCGCGAACTTGCTGGCCATCATCGGACCCGCATCGTCGATCTCACCGAATGGGATCCGTCGCTCGACTCGACCGACCTAAGCGCCCTGGTTGCCGCGCGCTGGCTTGCGGAGTGTATCGCCGGTTTCGAATCGCGTTAGCGGCTCTTCCGCTGGCGCGAGTCCGGGCTGATCAGGATCCGCTCTTTTTCGATCTTTCGAACGCGATCCCACGGCACTCTGCGGCCCCTGGTCTTGGCGGTCAGCCGCTCGATGAAGCTGCCCGGGCCGACCTTGAGGGCGATCACCGCGCCGTTCTGGCAGTGCACCTCGTGGACACGGCCCAGCCTCTCGCCGTCCTCGGTCCGCACGTCCTTGTTCTGGAGGTCGGTCAGCCGCATCACAAGGCCCCTTCGCGCGGAATCCAGCGTGCGGTCTTCGCTTCGGTCTTGTCGAGCCCGAGCTCGCGGGCGGTCCGCCTGAGCTGGACGAAGCTCTTGATCCCTTCGACCTCGCCGATTGGCACCGGGGTAACCCTGTCGCCGGCGACCAGCCTGACGAGGTGCATCGCCCAGCCGGGCATTCGTCCAGTATAGGCGCCGGGTCCGACCAGAAGCGCCGCCAGGTGCGTCTTCTTGCCCGGCCCACCGTCAAGTTCGATGTCGTCGACGATTCCGCAATAATTGCCATCACTGTCGATGAGCGGGAGATCGAGCAGCTGGCTGACGAGCTTGATCCGGTCCGAAGGCTTCATCCCTGCCCTCCCGATGTCAGGAAGAAGAGCGGAAGCGCGCCAATCGCGGCCAGCGTGATCAGGATGAAGTAGAACCACCCGAGGGTCTTGCCGAACGGGCCGTTGGCATAATTGCCCATATAGCTCTTGTCCCCGGCAAGAAGCAGGAGCGGCAAATAGGTTAGCGGAAGCACGAGGATCGAGAACAGGACGGCATATTCGACGAGCTGCATGGGATCGATTCCGGTCAGGATGATCAGCAGCGCGACGGTGAAGAACGATACCCAGGCGACGGTGAACCTCGGCGCCTCCCACGGCTTGCGGTGGCGGCCCCACTTCCAGCCGAAGAACTGCGAGACGGAATAGGCATTGGCCATGCAGGTTTCGATCGCTGCCCCCGAAATGGCGAACAGCATGCCGGCGAGAGCGATGAGGAGCCCGATGGTCCCGAATGGAATCGCGACCTCGAGGGCCGAGCTTCCGAGCAACTGCGGATCGACATTGACCGGCGTGAACAACTGCGCCGAGCTGGCGAGGATGGAGATCGACAGCAAGGAGCCGAGGCCGAAACCGACGGTGCAGGTGATCCTGTTCATCGGCAGGTCCTTTGGCCCCCATTCCTCCTCGATCCCGCCGGACGAATAGAAATAGGCTTCGTAAGGGAACATCACCGCGCTCACGATCGCGACCGCGAAGTAAGCGAAGATCAAAAGCTCCTTGGTTGAAAGTCCGGCCGGAATTTGAGGGACAAAGCCGCCGGCGATGCTCTGCCAGGGCGGATGGATTGCGACCAGGGCGGCCGCAAAGGCGAGCATGCACAGGCCGAGCAGGCCATAAATCCGCTCGATCCACGTGAACGGAAGCACCCACATCGATGCCATCAGGACCACCGCCCCGACGATCGCCATCAGCCGGAATGGAGCTCCGGTCAGATAGGTGAGGATCATTGCGACTCCCCCAACTTCGGCGGCACAGGTGATCAAGTTGGCGATCAGCGACGCAAGCAGGGTCACCAGCCCAAGCTTCAGCCCCAAGCGATGGCGCATGAGATTGAACACCGGCTGCTTTGCAACCGCCGCCACTCGCCCGCTCATCTCACCGAAGACCATGATGCCAACGGTCGCGATCGCGAACACCCAGATCAGGGCATAGCCGAATTTGGATCCCGCCTTGGCGGCGAACACCAGCTCGCTGATGTCGACGAAGCCGCCGACGGCGGTCATGATGCCGAGGGTCAGCTCAAGCGGATTCAAGGCTGTCCTCGATTTGCCGGAGGCGATCGACGTGGACCCGAAGCTCGCGCGGCGAAGCGTCGCCGGGAGTCGAGAGCAGCGCCGCCATCTCTCGCCCATAGGCCGACTCCGGAACCGTCAGCGCGGCTTTGGCGGTTCCGATTTGCTGGCGAAGCGCCTTGCGCATCGTCTCCACATAGGCGTCGGTGAGCTTGCCGTGCGCGGCCTCCTGGTTGACCAACGCCCATTCCGCCGCGCACGAGCGTGCCTCGCTGATATATTGAAGGTCCGCCTGCGGGCCCTTCGAACATCCGGCAAGCAGCAGGAGCAGCAACAGGAATCGCATGGCGGTTCAACCGCTTGGCGAGCGGCCCGTTCCGGTCAGCCCCTTTCGGCGGCGCGCCGGCCCTTGTCGGAGAAGGTGCGGAAGGTGATCGAGAAGCGGAGGGTGCCGCCGGGCGCGATGCTGTGCTCCCATTCGTGGCGGGCGGGACCAGAGAGCAGGTAAGCAGAGCGAGGCTCGACCTGCACGCTCTCGCGGTCGAACCCGCCGTCCCGCCGGCGCCGGAAGCGAAGCACGGCGGGGGTGCCGAGAGACACGCCGACTACGTCCTCGAACACCGGCCGGTCGCGATGCCAGCCGATTCCAGCACCGGGATCGTAGCGGACGAGCAACACGTGTACGAACTCTTCGGGAGCGACATCCGCGAATTCCGCCGCTTTAGCGCGCAATGGCTGGAGCCAATCGGGAATGGGCTCGGACGGGGCGAAGCTGCGGTCGTCGAAATCGTAGCGCCAGCCGAACGTGCGGGTCAGCCGTTTGCCGGTCCAGCCCTGGAATTTGAACGGCGATAGTTCGGCTTCGAAAAGGTGGCCAATCAACATGGTTTCTTCGTCGGCGGTGATGAAGTCCGGCCGGTACTCGAACCCGGCGATCAGCGGCTCGCCGAACAGGTCGGCCGTCATGTGCCGAAAATCTCTTTGAGCTGCGACGGACGAAGGGCGGGCTTGAGCTGATCGAAGGTGCATTGGCGCGGGTCCTTGTCCGGGCGCCAGCGAAGAAGGCCAGTCCCGTGACGGAAGCGGCGCGACGTGACCTGGTCGTACCTCACTTCGACCACCAGCTCGGGCTTGAGCGGTTGCCATGCGTCGGTCCGGTCGGTTTTCCAGCGGCTCGGACCGCCCGGCTTGTTGCCGGTGAACCCGGGTGGCTCGATCAGCGCTTCAAGGTCGGCGGTGAGCTTCTCCCGCTCCTTCGCCGGGATCCCGGACGTAAAGCCGACATGGTCGAGCAGCCCGGCATCGTCATAGAGCCCGAGCAGGAGCGATCCGACGAGCTTGCCTTTCGTGGCATAGCGGAAGCCCCCGACGACGCAGTCCGCCGTCCGCTCGGGCTTCACTTTCACCATCGCCCGCTCGCCGAATTTGTAGGGCAGGTCGAGCCGCTTCGCGACCACGCCGTCGAGCGCACCGCCGCTCCGTTCCAGCCACGCGAGCGCGATTGCGCGCTCGGTCGTGGCCGGCGAAAGCTTGAGCTGCGCTAGGCCGGTGGTCTCGAAGAAGGCTTCGAGGGCGCGGCGGCGCTCCGACAGCGGGTTGGCGGAATGGTCCTTCCCGCCGATCGACAAGAGGTCGAACAACATCAGCTCCGACGGACTTTCCGCCGCGAGCTTTCGGACCCGGCTCTCGGCGGGATGAAGCCGAAGCTGAAGCGCCTCGAACGACAAGGCGTCGCCGACCGGGATGATCAGCTCGCCGTCGAGGAGAAAGCGTTTCTCCTTCAACGCGGACAGAGCCTCCACCAGCTCGGGGAAGTAGCGGCCGAGCGGCTTGCCGTTCCTGGAGATCAGCTCGACCTCACCGCCATCGCGCCGGGCAAGGCAGCGGAAGCCATCCCACTTCGGCTCGTATTGCCAGCCGTCACCCGACGGCAGCTCCGAAGCGAGGAGCGCCTCCATCGGAACTGGAGCTGACGAACTCTTGGCCATTTGCCGACAAGCGCCTGCCGCTTGCAGTCGTTCCCATTGCGGATGGTGAAACCGCTGTTACGCTGGCGTTTCGTTCGGGGAGGGACAGGCAAATGGCGTTCAATGTCGACGCGGCGACCGCGCATTTCATCGACAGCTTGGGACCGGAGGCGCTTCAGAAGGCGCACGATTACACGGTCGGCAAGGAATGGATGCTGCTGTGGGGGTTGATCGTCTCGGCGATCGTCACCTGGCTGATCGTCCGCTCGGGCGTTCTCGACGGGATCGAGACACGGATGAAAAAGCGCGGATTCGCGCTCAAGGCGTTCGTCGTCGGCGTCGTCTATTTCGTCATCTCCGCGATTCTGACGCTGCCGTGGTCGATCTACTCCGACTGGTGGCGGGAAAAAGGCTATGGCCGGACCAGCCAGCCCATCGGCGA
>JBDZVP010000118.1:0-4664 GCA_040255765.1 Sphingomonadales bacterium | reverse complement strand
GCCGAAGCCTTGACTTGCGGCGGCTGGCCCCATAGGGGAGCCGCCGGTTCACGAACCTCCCAAAACCTGAACACAAGAGAACGAGCAAGGCGCCCGGCCATGAAGATTCGCAACAGCCTCAAATCGCTGAAGTCGCGCCATCGCGACTGCCGGGTGATCCGCCGCCGTGGCCGCGTGTACGTCATCAACAAGACGAACCGCCGCTTCAAGGCGAGACAGGGCTAAGGTCTCTCCTGGTTGCGGAGCAAGCTCCGCGCTCCCACATCGCGGCACGCGGCTCGGCCCGCCGCCCGATTCACTCGCACCGCCTTCACAGCGGGTTCACCTGCGGCGGGCTATAAGGCGAGCATAGGGAGTAGTCTGAAATGAAGAAGCGTTTGGCAGTTGCACTTTCGGTGATGGCCGGTTTCGGTCTCGCGTCGATGGCGCTCGCCCAGGCGCCGCAGCAGCCGCAGGGCCAGACCGCCGCGACCCCGCAGGGCTGGAGCTACACGATCAAGGACGGCAAGCGGGTTCCCAAGGGCAACCGCGTCGTCAACGCCGACGGCAGCTGGCGCGAGGAAATCCGCCAGGGCAAGTGCGTCACGGTGAAGGAGAAGTCGTCGGCCGGGGAATATAAGGAAACCCGCCGCTGCGACGACTGAGCGCCGCTCAACTTCTCACATACGCCACAAAGCCCCGGCCGAGTGCCACCGGTCGGTAATGCTTGAACCGTGCCCAGCCAATGATCGGCGCATCGAGGCCGTAGCGACGCCCCGGCCTGCGCCGCTCCTTTTCCCCACCGGCGATGACGACGGCCGGCGGCTCGCGGTCGAACGCTTGCGCGACGTCCTGCCGAGAAACCGAATGACCGAGGCGCGCCGCCTGCTCCCCGAGTGCATCGGTGGTCCTGAACAGGAAGGGTCCGGCAGCGAAGCGCGGATCTATATTCGCGCCCGCGCCGGCGAAAAACTCGGGTGACAGACTGACGATATCGTCGCCTTTGGCGAGCGCCGCGGCCCTTGGACCGACCTGCGCGGCTTCGGCGATGGGGATGGCCGCTCTCAGGTGAGATCCGGCGAATCCGAGGCCCGCGATGCTTCCGATTCCGGTGAGGATCAGCAGCGCTTTGCGCCTCCGGGGAGGTGCAGCGTCCAGCGCCAGAGCAAATCGCGCAAACAGTGGCGGCAGCAATGGCACGAGATATTGCGGATAGGCGGGTTCCGGCAGGTAGGAGCCGACAATTCCGCCGCCGATCATGAGGTCGAGGAGCAGCCTGTCGTCGCTGCGCTTGCGATCGAGCAGTGCCGCTGCGATCGCGATGAGGATGGGGCCCTGCGTTGCCAGACCAATCAAGCTGACGATCCGATGCTGGGGCTCGAGGCGAGCCGCTTCGCCCACGGAGGTCCACCACTGCACCGGCGCACTGAGGCTGTAAGTGAACACGTCGAATCGGAACTCGCCCGGCGATACGACCGCGAAGACGACACATGGCAGCAAGCCCGCGAATGCCCCGACTCCGAGCGCGGCAAAGCTGCTGATCCCGAAGGTGCGGATTCGCATGACCAGGAACAGGACCACGCCGGCAGCGGGCAAAGCGGCGCTGATCTTGGCCGATGTGGCCAGGCCTAGAAACAAACCGGCCGCCGCGAATAGTTTCAACGAACGGCCCTGTAGCGCGACAAGCAATGCTGCGACCGCCGATCCGATGAGGACCATCGGAAGCGCATCGTTTCGAGCGAGCGACGCCGCGAACAGGAAGGGGTGGCAACAAACAAGTGCGGCAAGGGCAAGCGCCACATTATGTGGCGCGCTACGCCGCCGAAGTCCCCAGCTCAGAACCAGCAAGGTCGCGAAAGCGAACAGGGCATTCGCAACTCGAGCGCCCGCATAGACCAAGCCCGCCGGAAGCAGCGCCAACGGGCTCAGGAGGAGAGGCTGAAGCGGCGTCTGAAGATAGGCAAAATCGCGGTAAAGCCAGCCATGCGGCATTAGCGCGATGGCGGCGACATACTGGCTTTCGTCCTTCATCGAAGTTCGAAAGAGCATGGACGTCGCGATCAGGATCGCTGCAGCGGCGAGAACTATCGGTAGCCGGCAGCTCGACGAGCTCCTTTCGAGCATGCCCTGCGGAAAGCGCTGGTGGAACACCTGATCGCTCTCGCAAGCGCGGCGGCCCGATCAAGTGAACAATTGGTAATGCAGAGAAGCGGGAGGTCAGCCCGTCTTGGCTAAGCTGGCTTTGTCGTCTTCCTTCAGCACGCATTTGGGAAGACCGAGGCCGTTCACGTCCTTGCAGTCGCGCACCTGGGCGCTTCCGTCGGGGCCGGTGAAAATCGCCCAGTCGCGGCCGTCGGCGCAGCTCGCCATCCACATGTCGAGATTCTTGTAGGCGCCGACGAAGCCGGATTTCGTGACCCGCTGGCAGCGATAGCCGGAATCGTAGATGGCGCGCTTCAGGGCGATCGCGCGGTTGAGGTCGTTCAATTTGAACAGCTGGTCCTGCTCGGCGCTTCGCACCTTGATCGACTGGACATTCTGCGACTGCTGCTGGCCGCTGCCGCAGCCGGTGACCAGAATCGCCGCCATCCCTATCGCAATCAGAGCGCGCATCTCGATCCTCCTTTGCATTCGCCAACGCGTCAGCCGCGGTAGGCGATCCGAACCTTTGCAGCGGCCGCTTTGGCGCGTTCGATCGCCTCCTCGACGCTCTCGGCGCGGGCAAGCGCAACGCCCATCCGCCGCCGCTCCAGCGTTCTTGGCTTGGCGAAAATCCGAACGTCGATGGGTTTGTCCGGCTCGCCGAGCGACAGCGCGTCGCCGATTCCTTCATAATCGAATTCATCGCACTCGCGGTCGGCGAGGATCACGGCCGACGCGGACGGGCCGGCGAGGTCGATCGCCGGGATCGGAAGCCCGAGCACAGCGCGAACGTGAAGCTCGAACTCGTTGGGATATTGCGAAATGAGGGTCACCATGCCGGTGTCATGCGGGCGAGGGCTAAGCTCGGAGAAAATCGCCTCGTCGCCGCGAATGAAGAATTCCACCCCGAAGATCCCATGGCCGCCGAGGCCTTCGACGACGCTTTTCGCCTGCTCCTGGGCCGAGGCGAGCGCGCGCTCGGGCACCGCCGCGGGCTGCCAGCTCTCGCGATAATCGCCATATTCCTGCCGATGCCCGATGGGCGGGCAGAACAGCACGCCGTCCTTCGTCGAGACCGTGAGCAACGTGATCTCGCTGTCGAAAGCGACGAACTCCTCGACGATGATCCGTGGCCGGTCCCCGCGCATCTTCGCGACTGCATAATCCCACGCCTCGCCAACCTCGTCGGGCGTGCTCGCGGTGCTCTGACCCTTGCCCGAGCTCGACATCACCGGCTTGATCACGCACGGCAGGCCGATGGCTTCCGCAGCGGCTATCGCTTCCTCGCGGCTTTCGGCGAAGCGGTACTTTGACGTCACGAGGCCAAGCTCGCCGGCGGCGAAATCGCGGATTCCGTCGCGGTTCATGGTGAGCTGGACAGCCTTGGCGGAGGGGACGATATGCCAGCCCTCCTCCTCCAGCTCCGCCAGGGTCGCGGTGTCGATCGCCTCGATTTCCGCAACGACATAGTCCGGACGATGCTTTTCCACGGCCGAGCGAACCGCGGCCCCGTCGAGCATCGGGAACACCTCGAACGCATCCGCCATCTGCATCGCTGGAGCATTGGCGTAGCGGTCGCAGGCGACGATTCGGCAGCCGAGCCGTTTGGCGGCGATGGTGAACTCGCGGCCGAGCTCTCCGGAGCCGAGCAGCATCAAGGTGGCGAGGTGCATCAGCCGCCGTTAGAGTGTTCCGTTGAAAGCCGGAAGATGGGGGCGACATGCGGATGATTGCGATAGTCTCTTTACTGGCGCTGGCGGCCGCTGCCCCGGCGCCGAAAACGCCGACCGAGATCGTCGCTGCCGCGCCCGCGGGCGCATGGAAGACCATCCCCGCGGACGACTTGCTGGTGATGCAGCTCGCCGGCGGCGGGAAGGTGATCATCCAGCTCGCCCCGGCATTCGCTCCGGTCCACGTCGCCAACATCCGCGCGCTTGCGAAGGCCAGCTGGTGGGACAAGGCATCGATCTATCGGGTCCAGGACAATTACGTCGTCCAGTGGGGCAAGAACGAGAGCGAAGACCCGCTTCCGGCGGATGTCGTCGCCAAGCCGCCGGCGGAATATGCCCGGCCCCTGAAAGGGTTGAAGGTCACGCCGCTCCCCTATCCCGACGCTTATGCTCCAAAGGCCGGCTACGCCCTCGGCTGGCCAATCGGCTACGACCCCAAGGGCGGGACCGCGAACCTTACCCATTGCTACGGCTATGTCGGGGTCGGCCGCGACATGGCGCCCGACACCGGCACCGGCGGCGAGCTTTATGCGGTCATCGGCCAGGCACCCCGCCATCTCGACCGCAATATCGCGGTCGTCGGCCGGGTGATCGCCGGGATCGAAAATCTCAGCAGCCTTCCACGCGGGACCGAGGCGCTCGGCTTCTACAAGGAGCGCTCGCTGGACGTGCCCATCGCTTCGGTGGAACTGGCAAGCGCCATTCCGGCCGCCGACCGGCCCTCGTTCCAGTATCTCGATACCGGCACGCCGGCCTTCGCCGCTTACGTGAAGGCGCGCGCCAACCGGAAGGACGATTTCTTCATCCGCCCCG
>JBDZVP010000020.1:0-26182 GCA_040255765.1 Sphingomonadales bacterium | reverse complement strand
GCGGACGAGCCGAACAGGAGGGCGGAGGGACCGCGAAGGACTTCGATCCGCTCCGCCGTCAGCGGGTTGATCGCGACCGCATGGTCCGGGTCGGATGCCGACAAATCGAGGCTGCCGATCCCGTCCACCAGGATTCGAACTCGCTCGCCGGAGAGGCCGCGAAGGACCGGGCGGGATGCCGTGGGCCCGAAGCTGGAAGCCGAAACACCCGGCTGCGAGGCGAGCGTTTCGCCGATGCTTGGCCGGACGTCGTGCGTCAGCTTTTCCTGGTCGAGGATCGTCACCCCGCCGAGGACATCCCCCGCCGGACGCCGAACGCCGGTAATTACAATCGCCTGGTCGGTGTCGGGGTGAGCATCCTTTGCCGAACCCGGGACCGGGGCAGCGGATGCGCTGCCGGCGGCGTTTGCATCCGCCGAGTTGCCGTTGCGGGTCGCGGGCGCATCGACGGCCTGGGCAGGCGCTGGAAACAGTGCAACGGCCGCCGCCGCGGACAAGAGTAGGTGCTTCACGTTTTGGCCGTCCCCGATTCTGGTGGAGGCAGGCCACTAGGACGGATGATACAATATAACAATCCGGGGACCATGGATTTCGACGAACGGTATCGGGATGTCGGCGGATTTCAGCTTGCGATCGATCCGCTCGGAGCTAGGCAAGGACGATGAGCCACGACCACAGCCACGGCGCTCCGGCGAGCTTCGGGCGGGCGTTCGCGATCGGAATCGCGCTCAATTGCGCTTTCGTGGTCGCGGAGGCAGTCGCGGGATTTGCAGCCAATTCGATGGCGCTTCTGGCCGACGCCGGTCACAATCTTTCGGACGTCCTCGGGCTGGCTCTTGCCTGGGCCGGCGCGACGATGGCGAAGCTGCCCGCTTCCGAGCGCTTCTCCTACGGGTTCAAGAAAGCGCCGATCCTCGCGGCGCTTCTCAACGCGATCCTGCTGCTTGTGGCGGTCGGAGCGATCCTTCTGGAGGCGGCGCAAAGGCTGGTTCATCCGCAGGAAGCGAACGGTGAGACGGTGATGATCGTCGCTGCAATCGGGATCGTCATCAACGGGATAACCGCCTGGCTGTTCGTGTCGGGCCGAAAGCATGACATCAACATCCGCGGCGCTTTCCTCCACATGGCCGCGGACGCGGGGGTTTCCCTCGGCGTAGTAGTTGCCGGCGCGCTGATACTCTTCACTGGGCTCCTGTGGATCGATCCCGTTGTAAGCATCATCGTTGCGCTGGTGATTTTGTGGAGCACCTTCGATCTTTTGAAGCAGTCGACGGGAATGTCGCTTGCGGGCGTCCCTCGCGGAATTTCGTTCTCCGAAGTCGGCGGTGCGCTGAAGGCGATCGAAGGAGTCGATAGCCTCCACGACCTTCACATCTGGCCGATGAGCACGACCGAGAATGCATTGACCGCGCACCTCATCGTACCGCGGGATGACCGCCGGAAACAGGTGCTGGCCGAGGCCCGGCGAATGCTTCACGATCGCTTCCACCTCCAGCATGTCACCATCCAGATCGACGGTTCGCCCGAAGACGATTGTGTCGACTGTTGAGCCGGTGCGCCGGGCCGGATAAGGCTCGCGTCATGGCCACCTTCGACGATCCGATCGCGCTGTTCGACAGCTGGTTCGCCGAGGCCCGCGAAGCGGAGACCAATGATCCGAACGCGATGGCGCTGGCGACCGCGACGCCGGGTGGAAAGCCGTCGGTGCGGATGGTCCTGTTGAAGGCGCACGGGTCCGAAGGCTTCACCTTCTACACCCATGACGGGAGCCGGAAGGGCCAGGAAATCGCTTCCAATCCCAACGTCGCACTTCTCTTCCATTGGAAGTCGCTTGGCCGGCAAATACGGATCGAGGGGCCCGTCGAACGAGTCTCGCCGGCGGAAGTCGATGCCTATTTCGCGACCCGCGGCCGGGATTCGCAGCTCGGCGCCTGGGCGTCAGACCAGTCGCAGCCGCTTCCCGACCGCGCGACATTCGAGGCTCGTTTCAAGGAAGCTGAGCAGAGGTTCGAAGGGACGGACGTGCCGCGCCCGAGCGGCTGGTCGGGCTTCCGCGTGGTTCCCGAGAGAATCGAATTCTGGACCGCGCGCGAGCATCGGTTGCACGAGCGGCGGCTGTTCACCCGAACCGCCGGCGGTTGGGCGGAAGGGCTGCTTTACCCATGAGCCGTGCGCCCGATCAGGCCCAAGCGCAGGGTGAGCGCTCATCGCTGACATCGCGAGCCGCTTTCGCAAGCATTGCGATGGCCATCTTCCTGATCGGGCTGAAAACCTGGGCGGCGCTGCAGACCTCGTCGATGGCGATGCTGGGCTCGCTCGCCGACAGCACGCTCGACCTGGCCGCGAGCCTCGTCGTGCTGCTCGGGGTTCGAGTGGCGGCTCAGCCCGCGGACCGCGAGCACCGGTTCGGCCACGGCAAGGCCGAGGCGCTCGCCGCTCTCGTCCAGGTCATCATCATCACCATTTCGGCGCTGTTCATCGGGGTTCGCTCGATCCAGCGGATCCTCGGCGGAGCGGAGACTTCCGATGCCGAGCTCGGAATCGGCGTTTCGTTGGTGGCGATCGCCTTCACCTTCGCGCTGATCGTCTATCAACGGCATGTCGTAAAAAAAACGGGATCGGTGGCGATCGCGACCGACCGAATTCACTATGCCTCCGACCTTCTGCTCAACACATCGGTGATCATCGCGCTCGTCCTCGACCAATATGCGGGAGTAACCGGCGCGGACGCGGTGTTCGGCCTGCTAATCGCGCTCTGGCTGGCGTGGGGAGCCTGGAAATCGTCGACTCACGCGCTCAACCAGCTCATGGATCGCGAGTGGCCCGACGAGCAGCGCGAGCGATTCCTCGCTGCAGCGAAAGCCTATCCCGAGCTTGAAGGGCTGCACGACCTCAGGACCCGGGCCAGCGGCACCCACAATTTCGTGCAGTTCCACGTGTGGGTTCCGGCCGACTGGACGGTGCAGGAAGCGCACGACCGGATGGACCGCATCGAGCAGGAGCTGGAGATGCAATTCCCGGCGACCGAAATCCTGATCCACCTCGATCCGGAGGGTCATACCGACCGCGAGGGCGTTCTACCCTCGCACATCGCGGAGCAAGCGGAGTGAGCGAGCTTCCCTTTTTCCAGGTCGATGCCTTCGCCGAAGAGCCGCTGAGCGGCAATCCGGCGGCGGTGATGCCGCTCGACCAGTGGCTTCCAGACGCACTGATGCAGGCGATCGCGGCGGAAAATAACCTCAGCGAGACCGCCTTCCTGGTGCCCTCGGAAGGCGCGGACGCGGACTATGACTTGCGGTGGTTCACTCCGGCGACCGAGGTCGATCTCTGCGGGCACGCGACGCTGGCCTCCGCCCACGTCCTGATCACTGGCGATCGAATACGGTTCGCGACCCGCTCGGGTGTGCTTACGGTCAGCCGCGAAGATGATTTGCTGAAGCTCGATTTGCCGGCCTTCGATGTGCGGGCGGGCGATGCGCCCGGACTTCGGGAAGCGCTTGGAGTTGTCGGCGAGACTTACCTTGGCGAGGGCGGCAACAATAGCGCGATCGTGCTTCTCGACGACGAGACGGCGGTCCGCTCGGTCCGTCCGGACTTCGCAGCCCTCAAGGCGTTCGACAGGCTGGTGATGGTGACAGCGCCGGGCGACGAGCAGGACATCGCGAGCCGGGTGTTCGCCGCTTATCACGGAATCGACGAGGATCCGGTAACTGGCTCGGCGCATGCGGCCCTCGTGCCATTCTGGGCGAAACGGCTCGGCCGGCAGGAGTTCACGGCTTTTCAGGCCAGTGCCAGGGGCGGGCTTCTCTATTGCCGGATGGCGGGTGACCGGGTGATTCTCGGCGGTCACTGCCAGACCGTGATCACCGGGACTTTCCAGTTGTGAAGCTGCTGCTTGCCTTTGCCGCACTGGCCCTTTTCGCCGCTCCCGCGCAGGCGACTCCGGCGCAGGACCGAGCGGCGATCCTCGGCACCATCGACCGGATGGAAGCCGCGTGGAATCGCGGCGACTTCAAAGGCTATATGGCGGGGTTCAAGAATCCGGACGTGATCTTTGTCTCCGGTGGCAAGTTCCAGAAGGACTGGCAGGGAACGCTCGACCATTATGTCCGCGATTATGGTGGTTCTGCCGAGCGGCGCGGGCAGCTTCATTTCTACAATATGAAAGTCGACATACTCGCCCCCGACGCGGCGATGCTGATCGGGCAGTATCGGCTCATTCGCGGAAAGCGCGTGACCGAGGGCGTGAACACGCGGCTGTTCCGCAAGTTCGGCGGCAAGTGGCTCATCACCATGAACCACGTGTCCGCCTATGACGTGGAGCCTACTCCGAGCGCTTCAGAAGTTCGATAAGATCGCCTTTCCAGAATTTCGCCCAGGTGTGGGTGCCGTGCCCATGCGTGTCGGCGCTCTCCGGGATCAATCGAAACCGCGCGTTCTTCATCCGATTCACCGCCTGCTGCGGGATCGGCAGGTTGCGCGGGTTGATGAAATCGTCGGCCGAATTCACCCAGGTCAGCGGTGCGGTGATCTTCTCCAGGCCCGGCCATGGGTTGTAGGTGCGCGACGAATCGAACTGGTAGATCATGTCGTTCGCCTCGAGGCCGGAAAGGTCGGCGGTGCGCTGGCGCATGTAAGCGACCGCTGCGTCGCGGGTCGGATATTGCGCCTGCAGGCTGAGCGGCGCGGCGCCGGCGATGAAGAGGATGTCTTCGGCCGTGCGAAGGCCCTGCAGCGGTTGCTTTGTGTAGTTGCCGCCATCCCACGCGGGGTCGCCCTCGATCCCGTCGATGATCATCTGCCGCCACATTCGGTTGAGGCCGGCAATTTCGATCGGTTCGCAGGCGAGCGGCATCAGCGCCTTTGCAAACGCCGGGTAGATCTCGCCCCACAGGAAGCTGTGCATGCAGCCCATCGATGTGCCCATGATCAAGCGCATCTGCCTGATCCCGAGCTTCTCGAGCAGGTCGTGCTGCGCTTCGACCATGTCGGTATAATCGTATTTGGGGAAGCGCATCTTCAGCCCGTCGGACGGCTTCGACGATTTTCCGTGGCCGATATTGTCCGGCAGGATGATCCAGTATCTGTTGATGTCGAGCGGCTGGCCGGGCCCGTAGAGCTCGTCGGCGAACTGCGGGCGGAGGAACTGCTGCCCGCTTCCACCGGTGCCGTGGAGAACCATCACCGCATTGTCGATTTCGCCTGCCGAGTTGCGGTGCGGCGCACCGAGCGTGGTGTAGTGGATCCGCAGCTCGGGAAGGGTCTCGCCGCTGGCGAAGCGAAAGTCCTTGAGGATGACATCGTCCTCCTTCGTCGGCCAAGCCTTCGCTTCCGCGGCAACGGGCGCCGGCGGCGATGCGACCGGCGCGGCCTGGGCAAACGCGGCGAGTGCGAGCAATTCGAGCATCAATTCACCTCATCGATTTCAATCTGGCTTTCAGCGCATCGAGCATCGGACGCTGGCTCTCGAGCATCATGCGGCGCGCCTCGGCGAATGTCATCCACCGGGCCTTGTCCGCTTCGGGAAACCGCCGGAGCCGGCCGCTGCGGGGCGGCCATTCCATCTCGAAGTCGCTGCTGGAGAGCGTTGCCGGGTCGAAATCGCCTTCCGCAGCGAAAACCTCGACGATCTTTCCGCCCGACTGCCTGATCCGGCACAAGGCAAAGGGGGCCGCCGGGAGGGGGGCGCCGGTTTCCTCCTCGAACTCTCGCGCCGCCGCGTCTTGCGTGCTTTCGTTCTGGTCGACTCCCCCTTTGGGGATCATCCACGCACCCGTATCCTTGCTCGCCCAGTAAGGGCCGCCGGGATGGATGAGCAGGACTTCGGTTTCACCCGAGTGCCGACGGTAAAGGAGGATGCCGGCGCTCAGCGGCGGCGGCACAGGCTCAGTCGGCGGCCTTGACGCTGTGAAGCGCCAGCCGGAAGCGGAGAACGCTGTTGCCGGGGACCGGGCCCTTGCCGTTGGGCCCGTAGGCGAGCTGCGGCGGAATCCAGACGATCCATTCGTCGCCGGGCCGCATCAGCTTCAGGGCTTCGGTGAATCCGGGCACGAAGGCCGAAACCTTGCCGGTCAGCGGCTCGCCGGCCGCATAGCTGCTGTCGATCAGCGTGCCGTCGAGGAGCTTCACCTCATAATCGAAGGTCGCCGTATCCTGCGGCCCCGGATGAGCGCCGGTCGCGGGCCCCGATTTGACGACGAAATATTCAAGCCCGCTGGCGGTCGTGACGACGCCCTTCGCGGCACCGTTCTTGGCGAGGAAATCGGGACCGGCAGGCGTTTCCGGCGGAGTCCGCACAGGAGCGGCCGATGCCGGAAGGGCGGCAAATGCCAGAGCGGCGAGGAGAAAATGGCGGGTCATGACAATGGTCTAGCTCCCCCGCTGCATTTCGCCAGCGATTCCTATGCGGCCTCGGCTTCGAGAAGCGCGGACCGGGTTTCGGCGATCCAGCCGCCGCCGAGCACCCGCGATCCGTCGTAGAAAACGGCGGCCTGTCCCGGCGCGACTCCATATTCGGGGCGGCTGAAGACGACCCAGCCACTTTCGATTCGCGCGGGAACCGGCGGGGCGAGGGAGCGCACCTTCACATTCACGTCGACCTGGTCCTCCCCGATCCAGCTCAGCTCCTCGACTCGAATCCGCGCGATCGCGAGTGCACTTCTCGGACCGACGACGAGACGGCGCGATTCGGGCTCGATCCGCACGACATAAAGTGGCTCCGGGCTTCCGCCGATCTCGATCCCGCGGCGCTGCCCAATCGTGAAATGGACGACCCCGCGATGCTCTCCGAGCACCCGGCCTTCGAGGTCGACGATTTCTCCCGGCGCCGAAGTTTCGGGGCGCAGGCGCTTCACCAGAGAGGCGTAATCGCCGTCGGGAACGAAGCAGATGTCCTGGCTGTCGGGCTTGGAAGCGACAGAGAGGTCGGTTTCGAGCGCGATTTCTCGGACCTTGGCCTTGGGCAGGTCGCCGAGCGGGAATCGCAGGAACTCGAGCTGCTCCGCGGTCGTCCCATAGAGGAAATAGCTCTGGTCCCGCCTTGGGTCGGAGCCCTTGTGCAGCTCGACCCGGCCATCGCGGATCACGCGCCGCACATAATGGCCAGTGGCAAGGCAATCCGCCCCGAGTTCCTTTGCAAAAGCGATGAGGTCGGTGAACTTCACGCCCTGATTGCACAGGGCGCAGGGAATCGGGGTGCGGCCGTGGGCATATTCGTCGGCGAACTTGTCGATCACGCCGGTTCGGAAGCGGCTTTCGTAATCGAGGACGTAATGGGCGATCCCGAGCCGGTCGGCGACGGTCTTCGCGTCGTAAATGTCCTGGCCGGCGCAGCACGAGCCGCTGCGCTTCACGGCTTCGCCATAATCGTAGAGCTGGAGCGTAACGCCGATCACCTCCGCTCCGGTGCGAGCGGCGAGCGCGGCCGTGACCGAGCTATCGACGCCGCCGGACATGGCGACGACGATCCGCGAGCCCTTCGGGCGTTCGAGGCCGAAATCCAGATTCATTGTCGTTGTGGGGCAGCTCTTTACCCGAAGTTCACTCCTGACTGCTAGTCCGGTCGAGGCAAAGGCAGTTCAGGGGGAGCCGTGTCGCGTATCGAAGGGAAGATTGGTGGCAAAGGCAAGGAACCGGTCGACTCCGCGGACATTCTTGCCGCTCTCGCAAGGGAGGCGGCGAAATGCCCGGACGAGCGCCGCGATGCCGTCAGCCGCTGTCTTTCCGCGAGCGAAGGCTGGCGCGAGGCTTCGAGCGCTCTGGGGGGTGCGTTCGCCGAGTCCGAGCCTTGGTTAAGAGCGGAAAAGGAAGAGTGAGCGGCAAATTAACCAGCGGCTTTGAGAATATCTTCAATGGGTGTCCGTTAAATCACGGGCCTCGGTAACTGACGAAACAGGTTTGAGGCGAATGCTCGAGAATCAGAAAATCCGGCCAGCACAGGTGATCGGCCCTCTCGGGGAGCCGCTCACGCTCGAGTCCCTGCCGCCAGCGAACACGACCCGCTGGGTGGTGCGCCGCAAGGCGGAGGTCGTCGCGGCGGTTGCGGGCGGGCTCCTGACCGTGGACGAGGCCTGCCAGCGTTACTCGCTCAGCCTGGAAGAATTCACGAGCTGGCAGCGCGCCGTGGAGCGCAGCGGAATGCCGGGCCTTCGAGTGACCCGCATCAAGCATTACCGCGACGTCTACGAACGCCAGCAGCGTTACTGACCCTTCCGGGTCGTTACTGGAGCTCACCGAACCGCAGTTTCCCGCGGATAAGTGCCTTCTGCATTAACCCTTGGTCTGGACAGCCTTTCCTAAATCCGGAACAACATTAGGGCGTCGGGCGTCTTCCGGGGCAGATGGCCGCCCAGTCTCGCGGCGGCCGCGAACAGGAGGGAAGGCAAATGGGTTTCATCATCTGGCTGATCGTGGGCGGTATCGTCGGCTGGCTTGCCAGCCTCATCATGCGAACTGACGCCCAGCAGGGCATCATCCTCAACATCATCGTCGGGATTGTCGGCGCCGTGATCGCCGGACTGCTTCTCGGCAAGGGCAATATCAACGGCGGGCTCACCGTCGAAACATTCCTCTGGTCGCTTCTGGGCGCGGTCATCTTGCTCGCGGTCGTGAACCTGATCCGCAGGGGAACCGTCCGCTAGGCGTAGCGCCATTTTCTACGGAAGGGGCCGCGCGGTTGGAGCCGCGCGGCCCCTTCTTTTTTACCGAAGCTCGAACACCATCGACAGCGCCACCTGGAGCTTCTGCTCGCCGGGCTCGATCCGCGTCGACGGAGCGGCCGCGGCCTCGGCCCGCGCATACATCGGCATCGGCGGAGCGGGCGGAGGCGCGTAGCTTCCGCTTTCGCTGACGGAGACGACCCGGGCAACGCGCATTCCCAGCGAACGGGCGTAGAGCTCAGCCCTCGCCCGGCCAGTGGCGATTGCGTTCGCGCGGGCCTCGTCGAGCGCGGTTTCAGGATGCTCCACGGTCATGTTCGGGCCGTTGATTTGATTCGCACCCTCTTTCACCAGGGCGTCGAGTATCTTGCCGCTGTTGCGGATGTCCCGGAAGCTGACCGTCACCTGGTTGGACGCGGTGTAGCCGACGAGCTGCGCCGGCTGGTTCTCGACGTATTTATACTCGGGATTGAGGTTGATCGAACTGGTCTGGATGTCTCTATCCGCGATCCCGGCCGCCTTGATCGCCGCGATCACCCTGTCCATCCGCCGGGCATTGTCCTGGAGCGCCGCGGTCGCGGTCGAGGCGCGGCTGACGACGCCGGCGCTGATATTGGCGAGGTCGGGGACCCGGGTGACCTCGCCCGTCACATTGAGGTCGAGCCGGGTTCCGGTAATCGCCTGGGTCACCTGGCCGCTGGTCTGCGCCATAGCAGGAACGGCGGGGATCGCCGCTCCGATCAGGAGCGCTGCAAGAAGTGTTCTCATCGTCAATCTCTCGTTCAGTGCGGTTAAAGCAATAGAGTGAAGTGCCGATATTGGCTGCACAGTGAACGGGACGTGGAGCGAAATCAGGCCCGGCGGCCGGCAATCAACCGATAAATCGCCAGGATGATGAAGGCACCGACGATGGCCGCGATGAAACCAGCACCCTCGCCGCTATCGTACCAGCCGACCGCATGGCCGATCCAACCGGCAACGAACGCACCGGCGATGCCGAGCAGGATGGTCACGATGCAGCCGCCCGGGTCGCGGCCCGGCATCAAGGCCTTGGCGATCACTCCGGCGATTCCGCCGATGATGATCCACCATAGCCAGCTGTAGGATTCCAACATTCCCGCTTCCCCTTTTCTTTTTGTCGGGCCAAAGGCGCCGGCCGGATTTAATCTAGGGCCGTTCAATGTGCCAACGCACCTTGGCCGGTCCGGTGCCACGGTTGATAGAAAAGTGATGGCGAAGGCAGGCGTGAAGCCGCTCTGTTGCTCTTGGTGACTTATTCGCGTAATACAGCGCCTCAATATGACCCGCTCAGGGGGCGGCAAGTCGAAAGATGCTTGAAATGAACCGGGAAACTCCAATTCGAAGCTCCGATTCGGATACCCTTGTCGTGGTCGACGACGGCGCGCGCCGCCGCAAACGGATGGCGATCATCGGCGCCGCCCTGATCGCGGTCGTCGCTCTGATCATCGCGATGATGATGATGGGCGGAAACAAGGAAAAGGCCGGCGAAGCCGCTGCTGG
This sequence comes from Sphingomonadales bacterium, assembly GCA_040255765.1. Lineage (GTDB taxonomy): Bacteria > Pseudomonadota > Alphaproteobacteria > Sphingomonadales > Sphingomonadaceae > Sphingomicrobium. Next base: position 16,004 of record JBDZVP010000020.1, on the reverse strand, counting down.
CTCGGGCCAGCTTCCAACCGTTTCCTTCGTCGTTCCCGGGCGCGAAGCAGTCGGACGGGCGGTAACCGCGAGCGGTCCGCTGGCAGCGAAGCGCGACCAGCCGGTCGGCATCGCGGGGCAGGGCGGCAAGGTCGTCCGAATCCTCGTCGACTCCGGGAGCTGGGTCCGGGCGGGCCAGGTGCTCGCGGTCATCGACCGGTCGGTGCAGGCACAGCAGGCGGCGCAATTGGTGGCGCAAGTCCAGGCCGCAAAGGCCAACGCCGACCTCGCGCAATCGAACTACGACCGTGCGCTGGCGCTCAAGGATCGCGGCTTCGTCTCCACGGCCGACCTGGAAGCCAAGAAGGCGACCCGCGACGCCGCTTTGGCCCAAGTGAAGGTCGCGCAGGCGCAACTCGCGGAAACACGCGCGCAGATCGGCCAGCTCAACGTCACTGCCCCGACCAGCGGCCTGGTGCTCGACCGTAATGTCGAGCTTGGCCAGATCGTCGGTCCGGGCTCCGGCGCGCTGTTCCGGATCGCCGAAGGCGGCCAGATGGAAATGCGTGCGCAGCTCGCACAGCAGGACATCTCTTATGTCCATGTCGGAATGCCGGCTCAGGTGACTCCGGTCGGAGCCGACCACAGCATTCCGGGCACCGTCTGGCAGGTCGCTCCGATCATCGATCCGCAGTCCCGCCTTGGCGAAGTCCGGATTTCGGTTCCGTACGACAAGTCGATCCGGCCGGGCGGATATGCCGAGGTGAAGATCGTCGCGGGTTCGACCGCAGCGCCGGTGCTTCCCCAGAGCGCGGTGCTTAGCGATGACAATGGCAATTACGTCTATGTCATCAATGGCAAGGACGAAATCGAGCGCCGGGGCATCACGATCGGCAATGTCAGCGATGCGGGAGTGACGATCGCCCAGGGCCTTAGCGGCCAGGAGCGAGTCGTTCTGTCCGCGGGTCCGTTCCTCAATCCTGGCCAGAAGGTGCATCCGCGCCGCGAAAGCGAAAGCCAGGCGCTCTCCTCGGTCGAGTAACAATCTATGAATTTCCGCAACATCTCGTCCTGGTGCATCCGCAACCCGGTTCCGCCGATCGTGCTGTTCGTCGGGCTGATGCTCGCCGGCCTGATCACATTTGCCGGAATGCAGGTGAACAACAATCCGGACATCGACTTTCCGGCGGCGATCGTTTCCGTCTCGCAACCGGGCGCTGCCCCGGACGAAATGGAGACGCAGGTCACGCAGCGCGTCGAATCCGCGATCCGGGGGGTGAACGGGGTCGACGAGATCGACAGCTCGATCCGCGAAGGCAATAGCCAGACCTTCGTCCAATTCCAGATCGGCACGCCGACCGACCGCGCAGTCAACGATGTCCGCAACGCGATCGGGCAGATCCGCGGAAGCCTTCCGGAAGGAATCCTCGAACCGCAGATCACCCGCGTCGACGTAGCTGGCGACCCCATCCTCTATGTCGGCGCCGAGACCACCGACATGGGGCTGAAGGAACTCAGCTGGTACATCGACAACACCGTCGCCAAGCGCCTGCTCGCGGTTCCCGGAGTTGCCGCGGTGACTCGAACTGGCGGTGTCGACCGGACGATTCGGGTCATCCTCGATCCCGCCGCGCTGCAAGCGCAGGGGATTACGGCGTCGCAGGTCAACCAGCAGCTTCGCGCAAGTAACCTTAACGCCGCCGGCGGGCGCGCCGAGATCGCGGGTTCCGAGCAGTCGGTGCGCGTGCTCGGCAATGCGGCCGACGCCTACCAGCTTTCGCAGATGCAGATCGCTCTTCCCGGCGGCCGCTTCGTCAAGCTCGCCAATCTCGGGCAGGTGAAGGATTCCTACTCGGAGCAGCGCACGCTTGCGATCCAGGACGGCCGCCAGGTGGTCAGTTTCGAGGTCCAGCGGGCGAAGGGCGCTTCCGAAGTCTCGACCTACGACGCGGCCTGGGCCGAGCTCAAGAAGATCGAGAAGGAAAACCCGAAGGTCCGCTACACCGAGATCTTCAACACGGTCGATTACACCAAGGAACAATATCGCTCGGCGATGGAAGGCCTGATCGAGGGCGCGCTTCTCGCGGTCTTCGTCGTCTTCCTGTTCCTCCGGGACATCCGAGCGACCGCAATTTCCGCGCTTGCGATCCCGCTTTCGGCAATCCCCTCCTTCTACTTCATGAACATGATGGGGATTACGCTGAATGGGCTTTCGCTGCTTGCGCTCAGTCTCGTCGCCGGCGTGCTCGTCGACGACGCGATCGTCGAGATCGAGAATATCGTCCGGCACATGCGAATGGGCAAATCCGCCTACCAGGCATCGATCGACGCCGCGGACGAGATCGGGCTCGCCGTGCTCGCAACAACGATGTCGATCGTCGCGGTCTTCCTGCCGGTCGCACTGATGCCCGGAATCTCGGGCCAGTTCTTCAAGGCGTTCGGCTTCACCGTCGTGATCTCGGTGCTGATGAGCTTGCTCGTGGCCCGAATGATCACCCCGCTCGTAGCGGCCTATTTCCTGCGCTCGCACGGCCAGCAGCCGCACGCTGCGTGGAAGTGGATGGACGTCTATCTCAAGACCCTCGACTGGAGCCTCGATACCCGCAAGGCGCGCGCTTATCGAAAGGAGCATCCGGGCGCCTGGGGCGCATTCAAGTCGGTGTTCCGCGATCACCGGATGTCGATGGTCGGAGCGGGCTTTGCGGCGCTGATCCTCAGCGGAGTGATGTTCGCTACTTTGCCGATGACCTTCCAGCCGCCGCTCAATCTCGACTTCTCGCAGGTCAATGTGACCCTTCCGCCGGGAGCGACGCTGGAGCAGACCAAGGCGGTCGAGGACCATGTCGCATCGATCCTCAAGAAGGACCCTGACGTCGAGCACGTCTATGAACGGGTGAACGTCGGTAGCGGCCACCTCAACATCGTCCTGAAGAAGGACCGGGAAAAGACCAGCACGGAATTCGAGCGGCTGCACGCTCCGGACCTCGCGGCGATCGCAGACGCGCGGGTCAGCTTCCAGAGCCAGGGCGGCGGCGGCCCGGGCGGCGATTCGCGCGACATCATGCTTTACCTCGGTGGCGACGACCCGGTAAAACTGAACGCGGTTGCCAACCAGATCGCCAAGGAAATGGCGACGATTCCGGGACTCCGGGCGCCGCGCGTCGGCGGCTCGCTTCCGCAGCCCGAGATCACCATCAAGCCGCGGCTCGACCTCGCGGCCGACCTCGGTGTGACGACTGCTGCGCTGAGCCAGACAATCCGAATCGCCACACTTGGCGAGATCGAGCAGAACGCTGCCAAATTCTCGCTCTCCGACCGTCAGATCCCGATTACCGTGTCGCTCAGCGAGAACGATCGCCGCGATCTTTCGGTGCTTCAGAATCTTCCGGTCCCGACCACGAGCGGCGGCTCGGTGCCATTGAAGGCGGTCGCCGACATCGGCTTCGGCTCGGGGCCGACGACAATCGAGCGGACCAACCAGATTCGCCGCACGGCCGTGGGCGCCGACCTTGCTCCCGGGCTGGTCAGCGGCGACGTCTGGCCGAAGATCAACAACCTGCCGACCGTGAAGAACCTTCCGCTTGGCGTCCAGCAGATGAACCTGGGAAGCCAGAAATGGCAGGCGGAGCTGGTCTATTATTTCGCTATCGCGCTGATGTCGGGCGTGCTTCTCGTCTTCGCGGTGCTGGTCCTGCTCTATCGCCGATTCCTCGCTCCGTTCGTGAACATGGGATCGCTGGTCCTTGCGCCGCTCGGCGCGGCGATCGGGCTGCACGTTGCGGGCCAGCCGGTGTCGCTGCCGGTGCTGATCGGAATCCTGATGCTGTTCGGGATCGTCGCCAAGAACTCGATCCTACTGGTCGACTTCGCGGTCGAGATGATGAACCACGGGATGCCGAAGGACGAGGCGATCCACGAAGCCGGGCACAAGCGCGCGCAGCCGATCGTGATGACGACCGTCGCGATGGTCGCGGGAATGTTGCCGATCGCTTTGTCCCTGACCGGGGACGCGAGCTGGCGAGCGCCGATGGGCGTGACGGTCATCGGCGGCCTGCTCTTCTCGACCATGCTGACGCTGCTCCTGGTGCCGGCCTATTTCTCGATCGCGATCTCGATCGAGGCGCGGATCGGGCGCCTGTTCCACCGCTTCGTGGGAAGCGACGCTCACCAGGCGGGCCATCCGCTTCCGGCGGAGTAAGGCGGCCGGCGTGATTCCGGCGGCCGGGGCCGCTATGCGGGTCCGATGACTCCGGCAGCACTCGCCCGGTTCAACCCGGCCCAGCCCGGCGCCGCCGGCATGAAGGTCGCCGCGACCGGACTGCTGCTGGCGATGGCGGTCACGTTCGCGGTCACTCGCTGGCTCGAGCCCAGCTATCCCTGGCTGGCCTACGTCAAGGCTTTCGCGGAAGCGGCGATGGTTGGCGGCCTTGCCGACTGGTTCGCGGTCACTGCGCTGTTCCGGCATCCGCTGGGCCTGCCGATCCCGCACACCGCGATCATCCCTCGAAACAAGGACCGGATCGGCGAGGCGCTCGCCCATTTCATCAACGAGAACTTCCTGATTCCGTCGGTGGTGGCGCGGCGGATGCGCAACATCGACGTCGCGGGGGCAGCCGGGCGGTTCCTTCGTGCCCCGGCCGCCGAAGGGACTCGAATCCGCCAGGGCGCATCGCGGCTCATCGCCGATATTTTCGAAGGCCTCGACGATGAGCGGCTGGGCGGGCTGGTAAAGAGCGCGGCCGCCGCCCGAATCCAGAAAATGGAAGTCGCGCCGCTTCTGGGCCACGCGCTCGCCTCGGCGATCAACGAGGACCGGCATGTGCCGATGCTGGAGGCGGCGATCCGCTGGATGGCCCGCGCTCTGGAAGCGAATGAAGACCTGATCCGCGAGATGGTGCACAAGAAAGCGAACTGGGCGCTCAAGCTCGCCGGGCTCGATGCCAAGCTCGCCGACGCGATCCTCGACGGCCTGAGGAAACTCACCGCCGAAATGTCGACCGACCCCGCGCATCCGGTGCGGAGGAAGGTCGAGGAAGCGCTCGCCCAGCTTGCGAACGACCTGCAGACGAACCCCGACACCCGGGCGAAGGTCGAGGAGATGAAGGAGCAGCTCCTCGCCAATCGCTCGGTCGCTTTGTGGATCGATACCTTGTGGCAGAAGGGCCGCGAAGCGATCGTCCGCGCTGCCCGCAACCCCGATGCGGCGATGGCGGGGCGGCTCGGAGAAGTGCTGAAGTCGATGGGGCAGTCGCTGGAACAGGATCCGCGAATCCGTTCTGCAATCAACCAGTTCGTCCGCCGTGCTGCCGCCGGAATGGCGCAAAGCTACGGTAGTTCGATCGTCAAGCTGGTGTCCGAAACCATCCGCAGCTGGGATGCGCGGACCGTAACGGCAAGGCTGGAATCAGCGGTCGGGCGAGACCTTCAATATATCCGGATCAACGGGACGTTGGTCGGCGGCCTCGTCGGGCTCGCGATCCACGCCGTGGACACGCTCTAGCCGCCGTTCGTCGGCGCCCAGGTCGCTCCCGTCGAAATGAACGGAACGGTCAGCACGGATTCACCTTGCCGAGCCGAACGGAGCCCCATGACCACCAGATCCATGCTTCTCGCGGGCTCCGCCTTTTTGCTGGTTCCGGCCGCGGCAAGCGCTCATACGGTTTCGCAGCCGGCGGTTCCCGAGCAGACGCAGGCGGCAGCAGAGGCCGCCGCCGCCCAGGATTATCAAGACGAAGACGACTCCGAGGATATCGTCATCACCGGGCGCAAGCCCGCTGGTTCTGTGATCGGCGATATTCCGCCTGAAAACGTGCTCACCTCAGGCGACGTCCGGGCGACGGGCGCGACCAACATCAACGACCTCCTCGACGCGATCGCTCCGGAAATAGGAAGCGCCCAGGGCCGCGGCGGAGAGCGGCCGGTGATGCTGCTGAACGGCCAGCGAATCTCCAGCTTCCGCGAGCTTCGCGACATCCCCACCGAGGCGATCAGCAGGGTCGAGATCCTGCCCGAGGAAGTCGCGCTCAAATACGGCTATTCGGCGACCCAGAAAGTCGTGAACATCGTTTTGAGGCCGCGCTTCCGTTCGACTGCGGTGGAGCTCGAGGGGAAGGCGGCGACCGAGGGCGGTTATCTCGACGGAGAGGGGGACGTCACGCGGCTGATGATCGGCAAGAACGGCCGGACCAGCATCAATCTTCACGCCGAGGGCAACAACGCGCTCACCGAAGACGAGCGCGATATCCTCATCGACCGGGTTCCGCCAGGAGCCGACGAGGGCGACGAACTTGCAGCGCGCTCGCTGATCGGAGCGAAGCGCGACCTTCGCGGCGCCGTTACCGTCAATCGCCAGCTCGGGACGGTCGGAGCGACGGGCAATGTCGAGCTCGAGCACCAGGAGGGGCGCTCGCTGATCGGCCTCGGCGAGACTTTGCTGGAGCCGCTCGCACGCAACACCCGCACCGATTCCGCCCACGCGGGCTTCGCGCTTAATGGCAATCTCAGCAGCTGGCGCTGGTCCGTGACGGGCAACGCCGACTTGTCGCACGGGGTGACGAAGACCGACCGCGACGCCGATATCCAGGACAAGGCGACGACGACAACGACTTCGGGCGACATCGCCGCGACCGCGAACGGCAACCTGTTCAGCCTGCCCGCGGGCAATGCCTCGGCGACGTTCAAGGTTGGCGCCGATACGCTCCATCTCGACAGCGACCGCCGGCGCAATGGAGTCGAAAGCTCCAACTCGCTTGGCCGTACGAGCGGCAACGCGGCGGTCAATCTCGACCTTCCGGTCTCGCGCCGGAACAGCGACTTTGGTGCTCTTGGAAATCTCAGCTTCAACGCCAACGCCGAGATCGAGCAATTGTCGGACTTCGGGACGCTGACGACGATTGGCGCGGGCGTGAACCTGTCGCCGGTGCAGCGGCTGAACCTGATCGGAAGCTGGACTCGCGAGGAAGGCCCGCCGAGCGTCAGCCAGCTTGGCGATCCGATACTCGAGACTCCGGAAACGCGTGTCTTCGATTTCACGACCGGCCAGACGGTGCTGGTGAACGCAATCACCGGCGGCAACCCCGATCTCCAGTCGGACCGGCGCAATGTGCTGAAGCTGGGCGTCAACTGGCAGCCGATCGAGAGCCCTAGCCTCAGGCTTCGAGCCGACTACGTCCATCAGACGATCAAGGATCCGATTTCCAATTTTCCGGGCCCGACTCCGACGCTGGAAGCAGCGTTTCCGGACCGGTTCGTGCGCGACGGCGACGGCAATCTCGTCAGCGTCGATCTTCGCCCGGTGAATTATGACAGCTCGCGCCGCGACACGCTCCGCATCGGATTCGACTTCTCCAAGTCCCTAAAATCGAAGCCGCCGTCGCAGGCCCAGATCGCGGCATTCCGGGCCCGCCGTGGCGAATCGCAAGGCAACCCGCCACAGGGCGAGCGGTCGCAGCAGGCACAGTCCGGAACGCCGCGAATTCCAGGCCGGTTCGGGCGCGGGCGCGATGGCGGCCGGCTGACCTTTTCGCTCACCGATACGATCACCCTCGTCGACCGGGTGATGATCCGCGACGGGCTGAAGCTCGATTATCTGCACGGCGACGCTTTCGGGCAAGCCGGGGGACGCCCGCGGCACAGCGTCGAGGCGCGCGCCGGCTATTTCAACAATGGCCTCGGCGCCCGCCTGTCGGCGAACTGGAGAAGCGGGACCGAAGTGACGACGGCGACCGGCGACAACCTCCATTTCTCGCCGCTCGCGACGTTCGACCTCAGGCTCTTCGCCAACCTCGGCCAAAGGTTCGACCTCGTCGCCAAGCATCCGTGGCTACGCGGAACCTCGGTCCAGTTCCGGGTCGACAACATCTTCGATTCGAAGCCGAAAGTCCGCGATGCTTTCGGCGCGGTCCCGCTCGGCTACCAGCCGGATCTGCTGGACCCGCTGGGCCGGACCGTCGGGATCACCATCCGCAAGCTGTTCCTGCCGCCGCCGAGTTCGTTCCGGAGAAGCGAATCCGGCAGCGGGACAGGAGACGAATAAGACCGGTTACTTCCTCGGCGCGAGCAGCTTGTCGAGCGTGCCCTCGCTTTTCCCGGTCTTCACCAGCCGCGGGTATTTCAGGCCCTCGTGCCAGTCGAGGTCGACGGTGCGGAACAGGTCGCCGCTCTTGACCAAGAGCTTCACCGGCTGAGTGGTGCCTTTGGCAGCGGTGATCGCAGCCTTGATCGTATCGCCTTTATATTCGCGCCCGTTGACCGCGAGGATCTCGGAGCCGACCGTGATTCCGGCGTTGAACGCGGCGCTGTCCCAGATCACCGTCGAAACCTTGCCGTCGTGGCCGACGACGAGGCCGCCCGAATAGGTCAGGTCGGTATTCTTGCCCTTCTTCTCGGCGAGCCTGGTCCAATCGGTGGGCTCGTCGGTGAAGACGAGATTGTAGCCGCCCTTGGTGATTCCATCGAGCGGGGGCGCCGCGTAGATGTCGTAGACGTGGGCCTTGAGATAGCTCGCCCAGTCGTATGGCTGGACCGCGTTCAGGGTCTTCACGATATCGTCGAAATTGTAGGTGAGCTCGCCCCAGTCGCCGTCGTTCATCCCGAAGAAGGCCCGCGCGAAATCGTCGATGGATTTCTTGCCGCCCGACTGCTCGCGGATGATCCGGTCGACGTCGATCCAGATCAGCTGGCCCTCGCTGTAATAATCCTCGCTCCGCTGCCAGCTTCGCCACGGCGCGGGCGCGCGGCTGGCGATGATCGGGTCGTTGGTCGTGTCGATCAGCGGGCGCCAGGCGCGGCCCGGAGTCGCATAGCCGTAGGTCGCAGCAGTCGAAGCGATCGCCTGGAGCGTGTCTTCCTTCGACAGCATGCCCGAGCGGGCGCCGAGAACATACCCCCAGAACTGGGTCTGGCCCTCGTAGACCCACAGCATCGAATTCTGCATCGGAGTGCGGAAATCGGGCGTCCAAAGGTCATCGCCGCGCCGGTACTTTCCGTTCCAGCTGTGCGTATATTCGTGCGGTAGGAGATTGCGGTCCCGCCCGGCGTTCTTCCAGTCGGTGAAATAGCCGGGGTCGACGCCGTTCTCCGAGCTCCGGTGATGCTCGAGGCCGATTCCGCCAAGCTTGTCGGAGATCGTGAGCAGCAAATCGTAATGATCGTAATGCTGGGCGCCGAAAAGCTTCACTGCCTGCTCGACCAGCCGCTTGTGCGCCTCGATCACTTCCGGCGAGGCTTCCAGCTCGGCTGCGGTGTCGGCGATGACGTCGAGATTGACCTTGTCGCTGAGCGGTATCCGCCGGAAATGCGCGCCCGCGATCATCGGGGAGTCGGTGAGCACCTGGTAATTGACAGGCTCGAAGGTGATCCGGCTGTCCGCGCCGGGGCCGCTCGGGCGAAGCGCGGTCGCGACCGTCCACCCCTCGGGGACGATCACCGTGGGTTCAACCTGGATTTGCCGGGTGTAATAGCCCGCCGGGTAGAGGGTGGTCGAAAGCCACTGGATGCTCGCCATGTCGGGAGTCGCGACGATCCGCCCCTGGTTCTTCGCGGTTGCGGTCACGAACTGGAAATTGGCGTCCACCGCGGTCACGCCTTCGGGTACCTTCACATGAAAGGCATAGACGTTGAGGTTGTCGCGCACCCATTCGAGCGGCTTGCCGTTGGCGGTGAAAGTGATCCCCGTCACCTGCCGGATCGGGTTCCGCGGGCTGTGCCCGCCCGGGACCCATTCCGGATAGAGAAGCACGAAGTCGCCGGCCGCGCTGACCGGGATGCGCTGGTGAACCCTGAAGATTCCGCGAGTCACGTCGGTCGCGTCGACGGTAATCTGGATCGTTCCCGGATAAGGCACGTCGCGGGCGGCCGGAATCGGCGCAACCTTCGATGTCGGTGCGGCGGGCAGGCTTGTTTGGCCCGGGGCGGGCTCGGCGGCGGCAATCTGCGCAGGCGCGGCGGAGGCAAGCAAAAGGCAGGCAAGCGCAATCACGCGCATCTTTTTCTCCCAAGGTTGGAAGCCTTGAGGATTGGCCAGTCGGGGCTCCCAAGTCCACCCGAGTTCCGCCGCAGGCCGATGGATTCCTTTCCTTTGTCGAATGTTTTTGCCAATGCGCGCGGCGATGACGAGCCCGCAACCGATCCGTGGAATGCAAAGCCTGCTTGGGCCGGACGCCGACCGGATGGCGGCCGTCGTCGCCGCATTCGACCGGGTGCGCCGCCTGTATGGGTTCAAGCGCGTCGAGGTTCCGGTGCTGGAGCACACCGACGTCTTCGCCAGGACGATGGGCGAGACAACCGATGTCGTGTCCAAGGAGATGTACAGCTTCGAGGACAAGAGCGGCGAATCGGTGACGATGCGGCCCGAGTTCACGGCCGGGATCGCCCGCGCTTTCCTGTCCGAAGGCTGGCAGCAGCACGCGCCGCTCAAGGTCGCGACCCACGGCCCTGCTTTCCGCTACGAGCGGCCCCAGAAGGGGCGGTTCCGCCAGTTCCACCAGCTCGATGCCGAGATCATCGGAGCGGGCGAGGCTGCAGCCGACGTCGAGCTTCTCGCGCTTGGCGACCAACTCCTGAAGGAGCTCGGGATCACCGGCGTGACGCTCCAGCTCAACACGCTTGGCGACTCCCCGACGCGCGAGGCGTGGCGCAAGGCGCTGGTCGAACATTTCCGAAGTTCGATCGATAGCCTCTCCGAAGACAGCCGCGACCGGCTCGAGCGCAATCCCTTGCGGATTCTCGACAGCAAGGATCCGCGCGACAAGGCGATTGCCGAGGCTGCTCCGTCGATCGACGAATATCTGACGGCCGAAGCGAGCGACTTCTTCGACCAGGTGAAGGCGGGGCTCGAAGCGGCGGGCGTGCAATGGGTCCGCGATCCACGGCTGGTGCGCGGGCTCGACTATTACCGGCATACGGCGTTCGAATTCGTCACCGACCGGTTGGGCGCGCAGGGCGCCGTCATCGCCGGAGGGCGCTACGATGGCCTGATCGAGGCGCTCGGCGGACCGCACACGCCGGCGGTCGGCTGGGCCGCCGGGATCGAGCGGCTGGCGATGCTGATCGACGCTCCTGAGCCGGAGAGCCCGTCAGTCGTTGTCGTTCCGCTTGGCGAACGCGCTGAGCTAGCCGGAGCGGGAATCGTCGCCGGACTTCGCCGAGAAGGCGTCGCCACCGACATGGCTTATCGCGGCAACATGAAGAAGAGGCTGAGCCGGGCCAATGCGGCCGGCGCGAAATATGCACTGATCATCGGCGACGACGAGCTCGACCGCGGCGAGGCGCAGCTCAAGGACCTGGCGAGCGGCGAGCAACGCGCCGTGTCGCTCGACCTCCTCGGCGAAGCGATCCGTAAATGACCCGCATTTCGTCGGAGCGGATCGCGTCGATCGAGGCGCGCAAGCAGGAGCTTGCCGAGGCAATGGCGCGCGGCGACCTCGCGCCCGACGAGTTCGTGAAGCTGTCCAAAGACTATGCGGCGATCGAGCCGGTGGCGGCTGCGGCACGCGAGGTGCGGCGGCTTCGCGCAGAGCTCGAAGTGCTCAACGGGATGCTGCACGATCCGGCAGCCGAGGCCGAGCTCAAGGAGATGGCGGAGGCCGAGGTCGAGGACATCAGGCGCCGGCTTCCCGATGCCGAGCGGGCGCTCGCGGTCAGGCTGCTCCCCCGCGACGCGGCCGACGAGCGCGCTGCGATGCTCGAAGTGCGCGCCGGCACCGGAGGGGATGAAGCCGCCTTGTTCGCCGGCGATCTTCTTCGAATGTACCACCGTTTCGCCGACGAGCAGGGCTGGCGGTTCGAATTGATCTCGGCAAGCCCGGCGGACGTCGGAGGCTACAAGGAAGCGGTTGCGTCTATCAGCGGCGCGGGCGTGTTCGCCAAACTCAAGTTCGAAAGTGGCGTGCACCGGGTCCAGCGGGTTCCGGTGACCGAGGCGGGCGGCCGAATTCACACTTCGGCGGCGACGGTAGCGGTCCTTCCCGAAGCCGAGGACGTGGATGTCCATATCGACGACAAGGATTTGCGAATCGACGTCTATCGCTCGTCCGGCCCGGGCGGGCAGTCGGTCAACACCACCGACAGCGCGGTCAGGATTACCCATCTTCCGACCGGGCTTGTCGTCATCCAGCAGGACGAGAAGTCGCAGCACAAGAACAAAGCCAAGGCGCTGAAAGTGCTTCGAACCCGCCTGTTCGAACTGGAGCGCGAGCGGCTGGCCAACGAGCGGGCCGGTGCGCGCAAGTCGATGGTCGGTTCGGGCGACCGGTCGGAGCGCATCCGGACCTATAATTTTCCGCAAGGCCGGGTGACCGATCACCGGATCAATCTCACCCTCCACAAGCTCGACCAGATCCTCGAGGGCCCGGGCCTTCGCGAATTGATCGAGGCGCTGATTTCGGAAGACGAGGCGCAGAGGCTCGCCGGGCTCGAGGAAGCGTGAAAGCCGTCGCCCGCGCGCTTGCCGAGGCGGCGCGCCAGCTCAGTGAAACCAGCGACACCGCGCGTCTCGACGCCGAGCTCCTGATGGCGGAGGCGCTTCACATCGACCGCGACAAGCTGCTCCTCAACCCGCCGGACCGGGAGCCGCCGAAGCGGTTCTGGACAATGGTGAAGCGGCGGTCGAAAGGCGAGCCGATCGCCTACATCACCGGCCGCAGGGCGTTCTGGAACATCGAGCTTCACGTCGGGCCGGGCGTGCTGATTCCGCGCCCCGACAGCGAGGTGCTGATTGCTTCGGCGATCGAGCATTTCGAGGGGACCCGCGGACCGAAGCGAATACTCGACCTCGGTACCGGGCCCGGAACCCTGCTGCTCGCCGCTCTCGACTTGTGGCCCGATGCGACGGGGATCGGAGTCGACTCCTCCCGGCGCGCTCTATCCTATGCTTCCGCCAATTCGCGGCGTCTGGGATTCGAGGGGCGGGCCAAATTGAAGATCGGGGATTGGGCGGACGGGATCGACGAGCAATTCGACCTGATCCTCTGCAATCCGCCTTATGTCGCAGAGCATGAGCCGCTGGGCACCGGCGTTGCCGAATACGAACCGGAAGAAGCGCTGTTCGCCGGGCCCGAGGGACTGGAATCGATCCGCAGGCTGGCGCCCGAAATCCCTCGCCTGCTCGCGCCGGGCGGACTCGCCGCAGTGGAGATCGGCGCCACGCAGGCCGCGGCTGCTGTCGACCTTCTGGAACAGCCGGGATTGGCAGCGCGGGTCACTCAGGACTTCGGCGGTCGCGACCGGGCGATCCTCCTTACACGGAATTAATGGGAAATCGCTTGGAATGTTCGCGAATCGGCACTACATCTGTCTCGCAGGACAGGGTCCGCTTCGAAATTGATGAGCGCGCCAGTCCTACCCCCGACGCAATCGGCCGTTCGCTCAAGCGCTTCGCGCAGGCCCGAACGACAGAGGCGGAGCAGCGCCAGGCGCAGCCGCCGGCCCGATAGAAAAACGGGGGGAGCTTCGACACTTTAAGGAAGTCGGCATTTGATCAACAATCGACAGGGCGGCCGCCGTCGCGGCCGTGGGGGCCAGAGGGGCCAGAATCTTGGGGGCAACCGGCAGGACAATCGCCAGCGCGGAAACGCGGCGCAACTGCTCGAGAAGTACAAGAACATGGCGCGCGACGCGCAGCTCGCCGGAGACCGCGTCCAGAGCGAATATTACCTTCAGTTCGCGGACCATTATTTCCGCGTCCTCGGCGAAAATCGCGCGCGCTTCGAGGAGCAGCGCCAGCAGCGGGGCGACGATAGCTCCGACGAAGACGACAACGAGGGCGAAGAAGAAACCGCCGAGGCTTCGGACGACAACCATGAAGACGATCGTCCGCGCCAGCGTGCCAACGGCCGCGACCGATCCCGGCGCAACGATCGCAACGACCGGAACGACCGCAACGGCGCCCGTCATGTCGAGTCCGACGAGGGCGGCGAGGAGCGGATTCCGATGGCCGCGCTTCCACCGGCGATCGGCCGTGACGCCGACGAGGACGAGGCTCCGGCCAAGCCGAAGCGCCGCACTCGCAAGCCGCGCAGCGGCGACGGCGACGAAGCGGAGATCGCGCCGGCCGCCTGAGCGGCTGTGCGTCGAGCGCCGAAGTGGTTGGCGAAACCACCGACTTTTCGCGCTCCCTGATCGAAGGTCTTCGCGAGCCGGCGCTCGTGGTTGGCGAGGATGGCCGGGTGACGCTCGGCAATGCCGCCGCTCGAAAGCTTTTCGGAGAGAATGTCGAAGGGACGGTGCTGTCGGAGGTGATCGCTCACCCCGCGGCAACCGAATGGCTGGAGCGACGCGAAAAGCGGACCGCGGAAGAGGTCGAGCTTTCCGCACTCGCGGGGTCGCGCCGTCATTGGCTGATGCGCATGGCTCCGCTCGATGACGGGCAACTGCTGATCCGCCTGATCGACCGGAGCGAGGCCCACGCCGCCGAGCAGATGCGTGGCGATTTCGTCGCCAACGCCAGCCACGAGTTACGAACCCCACTGTCAACCTTGATCGGCTATACCGAGACTCTTCGCGAGCAAGGCGCGGAGATCGACAGCGAAACCCGAGATCGATTCCTCGGGGTCATCGATGACGAGGCGCATCGGATGCAGAGCGTGGTCGAGGATTTGATGTCGCTGTCGCGGATCGAAGCCGAGCGCTTCTCGACTCCGACCGAGGCAATCGACCTGGGGCCGCTGATTGCGCAAGTCGTCGGCAACAACCGCAGGACCGCCGATGAGCGAAAGTCGGAGCTGGTTTTGAGAATCGCCGACGGGCTTCCGCCAATCGCCGGCGACGGCGGGCAGATCCTCCAACTCCTCGACAATCTGGTCACCAACGCGCTTCGCTATGGCGCGCCCGCAACTCCGGTGACGATTTCCGCAAGTCCCGAAGGGCCGATGGTTCACCTGGTCATCGCCGACGAGGGCGAAGGAATAGCGCCGGAGCATATCAAGCGGGTCACCGAGAGATTCTATCGCGTCGACACCAGCAGGAGCAGGGCGCTTGGCGGGACCGGGCTGGGCCTTTCGATCGTCAAGCATATCGTCGAGCGTCATCGCGGCCGGCTCACGATCGAGAGCAAGCTTGGCGAGGGCACCAAAATCCATGTCCTTCTTCCCGTCGCGGGTGTCACAAAAGCGTAACGAGACTGTCACGAACCCGTCCGCTTCCGCGCGTAAATGGCGCCGCAAATGAGACGGAGAAAAAGAGTGAAAGCGATGACCTTCGCCGCCGTAAGCGCGGCGCTTTTTGTATCGGCTTGCGGCAGTCCCGCCGGCAACCAGCAGGCGAATGCTCCAGCCAGCGCGGCGACGGAGATCACCGGCGCCGGTTCGACATTCGTTTATCCGGTCCTGTCGGCCTGGGCGTCGGATTATGCCGGCCAGTCCGGAACCAAGGTCAATTACCAATCCATCGGGTCCGGCGGCGGAATCTCGCAGGTTAAGGCCGGCACGGTCGACTTCGGCGCTTCCGACCAGCCGCTCGACTCCGCGGAACTGGCCGAAAGCAAGCTCGCGCAATTCCCGATCGTGATCGGCGGAATCGTTCCTGTCATCAACCTCACCGGAGTCGAGCCCGGCAAGCTCCGGCTGACCGGCCCGCTCCTCGCCGACATCTTCGCCGGCAAGGTGAAGAAATGGGACGACCCATCGATCGTCAAGATCAACCCCGGCGTGAATCTCCCAAGCGCGCCGATCGCAATCGTTCACCGCTCGGACGGTTCGGGGACCACCTTCAACTTCACCCATTATCTGAGCCAGGTCAGCCCGAGCTGGAAGGCGGGCCCGGGCGAAGGCAAGACCGTGTCCTGGCCGACCGGCGTCGGCGGCAAGGGCAATGAGGGCGTTGCCGCTTACGTGAAGCAGCTTCCGAACTCGATCGGCTATGTCGAATACGCCTATGTCCTGCAGAACGGCATGAACTACGCCTCGCTTCAGAACGCGGCCGGCAACTTCGTCCTTCCGAGCGCCGAGACTTTCTCCAATGCCGCGGCGACTGCCGACTGGGCGAAAGCGCAGGACTTC
Source organism: Sphingomonadales bacterium (assembly GCA_040255765.1). GTDB lineage: Bacteria > Pseudomonadota > Alphaproteobacteria > Sphingomonadales > Sphingomonadaceae > Sphingomicrobium. The sequence goes on along the minus strand of JBDZVP010000020.1, from coordinate 30 downwards.
AACCTGGTGATGACCAACGCGCCGGGCGCG
>JBDZVP010000117.1:0-4770 GCA_040255765.1 Sphingomonadales bacterium | reverse complement strand
TTCCAGCTCGCCAGCCACGACCTCGACATCCGCGGCGCCGGGAACCTGCTCGGCGAGGAGCAGTCGGGCCACATCAAGGAGGTCGGCTTCGAACTCTACCAATCGATGCTCGAAGAGGCCCTGGTCGAGATCAAGGCCGGTGGGGTCCAGCGGCAGGAGGAATTCTCACCCCAGATCAGCGTCGACGCGCCAATCCTTATCCCCGAAGTCTATGTCCCCGATCTCGACCTGCGGATGGCGCTTTACCGGCGCCTCGGCGACCTTGAAGACAAGCAGGCGATCGAGGAATTCGCTGCCGAGCTGATCGACCGCTTCGGCCCGCTCCCCGACGAAACGGCGAACCTGCTCAAGATCGTCGAAACCAAGCTCAATGCCAAGAAAGCCATGGTTGCCAAGCTGGACACCGGCCCGCGCGGCGCGGTGGTGACTTTCGCGCCGAGCGGCTTCCCCGACTTGCAGGGCCTGCTCGCCTACATCGATCGTCTCAAGGGAAGCGCCCGGCTTCGGCCGGACAGCAAGCTCGCGGTCAGCCGCGACTGGCGAACACCCGCTGACCGGCTGAACGGCGCTCTCCAACTCTCGCTCGGTCTCTCGCGAGTCGTTGCCGCCGGCGAACGCGAGATGGAGCCCGCGTGAGCGATTCGCGGCCTCGCGATTTTGCGAATATGGTCGGCCAGGTGAGCCCCAAAGACGCCTCCGGAAGGACTGATCTCAAGGAACGCGGGATCGCGCTCCTCGCCTCCAACCGCGAGCTCGCACGGGCCGCCGAGGAAATGCTGTGCCGCCGCTTCGACTGGGCAAGCGAGGAGGAGGCGAAAATTTTCGTCGCGGTCGGGGGCGATGGTTTCATGCTCCACACCCTCCACCGGATACTCGAAGGCGAGTTGCCCTGCCTTCCGGTGTTCGGGATGAACCGGGGCACCGTCGGGTTCCTGATGAACGACTGGCGTCTTGACCGTCTCGCCGAACGGATCGAGGCGGCGAAGGCGATTCGCGTAGCGCCACTGGAAATGACGGCCCGGACGATTGGCGGAAGCACCTTCACCCACGCCGCAATCAACGAAGTCTCGCTTCTCCGCGAAACTCGCCAGACCGCCAAGATCGAGGTTTCGGTGAATGGCCGTACCGCGATCCCGGAACTCGCCTGCGACGGCGTTCTCGTCGCCACTCCGGCCGGCTCGACCGCCTACAACCTTTCCGCCGGGGGGCCGATCCTGCCGTTGCAGGCCAAGATGCTGGCGCTGACCGCGATCAGCCCGTTCCGCCCGCGCCGCTGGTCGGGAGCAATTCTCCCCGACGACACGCACATCTGTTTCAAGGCGCTCGAGCCCGAGCTGCGGCCAATCTCTGCCGTCGCCGACCAGTTCGAGGTGCGCGAGGTGGTCCAGGTCGACGTTCGAATGGACCGGGACCGCTCCCTCACCCTGCTCTTTGATCCGGAGCACGCGCTCGACGAGCGGATCGCGATGGAGCAATTCGCAACCTGAAACCGGGTTGTGTTTGCGGCACGCTTCGCTATCTAGCCCGCGCTGCCCTCAAGGGCTGCTCCCCGGTAGCTCAGCGGTAGAGCATCCGACTGTTAATCGGACGGCCGCCTGTTCGAATCAGGCCCGGGGAGCCATTCTTTAGAGATTTGGACCTGGATCGAACGCCGATCATGCAGATTCGAACCGACGGTCTCGATTTCGAGGATTCCGCGCTCGAGGGGAGGCTTGAGCTGCTACGCGGGCCGTCCGGCGCATGGCGGATCGATCGCGATGTCCAGGCGGAGGCCCTCGGCAAGCTCGGTCTTCGACCCGAACATCGGCTGCTCGAAATCGGCTGCGGTCCGCTTCAGGCCGGGGCACCCCTGATCCGCTTTCTCGAACCCGGCAATTATACGGGCGTGGACATCAGTGCCAGCCGCCTCGATGCGGCTCGGCAAGTCGTTCGCGGTCTCCACCTCGAAGATCGCAATCCGCGGCTGGTTCTTAGCGGTGACTTCGGACTCGATCAGTTGGACCCGGGAACGTTCGATCGCATCTGGAGCTTCCATGTCGTCATCCATTTCCCGGAGGATGCGGTCCGGCGTTACATGCAAGCTGTCGCGACTTTGTTGAAACCCGAAGGCATGGGCTGGTTTTCCGCCTGGGTCACACCTGAGCGGGCCGAGTTCAACAGGCGCGGTACATGGCTTGAATTCCCTGTCACCGAAGCGGGAAGCGACTTCTTCCGTTCGGCGGCTGCGGCTGCCGGACTGGCTTGCGAGACTCTAGGCACGCTGGAGGAATGGGGTCTTCCGTCCGATCGTCCCGCGGCGAAGAATTGGCTGTTCCAACTGTCGAGGAATTAGCACCGGAACCTTTCCCGGCCTGCGACCATCGAATGGGCGCGGGTTCCAAAGGAAAGGGCGCAGCAAGGTGGGCGAAGCACAGGCCGCAACGGGGCCGGATTTTTCCGCGGGTTTTCCGCTAAGCGACATTCCCGAGAACGGGACCGTTTCTGGCCGGGTCGGAGACGAACCCGTGCTCCTGTCGCGGTTCGAAGGCTCGCTTTACGCGGTGAGCGGCACCTGCACCCATTACGGCGGTCATCTTGCCGATGGAGTTGCGGAATCGGACTCGGTCCGCTGTCCTCTCCACCACGCGTGCTTCGATCTAAAGACCGGTATCGCCTTGAGGGCACCCGCGCTCGATCCCCTCGACCGCTGGCAGGTCGATGTCGACAGCGACCGCGCCTACGTCAGTTACAAGCTCAAGCCGCTGAGTGACGAAACGCCTGAGGTCGAAAGCGAAGTCCGGCGGATCGTGATCGTCGGCGGGGGAGCGGCAGGCCTTGCCTGCGCCAACGAACTTCGCCGGCTCGGCTATTCCGGCGACATCGCCATGCTCAGTGCCGATTGCGACCCGCCCTGCGATCGGCCGAACCTCTCGAAAGACTATCTCGCCGGAACTGCCCAGGAGGAGTGGATGCCGCTCCGGACGAACCAGTGGTATTCCGACAATCGCGTCGACCTGCGGCTTTCGACCGAGGTATCCCGGATCGATGCACAGGCGAAGGTGGTCCACTGCGCGTCTGGACAGGAGCTTCCCTACGACAAGCTGCTGATTGCCACGGGGTCGGAACCGAACCGGCTCAAGGCTCCGGGTTTTGACGGCGATAAGGTCTTCACCCTCCGCACTCTCGCCGACGCCCGGGCAATCGCCGAACAGGCGAAGAAAGGCGCCCGCGCCGTCGTCATCGGCGCGAGCTTCATCGCAATGGAAGCCGCCGCTGCCCTCCGTGTCCGGGAGGTCGAAGTCGATATCGTCTCTGTAGAACATGTCCCGTTCGACCGGGTCTTCGGAATCGCGCTTGGTGAGCACATCAAGAAACTGCACGAAAAGAACGGAGTGCGCTTCCACCTCGGCTGCGTCGCCTCGAGCTTTGACGGAGCGTCGGTAAGGATTGCCAGCGGCGAGAATCTCGGTGCCGATTTCGTCATCGTCGGAATCGGCGTGCAGCCGCGCCTACACGTCGCCCGCTCGGCCGGAGCAGAATGCGACAATGGCGTGATCGTCGATTCTTCGATGCGGACCTCCGTCCCCGACATCTATGCTGCGGGCGACATTGCGTCATACCCGGATCCATTCACCGGCGAGCGGACGCGGATCGAGCATTGGGTGGTCGCGGAGCGGCAGGGCGAGGTCGCCGCCGCCGACATGCTCGGCCAGCATCGGCAGTTCGACTCCGCGCCATTCTTCTGGAGCGAGCAGTTCGGGACTTCGATCCGCTACGTCGGCCACGCTTCCGAATGGGATCAGGTGCTCGTGGACGGCGAGATCGAGAGCGGAGACTTCATCATCCGCTATTTCAGCAAGGGCCAGCATCGGGCCTCGGCATCGATCGGCCGCGACGTCGACAATCTGGAGGACGAGCTGGCGCTCGAGAGCAAAGCCAGTGTCGAAGGTGGGAGGGTCTGGTGAACCTGAGTAGCTATAGTGAATTCGAAGTCCCTGAGCTGGACGAGGCCCCTTCGGTCGAGCCGAAGCATCGCCCCGGCCGCGCGGAAATCGAGCAGGCGATCCGGACGCTCCTCGCTGCAACAGGAGATGATCCGTCTCGCGAAGGGCTTCAGGAGACACCGGCGCGTGTTGCGCGCGCTTATTCCGAATGGTTCGCTGGTTATCGGGTCGACCCCAAAGCCCATCTCGAACGCGTGTTCGAGGAGACGGAGGGTTACGAGGAAACCGTCCTCCTCCGCGATATTCCTCTGGTCTCGACATGCGAGCACCATATGGCGCCGATCACGGGCAAGGCGCATGTCGCTTATCGGCCGAACGGCAAGGTCGTCGGGATTTCGAAGCTGTCGCGGCTGGTCGATGGCTATGCCCGTCGGCTGCAGCTCCAGGAACGGCTGACGAACGAGATCGCCAAAGCTCTCGATGAGGTCCTTCAGCCGAAAGGCGTGGCCGTCATCGTCGAGGCAAGCCACGGCTGCATGACCACGCGCGGGGTCAACCAGCACGGCATTTCGATGGTGACCAAATGCTGGCTCGGCGACTTCAAGACTGACGAATCGCTTCGCCGCGAGCTGATGGACTCGATCCGGGGCTGTTAGCCCTCGAGCGCAGCCATCAGCGAGGCGTTGCCGCCCGCAGCCGTCGTGTCCACGCAGGTGACCCGCTCGGTCGCGAAGCGCGCGACGTAATGGGGGCCGCCCGCTTTGGGGCCGGTCCCTGACAGACCCTCGCCTCCGAACGGCTGACTCTCCACCACCGCGCCGATCTGGTTGCGGTTGACGTAGAGATT
>JBDZVP010000116.1:1865-4777 GCA_040255765.1 Sphingomonadales bacterium | reverse complement strand
AGGACCGCGATCAGCGCCGCGATCCCCGCAACGACCAGCGTGGTTTCGCCCCACTTCACCCGGAAATGGCTTTTGTGGTCTTCCATGAAGGCGTCGAGGTTCGGCTTCAGCCGCTCGTCGCTGGTCAGGAGGCCGACATCGAGATGGCGGCCGGTCCGAAGGAACGTCAGCACCTCGGCGGATTCATCCTCAGTGATCTTCGGATAGCGCGACAGCAGGCTTGCGACGCGCTCGCGGTCGGCGCGGAGCGCCCGTACCTCTTCGTGCATTGCCGGATAGTTCATTGTCTTCTCCATGAAACGTTCTGCGGGGGCGGGCGGGGACCGCTCACGCCAGCGAGGGGCGCGCCTCGACGCCCTGGCCCGAATGCGTGTTTCGCCTGACCACCCGCCTCAGCTCTCGCTCGATGGCGCGGGCGCGGGGGAACATCTTCCCGTCGACCTCTTCGAACCGATCGTCGGACGAATAGAAGACGAAGCCGCCGGGGACGCGAACGGCGATCCCGACAGTGCGTCGATCATATTCGACTGTGAAACGCTGCGTAATCACTTGCCTGCTCCCTGTGGGCGGCGGGCGCGATTGTCCTTTTGAGTGCTGCCCGGCCGCCCGATTGCGACGGTGCGCGCCGCAAATGCGGAGCGCGGCTCATTGGAAGAGCCCCGAGCGCAACGTCGCGCGGGGGCGCGGACGCTCAGGGCGCTAGAATCGTGCCGTACTGCTTCCTGGGTGGAGCTCGGGCCGTCGGGGCTGGGAGTAACCAGTCATAAGGTCAATATGGACGTTTCCCCAAAGTAATCAAGCTGGCGGAGGATGGGCCGGCCTCATTCGACGACGATCGCCTGTAATCTCCGCCGGTGAACCATATAGGTAAAATATATCTTGACATCGTAACGCTGTTTCGGTACATCCTGGCACAGTCGAGAAATAGCGATTCGGGTCTGCCCTCAACCGGGGCGGGCCCGTTTTCATTTGGAGGGATGCGGTGGCCAAACGGAAGGCGAAGGGGGCGGAGCTGACGGTTATCGGCGGAGCGTCGCCGAAGGCTCGCAAGGCCCGCCAGTACGAGTGGACCGGGGCCAAGGAGCGGACCTTCCTCACCACGCTGGGCGAGACCTGCAACGTGACTCGGGCGGCCGAAGCGGCAGGGATGTCGACGACCTCGGCGTATAGGCGGCGGAAGAAGGTCGCGGCGTTCCGTGCCGCTTGGGCTGAGGCGATTGCTGCAGCTTACCAGCGGTTGGAACTGGTGCTGCTCGATAGGGCGCTGAACGGGACCGAAAGGCTCGTCATTCGCAAGGACGGCTCGGAAGAGCGGATGCGCGAGTACCCAAACCAGATCGCGCTCCAGCTTTTGAAGATGCATCGGGAGACGGCCCTTGAAGCGGAAGCCGAGCCGTCCGCGGTCGAAGTCGAGGAGCTACGGCAGCGCCTGTTCGACAAGCTCGAGCGCGTGAGAAAGCGCGAGGAAGCTCGGGAAGCAACTGCCAAGTGAATTCGAATGAACCCCTGGGGCAAACGATCGCCCTCGCGAAGCTGAAGCCGGCCGCAAAGTGGCGAACGCTCAAGAACATGACCTGGCTCGACATGCTGGATATGGATGCCGAGTTCGAACGGTGGGCCCATGAAAACCAGCTTCCGCCGAAGAAGGAAGGCTGGCGGACATGGCTGATGCTTGCGGGACGGGGCTTTGGGAAGACCCGGGCGGGGGCGGAGTGGATCGAGACGATCGCGCGGAGCCGCCCGGGGGTTCGGATCGCACTTGTGGGCGCGACGATCGACGAGGCGCGGCGGGTGATGGTCGAGGGGGTGAGCGGCGTTCTTAGCGTTGCGCGGCGACGGCGGCATCGGCTGAAATGGGAGCCGAGCCTGGGACGGCTAACCTGGCCGAACGGAAGCGAAGCGCAGATCTTCTCGGGCGACAATCCCGACGGGCTTCGCGGGCCGGAGCACGATTTTGCGTGGTGCGACGAACTCGCGAAGTGGGGCGAGGCCGAGGGAGCGTGGATGAACCTGCAGATGGGGCTGCGGCGCGGGGCCCGGCCGAGGGCGCTGGTGACGACGACTCCGCGGCCGGGCGAGCTGTTGCAGCGGATCAAGGATGCCGAGTGGACGGTGACGACCAACGGACGGACCGACGAGAATGTGAATTTGAGCAAGGGCTTCGTCGAGATGATGATCGCGACCTATGGCGGAACGCGCATCGGGCGGCAGGAGCTGGACGGCGAGCTGATCGAGGAAATCGAGGGCGCGCTGTGGTCACGGGATTTGATGGAGCGGTCCAGACTCCCCCACCCCCAAACCCCCTCCCCTGAAGGAGAGGGGGCATACGACCGTATCGTCGTCGGCGTGGATCCGCCCGCCGGGGTTGGCGAGGGGTGCGATGCCTGCGGTATTGTCGTGTGCGGGCGTCGTGGGGATCACCTCTTCGTTATTGCCGATGAGACGGTGGAGGGACTTAGCCCAGAGGGATGGGCGAACCGGGTGGCTGCTGCTGCTGCGCGGTGGCGCGCTTCGATCGTGGTTGCCGAGGCGAACAATGGCGGGGCGATGGTTGCGAGCGTGCTCAAGGCCGCCGACAGCGGGCTGAAGGTCAAACTGGTGCACGCGTCGAAGGGCAAGGTCGCGCGGGCCGAGCCGGTGGCGTTGCGATTCGAAGCGGGACGAGCGTTCCTGGCGGGTTCCTTCCCCAAACTCGAGGACCAGATGGCGGGAATGATCGCCGGCGGCGCCTATGAAGGACCGGGAAGGTCGCCGGACCGGGCCGACGCGATGGTGTGGGCGATGACGGAGCTCGGCGAGACGAAATCGGGGCTGCCGCGGGTGCGGAGGTTGTGATACGTCTTGAATCCGGTCCGGAGGCGAGGGGGAAGCGCCATGGCGACTGTTGCGGGCAAGATTTCTTTGAAGGAGCG
>JBDZVP010000116.1:0-1765 GCA_040255765.1 Sphingomonadales bacterium | reverse complement strand
TCGGCATCGCCGCGTTCGTTCTGGTTCCGGCGCTCGTCGTTGTCGGGTTCATCCTTGCGCCGACGATGTATTACCAGGTCTGGGGCGGCGTGCATTTCGGTCCGCCTCAGGTGCGGGCGGCGCTGGCACCGGTGCTTCCGCTGGTCGAGAATATCCTGCTGCTGCAGATCAGCGCGGGGGTGCTGTTCGCCTTGTTCATCACCATCGCGCTTCGGGCACGGGCCAATCATTCGGGGATGCACAAGCGAATGATGTTCCTGGCGACGGCGGTACCGCTGGGCGCTGCGATCGACCGGATCGTGTGGCTGCCCTCGACGATGCCTGGCAGCCCGGCGGCGAACCATTTGTATATCGTCGCGGCAGTGGCGCCGATGTTCATCTGGGACGTGGTCCGGAACCGGCGAGTGCACGAGGCTTACTGGATATGGCTGGCATTCTATGTGCCGGTCGCGGTGCTGGTGTCGGCGCTCTGGGACAAGCCTTACTGGCACGCCGCGGCGCAGACGATCATGGGGGTTTGATAGCGGCGGCTAGCTGAGGGCGCAGGCCCGTCTCCCGGCTCGTGCTTCGCACGAGTCCGACCTCTCCCGCGAAGGGGAGAGGTTCAGAACTGAAGGAAAATTTATGGCATGGTGGTTCGGGCGCAAGGGCGCTCCGGAGCCGGTGCGGGCGCTTGTCCCGGCCTGGCTCGGGGTCTCCGGCGGCGAGGCGTTTGCGCGATCTTATGAAGCGCAGTTCGACGAGGTCTATCGTAATAACCCGGTGGGGCAGCGGGCGGTTCGGTTGCTGTCGGGGCTGCTGGGATCGCTGACGATCTATTGCGCGGAGGGCGATGAGGGCGCAGCGAAGCTGGTCTCGCCCGAGCTGATCGAAGGGGTCGGCGCGGCGCTCCTGCTCAACGGCAATGCTTATGTGCAGGTGCTGACCGACGGCGATGAAAAACCGGCGGAGCTGGTGATGCTGCGGCCGGAGCGGGTCAGCGTCGAGACGGACTCGAACGGCTGGCCGGTGGCTTACAAATATCGCGCGGGCGGGAAGACTGCCCGGTTCGCGAGGGCGGACGGACTTGGGCGCGCGCTGGTTGCCCATGTCCGTTCGCTTCATCCGAGGGACGACCATTACGGGATGGGCTGCCTGGACGCGGCAATCGCGGCGGCGAGCGTGCACAACCGGGCGAGCCGCTGGAACAAGGGATTGCTCGACAATGCGGCGCGGCCGAGCGGGGCGCTGACCTATGAGCCGGGTGACGGGACCTCGCTATCTGGCGAGCAGTTCGACCGGTTGAAAGCGGAGCTGGAGAGCGAGTTTTCGGGCACGCAGAATGCGGGACGGCCGCTGCTGCTCGAGGGCGGGCTCAAGTGGCAGGCGCTGAGCCTGACGCCGGCAGACATGGATTTCGTGGCTTTGAAAGAGGGCGCCGCGCGCGACATCGCGCTCGCCTTCGGCGTTCCCCCGGTGCTGGTCGGGCTGCCGGGGGACGCCACTTATGCCAATGCGCGAGAAGCGGGCCGGGCGCTGTACCGGCAGACGATCCTGCCGATGGCGGGACGCATCCTGGGCGCGCTGTCGGCGATGCTGAGTGACTGGATGGGACCGGTGAAGCTGGCGGTGGATACCGACCAGATCAGCGAGCTCGCCGAGGACCGCGCGAAGCTTTGGGAGCAGGTCGGGGCGGCGGGGTTCCTCAGCGATGCGGAGAAAAGGGCGATGCTGGGGTTTGCGGCGGAGCCCACCCCCGGCCCCTCCCGCACGCGGGAGGGGAGGG
>JBDZVP010000019.1:0-26399 GCA_040255765.1 Sphingomonadales bacterium | reverse complement strand
TGGGACGAGCGCTGGTCGACCCAGGCGGTCGAGCGGGCGATGATCGAGGCGGACGTGAGCCGGGCCAAGCGCGCCGAGAAGGTCGACGCTCTCGCCGCGGCGCATATCCTGCAGGGCGCCATCGACGCTCTGGCAAATCTTTCGGCTCCGGAATAAGCGGGGACGCAGTGGACCTGATTTCGATCGACAGTCTGACCGACCACCAGATCGCGGAGATCCTCGATCACGCGGATCGCTATCTCGACGATTGGCGAAGCACCAACCGCGACAGCGACGACCAGCTCAAGGGCAAGATCGTCTTCAACCTGTTCTACGAAAATTCCACGCGTACGCTCATGTCCTTCTCGACCGCCGCCCACCGGCTGGGGGCAAGCGTCGTTACACTCCCCGTCGAGCAATCGTCGGTGAAAAAGGGCGAAACTCTCGAAGACACCGCGCGCACCCTGAGCGCCATGCGGCCCGACGCGCTCGTCATCCGCCACCGCGAGAACGGAGCGCCAGAGCGTGTCGCGGCAATCATGGACTGCCCTGTAATCAACGCCGGCGACGGAACCGGCGAGCATCCCACCCAGGCGCTACTCGACGCCGCGACCATCCGCTCGCATTTCGGGCGGGTCGAGGGTCTTAACGTCGCGATCTGCGGCGACATCACGCACAGCCGGGTTGCCCATTCCAACATGAAGCTGCTTCCAAGGCTCGGCGCCACCGTTCGGCTCGGCGGTCCGGAAACGCTGGTCCCGGAAGGGGCAATCTCGGTCGATGAAGCGATCGAGGGTGCCGAAGTGGTGATGATGCTCCGGGTCCAGCGCGAACGGCTAGAGGAAGACCTCGGCGACGCGCCGGGCGAATATCTTCGGCGCTACGGATTGACCTCGGAGCGGTTGGCGACGGCGGCCCCGCGCGCGGTGGTGATGCACCCCGGTCCGATGAACCGCGGCGTCGAGATTGACGGAGCAATCGCCGACGATCTTCAACGGTCGCTGATCACTCTTCAGGTGGAATATGGCGTGGCAGTCCGGATGGCCTGCCTCGACCTTGTCAACCGCGAATTCGACGCCTGATCAGCGCGAGGCGAACTGCACGGGTGCATCGCCCGCGACCCGGCGCACGAAGCACTTGCCACCCCGGCTCTGGAGTTGCTCGCAGCGATCGATCGCTTCCTGCTGGTTGCCGAAGCCCTTGATCGACAACCGCCAGAACGTGCCCTTGGCGCCGGTGAAGCGGGCGCGCATCGGGGTGTAGTTGGCGAGCGCTGGGTAGCGTTTGGTCAACATGTTCCAGGCGACCGTCACCCGATCCGCCGAGCTGTAGGCGCCAAGCTGGACGACCGAGTTCGAATGGCCGCTCGACTTGCGGGCTTCGTCGGCGGCATGGCGGACGGTGTCGCTGATGGCGACGTATTTCGCCGGCTCGACCGGTGTGTCGAAGCGGGTCGGAACTTCCGGCTTCGCGGCGACAGCCTGCAGCACTGGAGCTTCGGTTTCCTCCGGCGCCGTCAGCAGCGCTCTCGCCGCTTCGGCAACAGCCACGGGCGGCACTTCCACCGGCGCAGCTTCCGCGACCACCGGCTCGGGGTCCGGAAGCGCTGGCGGCAGAGTGGCCGGGATAGCGGCGACCTGCAGCGGGACCTGCGGGTCGACTGGTGCAGGCGCGGTTTTGGGCAGAAGCTCGGCGAGGCGAGTGCCTGCCGGCGAGCTGTTCAGCGCGAGCGCCTGGGGCTGGCCCGGGTCGGCGGCCGGATGGACGCCCGTGAGCATCGCCACCTGGTCGGACGGGCGGGACGGGGTCGCGACCGCCATCCACTGCTGAATCCGGCTGTCGAGCTGGTCCGCCGGAACGTCCTGGGCGGCGACCGTCTTGGCCATGGTCCAGTCTCCGGCAAGGCCATAGGCCAGCGCCAGATTCTGGCGAGTGCGTGCATCGGCGCCGGGAGCGCGGGCAACCTGATTGAGGATGTCGACAGCCTCGGCCGGACGGCCGGCAAGCGCGATAGCGAGGCCGTAGTCGGCGGGATCGAGGGCGCCTCGGGCGGCATCGAGGGCGGCGAGCGCATCGGCGTCCCTGCCCTGCGCGATCTCAACCAGCGCCAGCTTGAGGACCAGGTTGGGCTGGGTCGGAAGAAGGCTCAGCGAATCGCGGTAGGCCTGTTCCGCCGAAGCGAAGCGGCCCGCGGCGAAGTAGCAATTGGCAAGCAGCGCCCGGAGTTGGGCATCGTCCGGCGTCGCTTTGACCGCCTGCTCGGCGAGCTCGACGGCCGTGGCGAACTGGCCTGAGGTAAGGGACGCCTGCGCCTGGAGCGCCAGGCCCAGCCCGGAAGCTCCGGTTTTCGAAGCGAAGGACTGGCGGCCGTTCTGACCCATCGCGCAGCCGCTGATCATTGCGGCGATCGCGATCGTGGAAATTGCGGATCCGATGCGCTTCGAGCGGCTCATGATCTTACCCCTTCCGTTTCGCCTTCGTTGCCAGCGAGTCGAGCTCGGGCATTTCGGCGAGCAATTTGTCCAGCGCCTGCGTGACCAGCGCCTGGGCCGAGCGGCCATCGACGGCACAGGCTAGCCTGAGCCTGAGATGGCGGTCGGGATCGAGCCGAAGCGTGAAAGCGGCCTTGCCCTTGCTTCCGGGCATCGCCCGCGGCTTGCGCTGGCGGCGAGGCGCGGCTGCTGCCGTCGTTCTTGGAGCGACGACCGGCTCCGGCTTTTCGATCCTGGTCGCGACTGGCGCTTCCGCGATCTCGTCCGGTTCTACCGCCTCGGGGTCGTAGAGCTCGGCGGTTTCGTCGATCTCTTCCTCGCCGTCATCGTCGGGCGAATAAGCGGACAGGCGAGCGCCGATTTCCGCCTGCTGGTTGTGCACCGGCGATTCGACCGGGCTCAGTCCGGCGAGATTGTGTGGATGGGCCGGGATTACTTGCCCAAAGGCATCGTGCTCCGGGTCCGGCTCGACGGCGAGCGCGGGCTTGGGCGGTTCGAAGCCCATGTCGTTCCACCCGAGATCCTCGAGGCCGGCCCCGACCTGGCCGAAGCCTTGCGGACGCATGGCCGGGCGCGCCGCGCCCTTTCGAGCGAGGAGACCGGAAGAGAGGGAAGCGAAAGGCTTGGGTTCGGTGTTCACTCCGTCCCCCGTTACTGGCCGACGACGCGGCGGCCGAAGCCACCGACGGGACGCGGGCTGGCCTGGCTGATGCCCGGTGCGGCGTTCGGAGCGGCAAACACGGTTCGCCGGAAATTCTTCTCGAGCCGGTCGGAGATATAGTCCCAAAGCTCGACCACCTCGGCGGCCGAACGGCCATTGGGATCGACTTCCATGACGGTTCGCCCGTCGATCATCGAAGCCGCGAAATCCGTGCGGTGATGGACGGTCACCGGAGCGACGGTGCCGTGCTGCGAGAGCGCCACCGCGGCTTCGTAGGTGATCTTGGCCTTCGGCGTCGCCGCGTTGACGACGAAGATGAGCGGTTTTCCGGCCCGATCGCAAAGATCGACGGTGGCACCGACGGCGCGAAGGTCATGCGGGCTCGGCCGAGTCGGGATGACGATGAGCTCGGCAACGGCGATAACGCTCTGGATCGCCATGGTGATCGCCGGAGGAGTGTCGATGACCGCGAGGCGGAAGCCTTGCTGGCGAAGCACCTCGAGGTCGGAAGCGAGCCGGGCGACGGTCGTCTGTGCAAAGGCAGGCATGTCCGCCTCGCGCTCGTTCCACCAGTCGGCGAGGCTGCCCTGAGGGTCGATGTCGATCAGGCAGACGGGCCCCGCGCCCGCAAGCTGAGCCTGCACCGCGAGATGGCCGGAAAGAGTCGTCTTCCCCGATCCGCCTTTCTGCGATGCCATTGCGAGAACGCGCATGTTTTCCCCTGCCCTAGTTCGATCGATCGCGGCCGGAGTGACACCCAAGCCTCTAAAATCTGGTTAATGTCGTCACGACGCTGTTGCCCGCGCGGAGAAGATGAGTAGGCTCGCGCAAGGAGAAAGGGCGGGGATGAACTCTATTCGATTCAGCTTGTTAGCGACGCTGGTCCTCGCCGCCGCAGCGCCTGCCCTTGCGATTCAGGCAAAGAGCGTCCGCGACGGTATCGAAGCGTGGCAGCGCTCGGACTATGCACAGGCGGTCGCGATCTGGCGCCCGCTCGCGGCCAAGGGCGATTCCGACGCCGCTTTCAATCTCGGCCAGGCTTACCGCCTCGGGCGCGGAGTGCCCGTCGACCTCGCCGCCGCCAAGGGGTGGCTCGAAAAGGCAGCGAAAACCGGACACCTCGACGCGGAAACCACGCTCGGGCTGCTCTTGTTCGACAGCGGCGATCACGCGACGGGAATACAATGGCTGAAGAAGGCCGCGGAGCGCGGCGAGCCACGGGCCATGCTGGTTTACGGGACCGCGCTCTTCAACGGCGACAGCGTCACTCGCGACCCTCTGATGGCTTACGCCTATGTCAGCAGGGCCGCGGCGCAAGGCCTGGAGCCGGCGAAGAGCACTTTGGGCGACATGGACGGGATCATTCCCGTGGAGATCCGCCGCCGCGCAGTCGAAATTGCGCTGCGGCAAGCCTCCGAAAACCCTGCGCCCGGGGCCAAGGCTCCAAAACCTTGGGCAAAACCGGCAGTGAAGGTCGCAGCGAAGCCCCCTGCCCCAGCGCAGACGGAAAAGCCCAAAGCGAGGCCTTCGACAGCCCAGGCCGCGGCCGCCGCATCGGGTAAATGGCGGATCCAGCTCGGCGCCTTTTCGAAGCGATCCTCGGCGGAAGATTTGTACCGCAAGCTTTCCGGTTCGGCGGTCCTTGCCGGTCACCAAGCCTATTATGTACCCGCGGCCGGCGTCACCCGGCTCCAGATCGGCGGGTTCGCGACACGCGCTGCCGCCGCCGCCGCCTGCTCGTCGCTAAAAGGACAGCCCTGCTTCCCGGTGGAAGGCAAATAGCGGCCTAGGCGGCGACCCAGTCCTGTTTGCGGATTCCTTGCGCCCACAACAATGCGTCGAGGCCGTGGTGCTCGATCCTGGCATCGGCGACTTCTGCGAGCGCCGGCTTGCCGCGATAGGCGACTCCAAGCCCGGCCTCCTGGATCATCAGGCGATCGTTGGCGCCGTCGCCGATCGCCAGGACCTGCTCGGCGTCGACTCCGAGTTCGCCGCGCGTTTCGATCAGCGCATCGAGCTTCGCCTGCCCATCGACGATAGGATCCTCGACCAGCCCGCTCAGCTGCTTTCCATCGAATAGCAGCCGGTTGGCGCGAACCTTGTCGAAACCGATCAATTTCCCGATCGGCTCAGCAAAGGACAGGAAGCCGCCGGAAATCAGAAGGCTTTTCGCGCCGCCGAGGCGCATGGTCCGGACGAGCGTCGCAGCGCCCGGGTTCGGTATCACCCGCTCGGCTAGGCAACGCTGGATCGCGCCCTCTTCCAACCCCGACAGCAAAGCCACACGCTCCCGGAGAGCGGCCTTGAAATCGAGCTTTCCCTGCATCGCCCGATCGGTGATCGCGGCGATCTCGCGCTTGAGCCCCGCGAAATCGGCGAGCTCGTCGATGCACTCCTGACCGATGATCGTCGAATCCATGTCGGCGACGAGAAGCTTGTGGAAGCGAGGCTCTGGTGGCTGCACCACGACATCGGTTTCGGGAAGCGATTCCAGCGCCCAGCGGATCGCCATCGGGTCGCCGGACACATGAAGATCGACCGCGTCGCCTTCGTCAATCCAGGCGCCGAAACGCGCCTCCGGATCGATTTCGCGGAGCAGGCCGAGCGCGCGGTCCAACAGCCTGTCATCGAGGCGTCCCGCTGCTATCAAAGTGGCGATGAACATCGTTGCCTTAATTGCCGGACCGACGGCGAGCGGCAAGTCGGCGCTTGCGCTTTCGCTCGCGGAACGCAGCGGCGGCGTCATCGTCAACGCCGACAGCGCGCAAGTCTATCGCGACTTGCCGATCCTCAGCGCGGCGCCGTCCGCGGAAGAACGGGCACGGGCCGAGCATCGGCTCTACGGCGTCCGGGACGGCGCGCAGCCCTGCTCGGCGGCGGAGTGGGCGGAGATGGCGAAGGCAGAGATCGCCGACATCCATGGTTCGGGACGGATCCCGGTCCTAGTCGGCGGGACCGGGCTTTATCTTCGAACCCTGCTCGAGGGAATTGCTCCGGTGCCGCCGATCGAAAGGAATCTGCGCGAGCGCGTGCGCGCGCAAACGGTCGAGCAGAATCGCACTGAGCTGGAGCGGCTCGATCCGGAAGCAGCGGCGCGGCTCAATCCAGCCGACAGGACGCGAACCTCGCGCGCGCTGGAAGTCGTTCTGTCCACCGGGCGAACCCTCGCCGAGTGGCAGGAAAGGCGCGAAGGAGGGATAGGCAAGCAAGTCACTCTGAAACCGCTCATCCTCCTCCCGCCGCGCGAATGGCTTTATGCCCGGTGCGACACCCGATTCGACCGGATGATCGCCGCCGGGGCGGTCGAAGAAGCGAAGGCTCTACTCGCCCGAAAGCTGGACGCATCACTTCCGTTGATGCGGGCGATCGGCGTTCAGGAGATCGCGGCTTTTGCGGCCGGCGAAATCGACCGTGAGGAGATGATCCGGCGCGGGCAACAGGCGACGCGCAACTATGCGAAGCGTCAGTACACCTGGTTCGCCCACCAACCGCCGCCGGACTGGCCCCGCTTCACCAGGATTCTCGACGAAAGAAGCGAGGCCGAAGCTCTGGCCCTGCTGCAACCGAGCGCCTAGGCGTCGATCATGGAACTGACGAACGAAAAGGCCATCAACCCAGCAGCGCTTGCGGGCAAGCGCGTCGCTATTCTCGGCTATGGCAACCAGGGGCGCGCGCAGGCGCTGAACCTTAAGGATAGCGGGATCGATGTCGTCGTCGGGCTTCGCGGCGGCTCGGGAAGCACGAGAGAAGCCGAGACAGCCGGGCTCGAAGTCGCCTTGCTCGAAGATGCAGTCGCCTCGGCCGATGTCGTCATGATGCTCGCGCCCGATGAAATCCTCGGCGATCTTTATCGGGAGGTGGAGCAGCACCTTCGCGAAGGGGCTGCGCTCGGGTTCAGCCACGGCCTCGCCGTTCATTTCGGGCTTCTTCAGCCGCGAAAAGACCTCGACGTCTATCTCATCGCTCCGAAGGGTCCCGGAACCGCGCTTCGCTCGCTCTACCGCGAAGGCAAGGGGATGATCGCGCTGTGGGCAGTCGCGCAGGATTCGACCGGGAATGCGCGCGCCATCGCCCTCGCTTATGGCCGGGCCATCGGCTGCGCCCGCGCCGGCCTGATTGCGTCGAGCTTCGAGGAAGAAGCAGTCGCGGACCTGTTCAACGAAAATGCGGTCGTGTGGGGAGGCGTGCCCGAACTGCTCCGGGCCGGGTTCCAGACCCTGGTGGACGCCGGGGTCACGCCGGAGATCGCCTATCTCGAATGTGTTGGCGAGCTGAAGCTCATCGCCGAGCTGATCGACGCGCGCGGAATCGCCGGAATGCGCGAGGCGATCTCGAACACCGCCGAGCTTGGCGCGGTCCTTGGGGGACCCGCGATCGTCGGCCCTGAGATCCGCGAGCGGATGGCCGTGTTGCTGAAGTCGATCCGCTCCGGCGACTTCGCCAAGGCGCTGCGCAACGAAGCCCAGGCCGGCTACCCCGACCTCGAAACTGCTCGAAAATCGGCGCGATCAGACCAGATCGAAACAGTCTACCAGCGGCTGAAAAATCTCTCTCGCGATTAACCGATCTCGTCTTGAACGGGCGCCTCGCGGTCGCCGGTCGATGCCTTTTCGAGATAGGCGCGCTGGAGCTTACGGTGGGCGTCGGCGGAAACATCGTCCGCCGCGGCCTGGGCCAGCTCGAGTTCCTCTGCCGCGCGCTGCGCATAATAAGCGCGATCTCTGCTGCCGCTTTGGATTTCCATGGCCAGACTCCTACTGAACGGCGTCAATAGCAGATAGTGGCAATGAAGTCGCCCCGTCCCATCCCGCGAACGGGCCGCTCCGTCGAAGCCGTTCAGCCCTTCGCAACAGCGAGATTGATCGCTTCGAGGACGATCCGCTTGGCTTCTGCGGCATCGCCCCATTCGCCGATCCGAACCCATTTTTCAGATTCCAGGTCTTTGTAATGCTTGAAGAAATGCTCGATCTGCTGGAGCACGATTGAAGGCAAATCGTGCCGCTCGCCGACATCCGAATAATAAGGGAAGGTCGTGTCGACTGGAACGCAGATGAGCTTTTCGTCGCCGCCGTGCTCGTCTTCCAGCTTGAGCACACCGATCGGGCGCGCACGAACGACGCAACCGGGGATGAACGGCGTTCGTGCGATGACCAATGCGTCGAGCGGGTCGCCATCGGGCGAAAGCGTATGCGGAACGAAGCCGTAGTTCGCGGGATAGCGCATCGGCGTGTGAAGGATGCGGTCGACGAACAGCGCCCCCGACTTCTTGTCGAACTCATATTTGACCGGTTCGCCGCCGACCGGGACCTCGATGATGACGTTGATGGTTTCCGGCGGGGCGTCGCCGACGCTGATTCGTGAAATGTCCATTTGTCGCGCCTAGCGATGCTATTTCCGGCCGAACAGCTTTTCGATGTCCGAGTGCGCAAGCTTAACCCAGGTCGGGCGTCCGTGGTTGCACTGGCCCGAGCGTGGCGTGACTTCCATCTCGCGAAGAAGCGCGTTCATTTCGGCGACCGAAAGCACGCGGCCCGCGCGGACGGAGCCATGGCAGGCGATTGTCGCCTCGACGTGATCGAGCCGCTCCTGCAGCGACAGCGCCGATCCGAGCTCCGCGATTTCTCCGGCGAGGTCGGCAAGAAGCGTGTTGACGTCAGGGCTTCGAAGCGCCGCCGGCACCGAACGGACCAGGATCGAGATCGGCCCGAACCGCTCCAGCTCCAGGCCAAGCTCTTCGAGCTGCGCGAAAGACCCTTCCAGCCGGTCGCAATCGGGCTCGTCGAGTTCGACGACTTCAGGAATCAGCAACGCTTGCCGGGCAACGGTTCCGTCCGTGCGAGCGGCGCGGAGGCGTTCGAGGACGAGGCGCTCATGGGCGGCATGCTGGTCGACGATCACGAGGCCGTCCTCGGCTTCCGCGACGATGTATGTGTTGGCGACCTGTCCGCGCGCAACGCCGAGTGGGAAGGTTTGCACCGGCTCGACCGCCGGCTCCGCGCGTCCGGCGGGTTCGACTGGAATACCGTTGAAGAGCGGCCGCTCCTCCCGCACTCCATAACTCGTCACCCCCGCGAAATGGCCGGCATGCGGCACCGTCTGGGAGACGGTGCCGTCCGGCCATGGGGCCTCGGGGAGGTTCTGCACCGGCCCGAAATCCCGGCTCTCATCCGGATGACGTGAGACCTCGCCCGTCATCCACTGCACTGGCGCCGCCGCTTGCTCGCGAGCCGCGCTCCGATGGGATTCCGCGTCCAGTGCGGACCGAATTCCGCCGATGATGAGGCCGCGAACCGCAGCCGCGTCGCGGAAGCGGACCTCGGTCTTCGCCGGATGGACGTTCACGTCGACCTCGTCGAGCGGGACCTGCAGGAACAGGGCGGCGATCGGATGCCGGTCGCGGGCGATGAGGTCGCGGTAAGCGGCCCGAAGCGCGCCCACCAGAAGGCGATCCTTCACCGGTCGCGAATTGACGAACAGATATTGCTGGTCGGCAACCCCGCGGTTGAACGTAGGTAAGCTGACGACGCCGGTAAGGCCGAGGCCGTCGCGTACGCAATCGATCCCGACACCATGCTTTTCGAGCTCGGCTGCAAGCAGTGTCGCCACCCGGACCGGCGCGCTGGACGGCTGAAGCGAGAAAATTCGCCGCCCGTCATGCTCGAGTGTGAAGGCGACGTCGGGGCGGGCCATCGCGAGCCGCTTCGTCGTGTCGAGCGCGGCCGCATATTCGGCTCTCGGGCTACGAAGGAACTTGCGGCGTGCCGGGACCTTCTCGAACAGCTCCTCAACCCGAACGCGCGTTCCCGGCGGAAGCGCGGCAGGCCCTTCTGCAATCTTCCGGCCGTGATCGACCTCGATCCGCCAGCCGTCGGCGCCGCGTTCGCGGCTTTCCAGGGTCAGGCGCGAGACGCTGGCTATCGACGGCAGAGCTTCGCCTCTAAAACCGAAGCTGGTCACCCGGTCGATGCTGTCCTCGGGCAATTTCGAGGTCGCGTGCCGCTCCAGCGCCAGAGCCATATCCTTCGGCGCCATCCCGCTGCCGTCGTCGACCACCTCGATCAGGCCGATGCCCCCTCCCGACAGCCGCACGGTCACGTTGTTCGCTCCCGCGTCGAGCGCGTTTTCCACCAGTTCCTTGAGCGCGCTCGCCGGCCTTTCCACGACCTCGCCCGCGGCAATCCGGTCGACGAGTTCGGAGGGCAGTCTTCTTATTGACATGTTAATAGCTCTAGCCCAATCCGGACCGTCCCGCGAAGCGCTGATTTGAACCAAGAAATTCAGTTCGCATTCAATGGGAAGCGTTTAATTTTCAATCACGTGGCCGGGGGGAATGTCCGGTCGCCGGACAGCGCGGAGAGTTTACCAAGAATGTTTTGGACACGCTGGTTCAAATGGATGTCGCATGACATGGCCATCGACCTCGGGACGGCCAACACCTTGGTCTATGTCCGGGGACGCGGAATCGTCCTTAACGAGCCGTCGGTGGTCGCGATCGAAACCGTCAACGGGGTCAAGCGCGTGAAGGCCGTCGGCGACGACGCCAAGCTGATGATGGGCAAGACGCCGGACCAGATCGAAGCCATCCGGCCGCTTCGCGACGGAGTGATCGCCGACATCGATGTCGCCGAGCAGATGATCAAGCACTTCATTCACAAGGTGCACGGCGGCAAGATGCGGGCCTGGCGCTTCCCGGAAATCGTGATCTGCGTTCCGAGCGGTTCGACGTCGGTCGAACGCCGCGCGATCCGGGACGCTGCGTCGAATGCGGGTGCAAGCGCCGTGTTCCTGATCGAGGAGCCGATGGCGGCCGCGATCGGCGCGGACATGCCGGTCACCGAACCGATCGGCTCGATGGTCGTCGACATCGGCGGCGGCACAACGGAAGTCGCGGTCCTGTCACTCCGCGGGCTCGCCTATACGACTTCGGTGCGTGTCGGAGGCGACAAGATGGACGAAGCGATCAGTTCGTACGTCCGCCGAAACCACAACCTCCTGATCGGCGAAGCCACGGCGGAGCGGATCAAGAAGGAAGTCGGGATCGCCAAGCCCCCCACCGACGGAATCGGCAAGACGGTTCACATCAAGGGCCGCGACCTGGTCAACGGCGTGCCGAAGGAAATCTCGATCAACCAGGGCCAGATTGCCGAAGCGCTTTCCGAGCCTGTCGGAACCATCGTCGAAGGCGTCCGAATCGCGCTGGAGAATACCGCTCCCGAACTCGCGGCAGACATCTGCGACCAGGGGATCGTCCTCACCGGCGGCGGGGCCTTGCTTCAGGGCCTCGACGAAGTCCTTCGCGACGAGACCGGTCTTCCGGTGACGGTTGCCGAGGATCCGCTGACCTGCGTTGCCCTCGGCACTGGCCGGGCGCTCGAGGAAGAGCAGTTCCGCGGCGTCCTTCAGACGGCGTAGGCGGGTAGCCGGGGGTGGCGGCGCCGTCGGGACCGCGCCCGGGCTGGTCGAGACGCGCGCAATACGGACTGTTCTTCAGCCTTATCGCAGCGATCGCCGGCCTTGCCATTGGCCTCGTCCTCCTAGCCTTCTCGATCGCGGCACCCGACAGCTTCAAGAACATGAAGGGGCTCGCGCTCGACGCGACGGCGCCGATCTCTCAGGGGCTGAACGCGATCACAGCAACGGTCGGTGGCCTGGCATCGGGCGCCGGTGATTATTGGGATGCAGCCAGGCAGAACAGCGACCTGAAGCGCGAGAACGCCTTCATGCACGAGCAGCTCATCACCGCTCGTGCAATCCGGCAGGAGAACGGTCAGCTAAAGGCGGCACTCCAGCTTCGCGAGCAAACGCCCTCCGCTGTCGCCTCCGGGCGCCTCGTGGGGTCGTCCTATCAGAGCCCCCGGCGCTTCGCGATCCTCTCGGCGGGCACCCGAGACGGAGTCCAGATCGGAATGCCGGTTCGAGCGGCGCAAGGGCTCATCGGACGGATCATCGACGCAGGAGTTTTCTCATCGCGCATCCTCCTGATCTCCGACCGCGCCAGCATTGTCCCTGCCCGGCTCCTCCGCACTGGCCAGGCAGTGATTGCCCAGGGTCGCGGCGACGGTTCGATCGAGGTCAAGCCGCTTGAGGTCGGCCGCAATCCATTTCAGCCAGGCGACCTCATTATCACGTCCGGCACCGGCGGGCTCTATCCGCCGCTGGTCCCGATCGCCCGAGTGACCCGCCTCGACGGCGACAACGCGATCGCCCTTCCCCTCGCGGACCCGGCCTCGATCAGTTTCGCGATCGCGATGCTCCCCTACGAGCCCGAGGCCGCGGAGCGCCTGACGCCGAAGGACCAGGAGCTTCCCTGATGGTCCGGTCCGCGCTCGCCACCAAACGGAAGATCGGCAAGGGCCCGATCGCCGGCGCGGCCGCCGTTCCGCCCGCTTCCGTGGTTGCCGGAATGCTCCTCTCGGCGCTTCCGATCGTCGCCGAGATCGGCTGGTTTCCGGACTTCGGTTTCCTCATGCTGATCGCATGGCGGCTGCTTCGCGGAGACGTCTGGCCGAGCTGGTGGGCGGCACCAATGGGACTGCTTAGCGATCTCATCACCGGCTCCCCGGTCGGTCTCTCAGTTGTCGTGTGGACCGCCTCGATGCTTGCGCTCGACCTGCTCGACCGCCGGACTCTCTGGCGCGATTACTGGATCGAATGGGTGCTCGCCGCGCTGCTCATCCTGTTCGCAGAAAGCGCGCAATGGCAGGTTGCGGCGTGGATGGGCGCGGCCGTCCCGTTTTCGTTCATGTTGCCTCCTGTACTGATCTCGATAGCGGCCTTCCCGTTGGCGGCCTGGGTGGCTGGCTGGCTCGATCACTGGAGACTTGGAAGACAGTGAAGCATCAGCCCTTCACTTCGGTTCATCAATCGCTGTCCTTTTCGAGGCGAATGGTTTTGTTCGGCGGCGCCCAGGCCGCGGTCGGAACGGCGCTTGTCGGCCGCCTCGGCTGGCTGGCGGTTGCCGAGAACGACAAATATCAGCTGATGAGCGAGAACAATCGGGTTCAGCTCATCGTCGTCCCGCCGCGCCGGGGGTGGATGGTCGATCGGACCGGCAAGCCGATCGCGATCAACCGAAGCGACTTTCGAGTCGATATCATCCCGCAGCAGCTCAAGAATCCGGAGCCGACTTTGAAGCTGCTAGCCCAGCTGATGAGGCTCGACGCCGACGACATGGACCGGATCCTGAAAGACCTGAAGCAGGGCCACGGGTTCCAACCGGTGCAGGTCGCCGAAAGCGTTCCATACGAGGACTATGCAGCAGTCACGGTCCGGCTCCCCGAGCTTCCCGGGGTGCAGGCCACTCGTGGCTTTTCGCGCTATTATCCGACCGGCCCGGCAGTCGCGCATCTCGTCGGTTATGTCGGCACGCCCTCGGCCGAGGATTACGAGAAAACCAAGGACCCGCTTTATCTCACGCCGGGATTTAAGATCGGAAAGCAAGGTCTTGAAAAAACACTGGAACCCTACCTGCGGGGAACGCCCGGCGCCCAGCGGATCGAAGTCACGGCAAGCGGAAGACTGGTCAAGGAGCTCGATCCGAAGCCCGACCGCAGCGGCCAGACCGTCCAGCTGACGATCGATGCGGGCCTCCAGGAATATGCGGCGAGGCGAATGGGCCCCGAATCCGGCGCCCTCGTCGCGCTCGATGTCGAGAGCGGCGACATGCTCGCCTTCGTCTCGATGCCCGCCTTCGACCCGAACGACTTCAGCCGCGGCATCGGCCGGACCGAATGGAAGATGCTGTCGGAGAACGACCACCTTCCGCTTCTCAACAAAGTCGCCCAGGGACTCTATCCTTCGGGTTCGACGATCAAGCCGGCGATGGCGCTCGGTTTCCTAAAGCTCGGGGTCGATCCCGAGCATCGCGTCTTCTGCCCCGGCGGCTACCAGATCGGGAATCGCTACTTTCGCTGCGACGCTGTCCACGGCTCAATGAACATGCACTCGGCAATCGAGCGCAGCTGCAACACCTATTTCTGGGCGATGGGGCTGAAGACCGATCCCCAGCAGACCACCGACATGGTGAGATATCTTGGCTTCGGGGAAGAATTCGACCTGCCGCTGGTTACTCAGCGATACGGCACGATGCCGAACCCCGAGTGGCTCGAGAAGAAATATCACCGGAAATGGCAGGGCTACGATTCGGCGAACACGTCGATCGGACAGGGCTACGTACTCATCAACCCGATGCAGCTCGCGGTGATGCCGGGCAGGATCGCGTCCGGGAAATTGATCCAGCCCCGGTTGCTGATGGGGAAGCCCCGAACGCCCATTCCGGCCCTGGATGTGGATCCGGAGCATCTCGATTATGTGCGCAAGGCGATGACGTCCGTCGTCAACGACCGGGGCACCGCGGTCGCCTCGAAACTGCCGCTCGACGGAGTTCAAATGGCTGGGAAAACCGGCACTGCTCAAGTCTTCCGTCTCGGCGAGCGCGGGCACCAATCGAACTGGGCGCTTCGCGATCACGCTTTGTTTGTCGCCTTTGCTCCGGCCGACAAGCCTCGCTACGCGATCGGCTGCATCATCGAGCATGGCGGCTTCGGTGCCTCGGCGGCGGCTCCGATCGTCCGGGATACGATGACCTACTTCTTCGACAAGCAGAAAGCGTGGGCCTCGCTCGCTCTCTTGGAGAAGCAGTGGGGCGGGACGCTCGCCGAGCGTAATGCCCGCCAGCGTTCGGCTTTCAAGGCGGCCGCGAAAGCCAATTCCGCATGATTTCCTCGGCGATCATCCCGCAGCCGCTCGCCAGGCTTCCGTGGCGGCTTTTGTTCCTGGTGATGGGCATCGCCATGATCGGGCTGTTGACGCTCTATTCGGCCGCCGGCGGATCGGTGAACCCCTGGGCGCTGAAGCAGGCCTTCATTTTCCTCGTTTTCCTTTCGGTCGCCATTGGCATGTCCTGGATCAGGGAATCGTCGATCAAGACCGTCGCCTTCCCGCTCTACGCGGTCATCCTGCTGATGCTGATCCTGGTCGAGATGCTGGGTTTCGTCGGCAAGGGCGCCCAGCGCTGGCTCGACATCGGCCCGATCAGGCTCCAGCCGAGCGAATTCATGAAGCCCGCGATGGTGCTGGTGCTGGCGCGATTCTATTCGTTGCTCCCGCCCGCCGACATCAAGAAATGGCGTGCGATCTGGCCGGCCGCGCTCCTCCTGGGGGTGCCGGCGGCTTTGATCCTCGTCCAGCCGGACCTCGGAACGGCGGTCATGGTGCTGCTGATCGGCGGAACGGTGATGTTCGTCGCCGGCTTGCCGTGGTGGCTGTTCGCGGGGGCATTCCTCGCGGTGGCGACAGCGGCACCGATCGCTTACACGCTGATGCACGACTACCAGCGCCAGCGAGTGCTGATTTTCCTCAACCCGGAAGCCGATCCCTTGGGCGCGGGCTATCACATCACCCAGTCGAAGATCGCGATCGGATCTGGCGGGTTGTTCGGCAAAGGCTATCTGCAAGGCAGCCAGAGCCATCTCGATTACCTCCCCGAAGGCCACACGGACTTCGTCTTCTCGACGATGGTGGAGGAATGGGGATTCGTCGGCGGGCTGCTCCTGATCCTGTGCTTCGCAATGGTGATCCGCTGGGGCATGAAAGTGAGTACCAACGCCAAGACCAGGTTCGCGCAGCTCACGGCCGCCGGGCTGTCCGCGACGATTTTCTTCTACGTCGCGATCAACCTGATGATGGTGATGGGACTCGCTCCTGTCGTCGGCGTTCCCCTGCCTCTCGTCAGCTACGGCGGATCGGCAGTGATGACGGTGATGCTGTGCATCGGCCTTTTGATGGCTCTGGAGCGGCAGCAACGGACCGGTACCGGAATTTCGACGCTTCGAACCGTGGGTTGAATCGAGGGCGGTTGCGCCCCACCTACACCCATGCTACCGGCGCGCCGCGCATGGCGATCATGCCGCTTCAAGCGCCTTTCGCAATCGTGTGGACGCATAGCTCAGTTGGTAGAGCAGCTGACTCTTAATCAGCGGGTCCTAGGTTCGAGCCCTAGTGCGTCCACCACCTTCTTTTTCAGATGACCTTTGTCGATGTTGCGGGCATGCTCGCAATATTCTGGCGCTCGATGAGGGGAACCCGAGATGACCGACAGCAAGCCGTCCGAAGACGCCGATGTCACCAAAGAATGGCGGGCGACTCAGGGTCAGAAATCCGCTGCCACTCGACTGCGCATATTCGCACTGATCGCATGGGCAATTGCCATCGGCGGCGAAATCGCGGGTATCGTCCTGCTCTACCGCCACACTTTCGACCACGGGAACATGGCGCTCCTGATCGGGCTTCTGGTCGGAATCGCGATCTTCGCGATCGCCGGAAGCCTGATGTGGAAGGCCGCCAACAAGCACGATCCGGCGAGCAAGGCCGAACCGTTCAAGTTCTTCATCCAGAACCAGCTTGGCGCGATCATCACCCTGGTCGCCTTCCTGCCGCTGATTGTCCTGATCTTCATGAACAAGGACATGGACCCGAAGAACAAGAAAATTGCCGGCGGCGTCGGGGTCGTTCTTGCAGTGATCGCGACCCTGATCGGGGTGAGCTACAATCCGCCATCCGTGGAGCAATATACCCAGGACATGAATAGCTGCGCGGAGCAGATCAAGACGAACCAGCCAACGACAGCCTGCTCCCCAGAGGTGGCCGAGCAGGCGAAGGACATCGCGCGGGATTCGAAAACGGTCGCTGAAGCCACGAAGAGCGCGGCCAATCCCGCCGGCCTCGACGTCGTCTACTGGATCGCTCCCGAGAATGGCGCGAAGAAGTCGGCCATCCCGCACGTTTTTCACATCTGCGAGAATGTCAGCCCGCTTCGCGGCAAGACCGTGAACAGCGGCTCGGTGACCGAGGCCTATTCGGAAAATGCCACGCGGATCACCAAGCAGATCCCGATGGAGCAGAAGCAGTGCGGCTTCGCCACAGCGAGCTAGTCGAAGCGGGCACTAATCCTGGCTACAAAGACGTTAACCATTCGCCGTAGCCGTTTCGAAACCCTGTTCACCTTATGCCGACGCGAATCCTTGACGGAGACGGGTCATGCGTATCCGCTTGCTTGTCACTGCAGCAGCAATCCTGTCGTTCGCGGCAGCCGGTTCGGCTGAACCGCCCAAGGCTCCAGTTCAGAAGGCGGAGCAGCCCGCCGGCCAGCAGCCGATGATTGTCGCTGCCGCCGACGAAACACCCCAACCGGTCGTGAGCGACGCCCAGGCCTCGGCGCCCACCAAGCCGGTTCGACATGCGCGCGTTACCACCTGCCGTTGCGGCGGCCAGAACCCCGGCAACTAAGCTTCCGGCTTAATTCGACTGAGCGATCTGCGTTGGCGCGCGGATCACCGGGATTTCACCGTCGCCGACAACCGCAAACGCCGCCCAGTAGAACGGATGCGACGTGTTGGGATCGTCCATCAGCTTCTGCTCCGATTCGCGCAGTGACGTTACCGTTGGAGTCCCCGGCGGCGCGCTGAACAAGCCCGTCATCAATCGCTCGGTCGCGTTGAAATCGTCGGGGACGGGCCAGTGGCTTGCGACGACGAGACGGCCGCCCGCACCGACGAAGGCGCGAACGAGACCGTCGAGAGCAACGTCACCGCCAGTGCCTAGACCTGCACTTTGGGTTGCCAGAGCAGTCGCTTCGCCGGCAGTGTCGCAGGCCGACAGGATCACCAGGTCCGCGTCGAGGTTGAGGTCGAAAATCTCGCGGAAAGTCAGCAGGCCGTCCGAACCCGTCCCTCCGAAGCTGGTCAGCAATGCGGGCTGGGCCGGGCACTTTGGCCGGGTTGCGGTAACGACACCGTGAGTCGCGAAATGGATGATCCGGTACTCGTTGAGGTCGGCATCATCGTCGATAGCGGTGTCTGTAAACGCTTCGCCGGTAATGAGCTTGACGCCCTGCTCGCCTTCCTTGGTCAGGATGTCGCCGGCCACGTGAAGCTCCTTGGCCGAGATCGGGTGCGACCAGGTCGAGAGCGGAAGGATGCAGTCGCGGTCGGCCGCCGCTGGTATCGCCCGGTCCGTTCCGGCTGACGGAATCGCGTTGTTGCCGATGCCGAGATAGGCCTTCTTGCCCGTGGAAGGCGGCGCTTCGCGAAGATTGACGAACGAACGCGGGGACACCGCAGTGCTGATGTCGCGATCGCGGCCGAACCATTTGATCCCGGTGAAATCAAAGTCCGCGTTGGGATCCTTCTGAACCCGGGCGTTGTACATATCGACCGAAGCCTGATCGACGATCAGCGGGTTCGGAGGCATGCGGAGCATCGGTCCGTCCGGTTCGAAAATCAGGTGCCGGACCTGCGACAGCTCCGAATCGAACGGGCCGAATAGGTCTGTGTAGAGCTTGTGGGCGAGCGGCACGTCATAGGCGTAAGTGACCCGCTGCCCCTTCTCGACGGTCGAAATCGTTTCCCGGAGCGAATCCACTTCCGCCGAGAGCACGCTTGAAGTGACCGGAAGCTTCACCACCCGCGCTGAGCTCGACGTTGCCAGCAGCGCATAGATGCCGTCCTCGACGATCGTCATCTTGTAATAGGCTTCGCCCGGCCGAAGCGCCTTTTGCAGATCGGCGAGCGGGATGACTTCGCTGGAAACGGCGCGGTAGCGGGGGTAGCTCGCGAGCGAAGCCTGGGTGGCGAGCTCTTCTTTCTGCGCCACCTGCAAATCGGAGCGGAGCGCGGCCGCCCGGACCATTTCCTCGGGCGAGGGTTTTGCCAGGCTCTCATAGTGAGCAAGCTGGACCCGCGTTCGCTCGACCTGGCGAGTAAGCGTGACTGCCTGACGGAACAGCCTCGACGCTTCGTCGGTGCCGCCGCTAAGCTCGCGCGCGAGCACCGCCTGGGTCTGGGCAAGACCGGGCCGCATCATCAGTTGGGTCGTCGCGAAAATCTCGGCGGTTGCTGCCGGGTCGTCGCCCTTTTTCAAGAGGATGTCGACATAGGGCCGGAGCACCCGCGCGAACGACGGCGGCAGGTTGCTCGCGTCCGCCTGCGAATGGACGATGTCGCGAAACATGGCTTCCGCGGTATCGAGTTGGCCGCTCCGGGCAAGGAAACCCGCGAGCCGGGCGCGCGAGTTGAGGAGCGCCGCCGATCCCGGGTAATTGGCTTCCAAAATCGCGACGCCCTGGCGGTATTGCTTTTCAGCCTCGGCATAATCGTTCGTCTGTTCCGCGATAGCCGCGAGATCGGCGACGATCTGAGCGCGCATCCAGGCAATGGACTCGACCTTGCCGCCGCGAACCGCCTGCAACTTTGCGTCCGCTGTCTCGAGCGCCTGGCGAGCCCCGGCATAGTCGCCGCCCAGGCGGAGCGACGTGCCCCGAAGCTGGAGCGCCTGGCCGTCGAGAATTTCGGCTTTTTCCTCGGGGAGGAGATCGTCCGAGGACGTCCCAAGCCGGCTTCCGCTGCTACTTTCCGAATTGAGCCGCTGCGATGTCACGGAATCGATGGTGAGGCTGCCTTGCTCACCATGGGAGGTTGCGCTCGCGAACTTCGCGACCGGCTTGTCCAGTTCCTTCAACGCCTCGGCAGGCTTCCCCTGGTTGAGAAGGTGCATCGCCCGGTAGTTGCGCAGGCGCCGCCCATCGAGCGGATCCCCCCTCACCTCGTCGGCCGCCCGCGAGAATAGCGAATCGGCTTCGGCGTAGCGGCCAAGGTTGGATTTTTGCAGGGCTTCGTTGATGAGGGCTTCGGCGTGGCTGATCGGCGCGTTGTCGGAACGGCTCACTGCAGCGAAAAACTCCGCCGCGTCGGCGTAGCTACCGACATTGTTGCGCCGATAGGCTTCGGCGAGTGCCCGGGTTGGATCGAGCGTTCCTGCCTGAACCCGGGCGAACGACGCGGGGTCTCCGGCGCCAGTGGTCGCTATAGAAACCTCGCCCTCGACAGGCTTGTCGGCGACGATGCTCCTAAGGCCGAGCTGGAGTGCGCTGTCATATCCAGCGAGTCCCTCTGCGCTGAAATATGCATTGCCCCGAACATATTGATAGACTCGATAGACAACGTCCGCGTCCGTCATCTTGCAATCGATGATGCTGACCTCGCCGAGACCCTCGACCGTGCCGGGTTTGGCGGCTTCGCAAGTGGCCTCCTTCGCACGGACCGTCGCCAGCCGCTGCGCCGGATTGCCGCTCCGGAACATGTACAGCTTCCCAACCGGAAGCGCCGCATCCTTGCACGTGATCGAATAACTCATGTCGAACATTCCGACGAGCGCGGGGTCGTTGGCGACAGGCTGCGCCGAGCAATAGCTCGAGCCGGTGGTGCCGATTCTGAAGCTGTCGCGAACGCTCAGCGGCGCAGCCGGTCCCGGTGGCGGGGCGGCCAAGGAATAAACCAGGACTGCAAGAGCGATACCTGCCTTGCGCATCGGACTTCTCCGTTCAGTTCTGCCCTCCAGGGCTATCGTTCCCACTGGTAATCGGCTCGTCGATGATCTGTTCGACGTGCATCGGTCCCGTGTTGATGAGGTAGACCGCCGGATCGACCCCGCTGGACTTGGACTCGCTCTTCTCGTCCTCGTCCTTCTTTTCCTCGTCGGTGGCCTGGTCGCCGGTCTCGTCGGGGCTTGTCACCAGTCCCACGGGCCCCAGGATCGATTCCGCGCCGAGGACTTCGGGCGCCGGTGTCGGCTCGGGCTGGGGCTCGGGCTCGGGTTGCGGCTCAACGCAGCCACCGATCGAGCAGCCGTTCACGCTTGAATCGCTGCTCAATCCACCCGTGCTTTGAATTTCAACCTCGCCGGCAAAAGCGTTTCCATCGACCACCGAACCGCCCGAAGTGACCTGGCGCCCGCTCACGATCACGCTCGCGGCATCCGACCCCAGGTTGAAAATCGAAAGGCCCCCATCCCCAACCGTCAGCCCGGCAGGCTGGCCCGCCGTTCCGCTGTTCTGAACGAGGAAGCTGCTCCCGGTCATCGTGACGACAATCCCGCCGGCCTGCAGGTATCCGCCAGGGTTCGTCGCGCCATTATTGGTCGCAAGGGCCGCATCTCGGCCGGCGAAGTTCGGGTCTTCATCAAGTTGCGCAAGCAGCGCTCCGTCTGCGACCCAGATATTGTGAGCCGTGAGTCCAAGCGTTCCGGCGACGGCGCCGCCCGGGCCCGTTATCCTGATCGAGCCGCTGTCGGTGTTCACCGCAATGGTGTCGCCGGCGAAAATCGAAAGCGCATCGGAAGCGCCGGCATTGGCATAGTTCACCTCGCCCTCGACGAGCACCGACCCGGCGGTGTTGACAATCACCGACGAGATCCCCCCGCCGGCGGTGGCACTGCCATCGATCGTGACGTCGTAGATGTTGACGTCCGTGGCCCCTTCGCCGCCGAGAGCGTTGATCACGACATTGCTGGCACGAATGTCGCCATCCTCGTCGAGGACATATTGTCCCGCGGAATCAGTCGCGATGCCCCGATCTCCGAGAATGACCGGCTCGTCACTGATCGCGTTGAGCATCACGACGTCGGTGATTCCAAAAACGCCCAGCGAAGCACCATCGTCAATCGTGATGTCGCCTGACGTGACGGCAATCGTCGGAGCCGAAATCGTCCCGGTGAAGCTAGCAAGGCCCGGCGTGGCGAAGCTGACGCTTCCATCGGAGCTCGCGTTTCCGATGGACAGACTTTCGCCCGCGGCCGCGATGATGCTCGATCCGCCCGAAATCGACCCGGCGTCGAGACTGTTCGAGGCGAACAGCATTACGTCCGTGCCGCCCGCTACCGAGTTGGCGGAGAAGCTCCCGCCGGTAATGACGGAAACGGACGTGCCGACGTTCATCGATCCTGCCGTGAAATCGCCGGCGGACGACGCCCGGAATATGCCGGTCGTGACCGGGCCACCGATGGCGATCGCGCCGCCCGTCGGTACCGGGCTCACCGCGAGGACCAGCGACGGATCAAATTCATCGGGGCCGCCGGCGGCGAGGAACATGGACGCGTCACCGAGATAGACCTGCCCGGAGGAGGCTGTCGTCAGTGACCCGAGGGCAACGTCGCCGCCCACGAGTGCCATGATCGCGTCCCCGCCGCTGATGTTGCCGGCGCTTAGATCACCCAAGCTGGCAAAGCCCACATTGCCCGGAGCAGTAACGTTACCGACGGTAATCGAAGTCGCGGAGACCAGTCCGACCGAGAAGCCATCCTCGGAGTCCGGAAGGTTCGGACCGGCAATTATATTGCCCAGTTCGACCGCGCCCTGCGCCTGGCCATCGAGCCGGTTTGCGACGCTGATGTTGCCGCCCATAACGGCGCCTTCTGCATCGAAATCGAGACTGGCTGCGGTAACATTGCCAAAGCTGATGCTTCCGCCCGAATCGAATTCTACCTCGCCGCTCGATACCAGGTTGCCGACGCTGATGGCGCCTCCGCTGCCCAAGGCCGAGAAGACCGTGCCTGCGAAATTGGCTGTGTCCGCCGAGACGGACAAGGTTCCACCCAGCGCTCCGCCATCGCCACCGGCGCCGCTGCCGCCGATCGCATCCGCGCCGAAATAAACGTCGCCGGAAATTGCTACCGTTGCGGGACCGAAGTCGAAGCTGACATCGCCCCCCTGGGCGAAGCCGCCGATACCGGACGCGCCGGTTGCATTTCCTCCCTTCGCGGTGTTGCCGAAGTATCCCGATCCCAACTCGACGCTCGCTGAGGCACCGTCGTTCAACGCATTCGCGACCTGGAACATGGCCCAACCCGCGGCACCGTCGCCGCCGGCGTTGACGCCTTCTCCGCCGAAACCGAAGGAGTGTATCTCGAGGTCGTTCAAGTCGACCGCACCACCGTTCGAGGTCAACTGGACGAAAGACGAGCCGCCTTGTGCAGCGCCGCCCGTCACGCCGGTGCCGCCGAACGCATCCGCGGTCACATACACCCCGCCGGTTGGCGGGCCTGACAGCATGCCGCCGTCAACCAACAGTGTCGCTCCGCCTGCCTCCGCGGAGCCGCCCTCGCCGCCGCTGCTTGCGCCGCCATAGGCATCTGCGAACAGGATCAGCCGGCCGACGGAAATACTTCCCCCGCTACCGACATTGACCGCCCCCGTACCGCCGCTTCCGGATCCGCCATTTCCAGTTCCCGACGCTCCTCCATGACCGCTCGCTTCCAGCCAGAGGGTCGGAGCGGACAAGTCGCCACTGACCGTCGCAGCGACATAACCGCCGGTGCCGTTCCCACCGGTTCCGGATTCGCTGGCGCCGCCGGTCGCGTTTGCCTCGACGTTGGCGGTGCTGGAGATCGTTAAGTCGGCATTGTCCGCGCGAACGATCGAGGATCCGCCGTAAGCATCGCCGCCCATCACTGTCCCGGACCCGCCAAGCCCGTTGGCAAGCATGTCGAGGCTCTGCGTCGTGACCGGCTGGCCAGCGGCTGTCAGGTGCGTGGTGCCGCCATAGCCGCCGCCGCCGCTGCCCGATGATCCGGAACCGCCCGTCCCGTTCGAAACGAGGGTGGTCTCGCCGGTGAGGTTGAGTTGCGACCCGGGATCGAGCGCCTGGGCAACCGATCCGCCCCAGCCCTGGAAGTTTTGGCCTCCGGAGCCTGTTCCACCACTCAGCCCATCGCCGCCGACGCCGCTGGAGTTGACGGTAAGGTTGTGGAGATTTTCAATCCCGCCCCCATAGGCGCTGGTCCGGGCATAGCCCCCCTGGCCATTCCCGCCGGTTCCGCTGGTGGCATTGCCTCCGGTTCCGAGCGAAGCGATGGTCGCCGCCCCGGTGACCTGGGAAGTCCCGCCGCCCGCGCGGAAAGCTGCGCTGTAGCCGGAGCCGGAGCCGCCGCCGGTGGTTCCGTCTCCGCCCGTCCCGTTCGAAGTAACGGTGACCGTACCGATCATCGTTGCGCCATGGCTCTCGAATACGGCTTCGCCAGCGAATGCATCGCCGCCCAAATCCGCCGAGGAAATGCCGCCAATGGCATCGGCATTGAGGTCGACCGTGGCGGCGTTGAACGAGCCGCCCGAATAGATTTCCGCAGTGCCGCCCAAAGCGTCGCCGGCCGAAGTACCGTTGCCGCCAGTCCCGCTAGCTTGAACGAGCAGCTGCCCGCTAAATTGCGGCGAGCCGGTCTCGACGATGAAGCCGGAATAGCCGGCATAGGCAGTGCCTCCCGAACCGGTCGCGCCGCCCTGCCCGCCGAGAGCATTGCTTCCCACAAAGCCGTCGACGGAGGAGAGGCTGCCATTCACGAGGATCGTGGCATTGCCACCGGTCGCTTCGCCGCCGGCAATGGTTCCATCGCCGGCCTGGGCCTGGCCCGTGCTCTGGATGTAATTCGCCGAGAGCGCTCCGTTGATCGTGATCAGCGAAGTCCCGCCGGTCGCCGCCCCGCCATTCGCGCCGTTGCCGCCGAGGGCAAAGGCGGTCAGCAGGAAGGTGCCCGAATAATTGGCATCGTTGCCATCCAGGAAGGCTTCGTTGTAGCCGCCCGCGCCCTCGCCACCGTCCCCGGAACCGGCCGTTCCCGAACCGCCGGCGCCGCCTACGCCGTTGGTACTGGTTGCATAGGTGCCTGCGTCGATCGACGAGCCGGTGCCCGTGTAGAATGAAGTCGAACCGCCTTCACCGTAGCCGCCATCGCCCCCAAGTCCCTCGGAACCCGCACCGCCGTCGCCCCCGACTCCGCGAACCAGTATGTCCCACTCGCCCCCGGTGACGGTCCCGAGGATCGAAGTCGTGATGCTTCCGCCATAGCCATAGCCCCCGGCGCCACCGACCGCGCCATCGCCGCCGTTTCCGCCTTGGCCCTTCGCATTGGCAGTCAGCGTTCCTATCGCGAGCGACGCGTTCTCCGTGGCCGCCTGGATAGTGATTGCGCCGCCATAGCCAGCGCCACCGGCAATCCCGCTGCTACCCGTTGCACCCCATCCGATCGCGCTTATGTCGGCACTGTTGATGGTCGTCGACGCAGGGTTCGAGTCACCTTCGAAATTGGCGCCGAGGAGAAAGTTGCCGCCATAGCCCTCCCCGCTCACCATCGTGCCGGCGCCGCCGTTGCCGACAACGCTGCCGTTTAGCGTCCCAGTCAGGATGAAGGTGCCGTCGCGAGCGCCGGCGTGAGCGTCGCCGCCAGCGCCATAGCCGCCCGTTCCGCCGGACCCTCCCGATCCAACCGCCTGAACGGTCGCGTCGGAGAAAGTCGCGGTGCCCGAAACGTCGGCATTCTCAATTCCGGCATGAATCCCGGCGGTTCCGCCGTGTCCGGCACCGCCGACGCCCTCGGCTCCGGCAATGCCTCCGCTGGCATTGGCAGTCACGACCGCGGCGCCAACAACCGTAAGATGGGAGTTGGCGTCGATCGCACCCGCCTCGGCATCGCCGCCATAGGCATCGCCGCCGTCGATCAAGCCCGCTCCGCCCGCTGCGGCCGCAGTCACCTGTAGCGATCCGTTGACGGTCAGTTGGCTGTCTGCAGCGCTTTGAAGCAGCGCTGTGCCGCCGGTGGCATACCCTCCATTCGAGCCCGATCCGCCGATCGCATCGCTGCCGAGATCGACATTCCCGACAGTCGTGCTTCCGACCGAGACCAAATAAGACCCGCCCGCCCATGCAGCGCCGCCATCGCCCTGGCCTGCCGCTCCAGCACCGCCATCGCCACCGATGCCGGTAGAATCAGCGCTGAAATTCGCGAAGACCACGTTTCCGGATGGAGTGGAGCCCGAGGTCAAATCGTAAAGGCCTCCCTGGGCAAGACCGCCATCGCCCTCGCCGCCGATGCCGCCGACCTGGCCCGCTCCCCCAGCTCCGCCGGCGCCGCCGACGCCTTCGGAAATAAGGGAGACGTTCCCGAGCTGTAGCGTCGATCCGTCGGCGTCAGCGAGGGCGAAGGATCCTCCCGAGCCGACTTCGCCATTGAAGAATCCGCCGATCGCGTAACCGCCGGCGCCAGCCGCGATGCTTGCGCCGTCGCCAGCGCCGCCGATACCGCCATAGGCGCTGGTATCGATCACTGCGTTCCCGCCGGTGATCGTGCTGACGGATGGAAGCGATTCCGTGTTGCCGACATTGGAGTCTGCCTCGACGTAGGCAGCACCGCCCTGGGCCGTTCCCCCAAGGCCGCCAAAACCGTAAGCCGCGGAACCGCCACGGGCGATCGCGGCCGCATAGATGTCGGCAAGCGCGATCGTTCCGTCTGTTCCGTAGGCGCCTGCATTCCCGCCACGGGCATAGCCGCCGGTTTGTCCGTCACCGCCGGTTGCGTTGGAAACCAGCGAGGTCGCTCCGCCAACGGTGATCGAACCGGGTCCATAGGTGTTGATGATGGAATAGCCGCCATAGGCGTCGCCACCG
>JBDZVP010000115.1:3695-4838 GCA_040255765.1 Sphingomonadales bacterium | reverse complement strand
CCGGCCCAGCCGGTTGCGGCCGCCTGAGGAGTAAGAAGTAATGAAAGTTCGTGCCCAGGTCGCGATGGTCCTGAACCTCGACAAGTGCATCGGATGTCACACCTGCTCGGTCACTTGCAAGAACGTGTGGACCAGCCGCGAAGGCGTCGAATACGCCTGGTTCAACAACGTCGAGACCAAGCCCGGGATCGGCTTCCCAAAGGAGTGGGAAAACCAGAAGAAATGGAACGGCGGCTGGCGGCGCAAGAAGGACGGCACAATCGAGCCGCGCATCGGCGCCCGCTGGCGGGTGTTGGCCAACATCTTCGCCAATCCCGACCTCCCCGAGATCGACGATTATTACGAGCCTTTCACCTTCGACTACGACCATTTGCAGTCGGCGCCGGAGATGAAGACCTTCCCGACCGCTCGACCGCGCTCGCTGATCACCGGCGAGCGGATGGAGAAGATCAACTGGGGTCCGAACTGGGAGGAAATCCTCGGCGGCGAATTCTCGAAACGGTCTAGGGACTCCAATTTTGCGGATATCGAGAAGGATATTTACGGCCAGTTCGAGAAAACCTTCATGTTCTACCTGCCGAGGCTGTGCGAGCACTGCCTCAACCCGACCTGCGTCGCCGCCTGCCCCTCCGGCTCGATCTACAAGCGCGAGGAAGACGGAATCGTCCTCATCGACCAGGACAAGTGCCGCGGCTGGCGG
The DNA here is from genome assembly GCA_040255765.1 of Sphingomonadales bacterium. Lineage (GTDB taxonomy): Bacteria > Pseudomonadota > Alphaproteobacteria > Sphingomonadales > Sphingomonadaceae > Sphingomicrobium. The sequence continues at coordinate 4,138 of JBDZVP010000115.1, read as the reverse complement.
ATGTGCATTTCCGGCTGCCCGTACAAGAAGATTTATTACAACTGGAAAAGCGGGAAGGCAGAGAAGTGCATCTTCTGCTACCCGCGCGTCGAGGCGGGGCTTCCGACAGTCTGCGCCGAAACCTGCGTCGGCCGTATCCGCTATCTCGGCGTGATCCTCTACGATGCCGACCGCATCGAGGAAGCCGCCTCGACCGAGGACGAGCAGGACCTCTACGAAAAGCAGCTCGAGATCTTCCTCGACCCCAATGACCCCGAGGTGATCGCCCAGGCGAAGCTCGATGGGATCGCCGACAACTGGCTCGAAGCCGCTAAACTCTCGCCAATCTGGAAGATGGCGATGGAGTGGAAAATCGCCTTCCCGCTGCACCCCGAATACCGGACGCTGCCGATGGTCTGGTACGTGCCGCCGCTGTCACCGATCCAGAATGTCGCCGAGCGCGG
>JBDZVP010000115.1:0-3595 GCA_040255765.1 Sphingomonadales bacterium | reverse complement strand
ACGGCGGAGATGGTCGCGTCCTTGTCCGCGATCGAGGCGGCGCTGGCGGAGGAGCGGGCGCTCGGCGAGGAAGAATTGCTCGCCGTCCGCCATTTCATCTGCGATCTCGAACGGCGCGACCTGCTCGATCTTCAGGAGCGGTGGATCAACCTGTTTGACCGCTCCAAGCGGCTGGCGCTCCACCTATACGAGCATAGCTATGGCGAGAGCCGCGATCGCGGACAGGCGATGGTCAATCTTGCGCTCACTTACCGGATGAATGGTTTCGAGCTGAACGCGGCCGAGATGCCGGATTATCTGCCTTTGTTCCTCGAGTTCCTGAGCGCCATCCCGGAGGTGCACGCACGGCGCTACCTGACTGATGCGATCGAGATCATCGAGGCGCTTCGAATTCGCCTCGAGGAGCGGGATTCTACTTATGCCGCGCTGCTCGGCGCACTGGTAACGCTCGCGCAGCGTGAAGCCGACGACGCCGAGGTCGAAGCAATCCTGGCGGGCGAACCCGAGGACCCCAAGGACCTCGAAGAGCTCGACAAGGAATGGGCCGAGGAGCCGGTCGATTTCACCGCCGGATCGGCGCTGAAGGATTGTCCCTATTCGAGTGACTCGGTCCGGAATCGCGCGGCCGAGCTGGCGAGAGCGGGAGCTTAGAATGCAGGGTTTCGTCCATGATGCCGCGTTCGGCGTCTATCCGTACATCGCACTGTCGATCTTCCTGATCGGCAGTCTCGTGCGGTTCGACACGGACCAGTATGGCTGGAAGTCGAAGTCGAGCCAGTTCCTGCGCCGCAAGCAGCTGGTGTGGGGCTCGATCCTGTTCCACGTCGGGATCCTCGGAATTCTCGGCGGGCATGCCGTCGGTCTACTGACGCCGGTCGCGATCTTCGAATTTCTCGGTATCAGCCATGGCTTCAAGCAGATGATGGCGATCGTCGTCGGCGGGATTTGTGGGATCGCCTGCTTCATCGGCCTGGCGCTGCTTCTTCACCGCCGCCTGTTCGACAGCCGAATCCGCAAGACCTCGAGCATTAGCGATATCGCAGTCTTGCTGATCCTGTTCGCTCAGCTGACGCTGGGAATGGCGACGATCCCGCTGTCGCTCGGCCACCTCGACGGCGCGATGATGGTCAAGTTCATGAATTATGTTCAGGGCATCGTCATCCTCAACCCGCAGCCAGAGCTGATCGCGGGCGTGCCGCTGATCTTCAAGCTGCACATGTTCCTGGGCTTCACCATCTTCCTCATCTTCCCCTTCACTCGGCTCGTCCACGTGTGGAGCATGCCGCTTGGCTATCTCGCGCGCCGCTACCAAGTGGTGCGAACGAAGCGCCGTTCGCTCGCCCAGCCCGCCGAAGACGATCTGCCGGCCTATGTCGCCCGACCGGTCCTCCGTCCTGCGCCGGCACGCCGGAGAAAGGCCGCCTGACATGATCAGCGTCAACGGAGTGGCAATCGAGCAGGACGCGATCGGGCGCGAGATGCAGCACCATCCCGCAGGGTCGCGCGACGAAGCCGAACGGCAAGCGGCGACCGCCTTGGTCGTGCGAGAACTCCTTCTCCAGCGTGTCCGGCAGAGGAACATCGCCGGGGCGAGCGAGGACGACCGAATTGCCCACCTCATCGAACAGGAAGTCCGGATCCCGGAGCCGACGGACGAGGAGATCGCCCGCTACTACCGGCGCAACACACTCCGGTTCATGACCTCGCCGCTCTACGAGGCGGCGCACATCTTTTTCCCGGCGCGCAAGGACGACGATGAGGCGAGAGCCGAAGCGAAGGCGGGCGCGAAGGCGGTCCTGGCACTCATCGAGCAAAGCCCGCGCCGGTTCGCGGAACTTGCGAACGCGCATTCGGCCTGTTCGTCCAAGGAGCAAGGCGGATCGCTCGGCCAGCTGACGAAGGGCGACACCAACCCCGAGCTCGAACGTGCGATGGCGGCAATGGAAGTGAGCTCGATTCAGCTCGTCGAATCTCGCCATGGCTTCCACGTGCTCCGGCTCGATCGCCGGGTGGCGGCCAAGCAGCTGCCGTTCGAACAAGCAAAGCCGTGGATCGAGAACCAGTTGCGGACGGGATCGAAGCGCCGCGCCGTCTCGCAATATCTTCAGCTCCTGGCTGCGGGCGCCTCGATCGAGGGAATCGAGCTCGCCGCCGCCGACAGTCCGCTGGTGCAATGATGCTGCTCGGCAAGGTGATCAAGCTGGCAATGACGGCGCAAAGCGACTTTCCGGAGGACGTCCTCGTTCGAGAGCCGGAATTCGTGCCTCTCCTTAACGCCGAGGCCGAGCGCTCCGGAATGGACGTCCCCCGGTTCGTCGCCGACACCGTCCAGCGGTTCATGACCTATGAGGATGGCGAGAGCTGGACGACCATCGTCAGCAACATCCAGCGCACCGACGATCCCGGCTACGCCTTCATCTCGACCATCATGCACGCACGGGTGGATCACCATTGTGACCAGCATGAGGGCCACGAACACCATCACGACCATCCGCGCGCGCACGGCGCAGAAGCCTAGATCCCCGCGTACCACTCGTAATCGGTGGTATCTTCCCAGTAGCCGCCCTTGCCGCCGTAGACCTCGGCGAGGCTTTCGACGGCCTGGATCCGCTGGATATATTTGGCGTGCTTGTAGCCGAGCTGGCGCTCGACCCTCAGGCGCACTGGCGCGCCGTTCGGGACCGGGAGCAGGTGGCCGTTGAGGCCGACAGCCAGAATCGTTTGCGGGTGGAAAGCGTCGATCAGGTCGATGCTTTCGTAATAGGGCTTGTCACCGAAGCGGTCGGCGCAATGGAAGACGATGTATTTCGCGCGCGGGCTAAGCCGGGCCGCGTCGAGCACCTTCGACAGCGGGACGCCGTGCCACTTACCGATCGCGCTCCATCCTTCGACGCAATCGTGGCGGGTGATCTGAACCCGGTGCGACATCGATCGAAGCGCCTGGATCGGGATTGAGAGAGGTCGCGCGACGAGTCCGTCCACCGCCATTCGCCAATTGACGAAGTCTTCGGCGAGATGCCGTGCATATTCCGCGGTGCCCGGCATCGAGGTGCCGTTCGAACGGAAAACCGGCGACAGATCCGCCTCGGTGAATTCGCGAGCAAGTGCATCGCGCGGCAAGACCAGCCGCTGAGCGCGCATCGTCAGCCCTTCTGCCGAACGAAGCACGCCGCGGAATGCCTGGCTGTTGTTCAGCCGATCGCATCCCGCGAGCAGGCCGGCTGAGCCGACGGCGATGAATCGGCGCCGCGTAATCATTCGCCGCGCCTTTCCTGCGGCACCCGGAATCGCCCCGTAATCATCGATGTCACTTCGTTGATCGGCCCCGCGAGGATCACCATCACAAGGTGCACGACGATGAACAGCAGGATTGCCGCGGCGCAGAGGAAATGGATTGATCGCGCGGACTGCCGCCCGCCGAACAGGTCGACCAGCCACGGCCATGCTGCGTCCATCGCCGGGGACATGGTCAGTCCGGTCAGGATCGTCAGCGGAATCAGGCCAAAAATCACCGCGAGATAGCTGATCTTCTGCAAGATGTTGTAGCGAAGCGCGGCGTCGCCGGTCGGGAAACGGAGTCGTGCATGTGCCTTGA
>JBDZVP010000018.1:18529-26637 GCA_040255765.1 Sphingomonadales bacterium | reverse complement strand
GCCATGTCCATGATCTTGCAGATCTTCTGCGCGTGGCGCTCGCTCAAACTTCCGCCGAATACCGTGAAGTCCTGCGCGAACACATAGACGAGGCGGCCGTTGATGGTGCCGGAGCCGGTGACCACTCCGTCGCCGGGAATGGTCTGCTCGGCCATTCCGAAGTCCGTCGCATTATGTTCGACGAACATGTCATATTCTTCGAGGCTGCCGGGGTCCAAGAGGACCGACAGCCGTTCGCGGGCGGTCAGCCGCCCTTTCGCATGTTGCGCCGCAATGCGCTTTTCGCCGCCGCCGAGCCGCGCCGCTTCCCGCCGTTTTTCGAGTTCTTCGATCGTCGTGGCCACGATTCCTCCAGAGGCGGCGTGTATTTCGGCGCTCTCCTTCCACGGCTCGGCGCGCCCGGTCAATCGCTCGCGAAGACGCTGTTGCGGTGCACAACGCCGCAAATTCGTTGACTCGCATCACCTTGCGGAACTGCGCTGGCCTCTGGCCCGTTGGACAAAGAGAGTTTCCGCACCGTAATCAATAACAGGAGTGACCCGCCAGATGACGACCCGCGTCGGGGTGCCAGTTGAGTCCCAAGCCGAACCCTTCGCGCCGGATTCCGACAGGCCAAGCCTTCTTTGCTTTTCGCACCTGCGGTGGGACTTCGTGTTCCAGCGCCCCCAGCAACTGATGAGCCGGTTCGCCGAGGAGATGACGGTCATCTTCTGGGAAGAGCCGATGGAGATCGGCGAGGACGAGACCGCGATGCTTCGGGTCCGCGCCGCCGAGGACTACCCGAACGTGCGCATCGTCGTCCCTCACCTTCCGAAGGGATTGAACGACGAAGAGCGCGACAGCGCGCTGAAGCGGCTGCTGGATGCCTATTCCGCCGGCCTCAGCCGCCCGATCGTCGCCTGGTATTATACGCCGATGATGCTCCCGTTCTCGCGCGATCTCGACGCGAGCGTGGTGGTGTTCGACGCGATGGACGAGCTGTCGAAATTCAAGTTCGCGCCTCAGAACCTGCTCGACCTGGAGCAGGAGTTGATCGACCGCGCCGACCTCGTCTTCACCGGCGGCTCGAGCCTCTATGAAGCCAAGAAGGACCGGCACGACAGCGTCCACCTGTTCCCCTCGTCCGTCGACCGGTGCCATTTCGCAAAGGCACGCGCGATGCAGTTCGACCCCGCCGACCAGGAAGAGCTGCCGCGGCCGCGCCTGGGTTTCTACGGAGTGATCGACGAGCGCTTCGACATCGAGCTTCTCGATAATGTCGCCGAGATGCGGCCCGACTGGTCGTTCGTGATGGTCGGTCCGGTGGTGAAGATCGATCCCGCCGACCTCCCGAAGCGGCCCAATATCCATTACCTCGGCGGCAAGAAGTACGAACAGCTTCCGGCCTACCTCAGCGGTTGGGACGTGGCGCTGATGCCGTTCGCGATGAACGAATCGACGCAGTTCATCTCGCCGACCAAGACACCTGAATATCTGGCGGGCGGTAAGCCCGTCGTATCGAGTCCGATCAGGGACGTGGTTCGCCACTATGGCCAGCTCGAAGGGGTCGGAATCGCATCGACCGCGGACGAATTCGTGGCCGAGTGCGAGCGGATGCTGAAGCTCGAGCGCCACGGCGACTGGCTCGCCGAAGCCGACCTCCTCCTGTCCGCAACCAGCTGGAGCACCACGCAGGCGCGGATGTCCGCGCTCATCGCCGAGCTTCTCGGCGAGCGGGCAGTTTCCGATGCCTCGGCACTTCTGGTGGCCGCGGAATGAATGCGCCTTTCGGAACCCCCAGGCGGCGCAAGCCCTATGATTACCTGATTGTCGGAGCCGGTTTCGCCGGCTCCGTCCTCGCCGAGCGCCTTGCCAGCCAGCACGATGCCCGAGTCCTTCTGATCGACCGGCGGCCGCACATCGGCGGCAACGCCTATGACGAGCCGAACGAGGCGGGAATCCTGTACCACAAATATGGACCGCACATCTTCCACACGAACAGCGAAATGGTCGTCGAATACCTCTCGCAGTTCACCGAGTGGCGGCCCTACGAGCACCGCGTCCGCGCAGTCGTCCGTGACAAGCTCGTCCCCATCCCGATCAACCGGACCACACTCAACACATTGTTCGGCCTCGACCTCAAAACCGACGAGGAAGCGGAAAACTATCTCGCGTCGCGTGCGGAGCCGGTCGACGATATCCGGACTTCCGAGGACGTCGTCATCAACGCGGTCGGGCGAGAGCTCTACGAACTCTTCTTCCAGGGCTACACCCGCAAGCAATGGGGGCTCGATCCGTCCGAGCTGGACAAATCGGTGACTGCGCGAATCCCGACGCGAACCAATACCGACGATCGCTATTTCACCGACAGCTTCCAGGCGATGCCGAAGCACGGCTACACGGCGATGTTCCGGAAGATGCTGGATAATCCGCTGATCGAGGTCCGGACCGGGGTCGATTTCCGCGACCTAAAGGACAGCTGGAAGGAAATCGCCGATCACCTGATCTACACCGGACCGATCGACGAATATTTCGACCACCGCTTCGGCAAGCTGCCCTACCGCAGCCTGAAGTTCGATCACCAGACGCTCGAGCAGGACCGGTTCCAGGAGACCGGGACCGTCAACTATCCCGCCCCCGACGTGCCCTACACGCGGATCAGCGAGTACAAGCATTTGACCGGCCAGCAGCATCCGCGGACGACGATCACGTACGAATTTCCGTCGGCGGAGGGCGATCCTTATTATCCGATTCCGAGGGCCGAGAATCAGGACCTGTTCAAGCGCTATGAAGCGCTTGCTGACGACACCGACGACGTGACCTTCGTCGGCCGTCTCGCGACCTACCGCTATTACAACATGGACCAGATCGTCGGGCAGGCGCTCGCGACCTTCCGGCGAATGGACGAAAAGCGGAAGGCCGAGAACGCCGAACCGACGGCGGTCGCAGCGGAATAGCGCGCACGGCGCGGGAAAGAATCCGCGCTTCGCGCTTTCCTCCCCTCATGGCACCACGGCAGCATTGGCCGGAACGGCTCTGGCTCCTCCGGCACGGACAGAGCCAGGGCAATGTCGCGCGGGAGATCGCCGACGAGGCCGGGCATCACGAAATCGGGATCGACGTCCGCGACGTCGACGTGCCTCTGTCCAAGCTCGGCGAAAAGCAGGCCAAGGCAGCCGGCAGATGGTTTGCGTCACTCCCGAACGAGGAGCGGCCCCAGGTCATTCTGTCTTCCCCCTACCTCCGCGCCCAGCAGACCGCGAAGATCATCTGCGAGGCCGGCGCCCTCGCCGGCGGGGCGCAAAATACGATTCTCGACGAACGCCTTCGCGAACGCGAGTTCGGAATTTTCGACCGGCTGACGACCGCGGGAATCCGCGCGCGCTTTCCGGACGAGGCGGCGCACCGGCGAATGCTCGGCAAATTCTACCACCGTCCGCCCGGCGGCGAGAGCTGGGCCGACGTCATCCTTCGCCTCCGCTCCGCGCTCAACACGATCAACCTCCATTATTCCGACAAGCGCGTGCTGGTCGTCTGCCACCAGGTCGTCGTCCTGTGCTTCCGCTACATCCTGGAAGGGCTCGACGAGCGCGAAATCCTCGACATCGACCGCGAGGCGGAAATCCTCAATTGCGGAATCTGCGCTTACGATTTCGAGCCCGAGGACGGCGGGCTTTGTACGCCCAGGCTGGACCTGTGGAACTACGGCGCGCCGCTGGAGGCGGAGCGCACGCCCAAGACCTATGCGCCCGACGAGATGGCCGGGACCCGGTGAGCGCTGACGAGCTGACCCGTAGCGCGCTCAAGCAATTTCCCCTTCCCGAGCAATCAGACGGGGGAAAGGACGATCACGGCCGGCTGCTCATTCTCGCCGGAAGTCCGCAAGTCCCGGGAGCGGCGCTTCTGTCCGCCACCGCGGCGCTCCGAAGCGGGGCGGGCAAGGTGCGGATAGCGACGGCAGCGAGCCTTGCCATGGGAATCGGCCTCCACATGGTCGAGGCCCTCGTCGTCCCGCTCGAGGAAGCGGCTGACGGAAGCTTCGCCTCGTCATCGGTCGAACTCCTCACGGAGGAGGCAAAGCGCGCGCATGCGATGGTCGTCGGGCCGGGCATGAAGCGCTCGGACGTGAACGCCGACATTGCTGCCGTCTTGCTCCGCTCCGGAAAGGCGATCGCGTTCGACGCAGCGATGCTTCACTGCCTTCCCGACGTCGAACGCGAGTGCCGTGCGTGCGAATGCCCGCCGGTGCTCCTTCCCCATTCGCGCGAAATGGCCTCCCTCCTCGAGATCGATGAATCCGAAGTCGAAGCCGACCGGCTTGGCGCCGCGCGGAAGGCGGCAGAACATTACCACGCCGTGGTCGTCGCCAAGGGAGCGGAGAGCCACGTCGTCGCGCCGGACGGACGAGGCTGGACGTTCCGCGGCGGAGCGCCCGGGCTCGGAGTAGCGGGAAGCGGCGACACGCTGGCGGGAATCGTCGGGGCCCTTCTCGCGCGGGGCGCGGAGCCGCTCACCGCCCTTCTGTGGGCCGTGCTCCTGCACGGAGAGGCAGGCGAGATGCTGTCGGCGAGAATTGGCCCGGTCGGTTTCCTCGCCCGCGAGATCCCCGGCGAGATACCGGCGCTTCTCGCTCGCTAGCGACTTAACCCTTGGCCTTCAGGTAGCGCTCCAGCTCGTCGCCGATGAGACGGACGACATGGATGACGTTGGTCGAGCCGGAAATACCAAATGGCACGCCAGCCATCAGCACCAGCCGGTCGCCGCCCTCCGCGATCTGGTGGCGGAGCGCCATGCGCTTGGCCTTGGCGACCATTTCCTCGAAGCTTTCCACGTCGCGGGTGGCGACCGCATGCACCCCCCAAAGCATTCCGAGCCGCCGCGCCGTGTGGTGCGATGCGGTCATTGCAAGCACCGGCACCGCGGGCCGCTCGCGCGCGATCCGCCGGGCAGTCGAGCCGGAGCTGGTGTAGCAGACCATTGCCCGTGCGGAGACCGTGTTGACGATCTGCCGCGCCGAAGCCGCGAGCGCGTCGGCGGTCGTCGGCTCGGTCTTGGTCTCGGTGAAATGGACTCTCGCCGGATAGACCGGATCGCTCTCCGCGCTCCTTGCGATCCGGTCCATCATCTGAACCGCCTCGCAGGGGAACTGGCCGGTCGCGCTTTCCGCCGACAGCATCACCGCGTCGGCACCGTCATAAATCGCGGTCGCCACGTCACTGACTTCGGCCCGGGTCGGAGTCGGCGAGGTAATCATCGATTCGAGCATCTGCGTGGCGACCACGACCGGTTTGCCGAACTGGCGGGCGCTGGCGACGATCTTGTTCTGCACCGGCGGCACCTGCCAGGGCGGAAGCTCCACCCCGAGGTCGCCGCGGGCGACCATGACCCCGTCGGACAAAGCGATGATGTCATTGAGCCGATCGACCGCGGCGGGCTTTTCGATCTTGGCCATCAGCGCCGCCTTCTCGCCGATCATCTCGCGTGCTTCGGCGACGTCTTCCGGCCGTTGGACGAACGACAGCGCGATCCAGTCGGCCTTCTGCTCCAGGGCGAACTTCAGGTCCTTTTTGTCCTTGTCCGTCAGCGCCGGGATCGGCACGACGACATCGGGGACATTGACGCCCTTGTGGTCGGAAATGGTGCCGCCGACCATCACCTCGGCGACGATCCGGCCGTCGCTTGCTTCCACGACCTTCAGGCGGATCTTGCCGTCGTCGATCAGCACCCGGTCGCCCGTTTTGATCGCTTCGAATAGCTCCGGATGCGGAAGCTCGACCCGCTTCGAATCGCCCGCACTGCGGTCCCGATCGAGGACGAAGCTGGCGCCCTTCTGAAGCTCGGCCGAACCGCCTTCGAACTTCCCGACACGAAGCTTCGGGCCCTGAAGGTCGAACAGGATCGTGCTCGGCCGGTGAAGCTCTTTCTCGAGCCCGCGAATAATTTCGACCAGCTTCGCTTTTTGCGAATGGGTGCCGTGGCTCATGTTGATGCGGAATGCGTCGGCGCCCGCGAACAGCAGCTTGCGGATCATCCGGGCGCTGCTCGACGCCGGTCCAAGAGTCGCGAGGATCTTCACCTTTCGCAACCTGGGCTTCAGGGTTTCGGTCATTCCGTCCTTCCGCTTGGAAGCCCGGACATAGCGGCTCGATTCGGCGGTTCAACCGGCTTGAGCGCAAGTCCCGCGTCCCCTAGACGCGGGGACGAATCTGAAAATCGTGGAGTGAATCATGGCGGATGGCACCGTCGCGGCCGACCAGCTGCGGCTGTTCATTGAACGGGTCGAGCGGCTCGAGGAAGAAAAAAAGGGAATCGCGGACGACATTCGCGATGTTTACGCCGAGGCGAAGGCCAACGGATACGATCCCAAGATCATGCGGATGATCGTCCGGCTTCGGCGGATGGAGACCCATACCCGCCGCGAGCAGGACGCGATTTTGGAGACCTATCGCGCTGCGCTGGGCCTGGAGTAGGATAGCTGATTATCAGGGGATTTGCGGGGACAGATGGCAGGCCATAGCAAGTTCAAGAACATCATGTATCGCAAGGGCGCTCAGGACAAAAAGCGCTCGGCGATGTTCTCCAAGCTCTCGCGCGAAATCACCGTCGCGGCGAAAATGGGGCTGCCCGACCCGGAAGCGAACGCACGGCTTCGGGCGGCGGTAATCGCCGCGCGGGCGCAGTCGATGCCCAAGGACAATATCCAGCGCGCGATCGACAAGGCCTCCGGCGGCGATGCCGAAAATTACGAGGAAATCCGATACGAGGGTTTCGGCCCCGGCGGGGTCGCGCTGATCGTCGAGGCGCTGACGGACAACCGCAACCGCACCGCGACCAACGTCCGCACGATCTTCTCCAAGAACGGCGGCAATCTCGGCGCGTCCGGCTCCGTCAGCCACGGGTTCGAGCGGCTCGGCCTTATCGAATATCCTGGAAGCGCAGGCGACGGCGACAAGGTGCTGGAGGCGGCAATCGAAGCCGGCGCCGAAGACGTCGAGTCCGACGAGACCGGCCACCGCATCTGGACCAGCGTCGACACCCTCCACGAGGTCGCCAAAGCGCTCGAGGGGATGCTCGGCGAAGCGGAAAGCACCAAGCTCGCCTGGAAGCCGCAGACCGAGGTCGAGGTCCGGGGCGGCGACGCCGATCAGCTTTTGAAGCTGATGGATGCGCTCGACGAGGACGACGACGTCCAGACCGTCTGGGGCAACGAGAATATCCCCGACGAGGAGCTGGAGAAGCTAGGCTGATCATTTTGGGCCTGGACCCCGGCCTGGGCACGACCGGCTGGGGCCTGATCCGAGCCGAGGGCAACCGCCTCTCCCATATCGCGAACGGTCAACTCAAAACGAAAACCTCCGCGCCGCTGCCGGAGCGGCTCGCGGATCTGGCCGGCCAGCTCGAGGCGCTCCTGGCGGAGCACCGGCCGGAGGCCGCGGCGGTCGAAGAAGTCTTCGTCAACAAGAACCCCCAGTCCACTCTCAAGCTCGGCCAGGCGCGCGGAGTCGTGCTGATGGCCGCTGCGCGATCCGGAATTACCGTTGGTGAATATGCCGCTCGGCTCGTGAAGAAAGCCGTCGTCGGCACGGGCGGCGCCGAGAAGCCGCAGGTTCACGCGATGGTCGCGCGGCTCCTGCCGGGCGCGAAAATCGCCGGCCCCGACGCAGCCGATGCCCTCGCGGTCGCAATCACCCACGCGCACCACTTGGCGAGTGCGCGCGCGAGCATTAGCCCTAGGCAATGATCGCCCGCCTCTCCGGAATTCTCGCCGAAGTCAGCGCCGACACCGCGGTGATCGACGTCGCGGGGGTTGGTTACCAGGTTCATTGCAGCGGGCGCACATTGGATGCTCTCGGCGCAGTCGGGAGTGAAGTGCTGGTCCTGACCGAACTCCAGGTCCGCGAGGACGCCTGGACCCTGTTCGGCTTCGGCTCGCCCACCGAGCGCGATTCCTTCCGCGCACTCACCTCGATCCAGGGCGTCGGCGGCCGACTCGCACTCGCCATCCTCTCCGCCCTCTCGCCAGACGAACTCGCCCGCGCCGTAAGCCAGGACGACAAGGCGATGATCGGCCGCGCCAACGGAGTAGGGCCCAAGCTCGCCGCACGAATCGCCAACGAGCTCAAGGGCAA
>JBDZVP010000018.1:12767-18429 GCA_040255765.1 Sphingomonadales bacterium | reverse complement strand
GGCCACCTTCCACTTCTGCCCGGAGTGCGGATCGGACGTCTATTACGAGATCGACGGGAAATTCGACGACAAGTTCAACGATCTCGTCGCGATCCCGCTCGGCGCGTTCGACGACCCGTACTTCGGGACCCCGGCATATTCGGTCTGGGAGTCGCGAAAGCACGACTGGGTCGAAATCGTCGGCCCCAATATCGAGCACGACTAGCCCCAAACGTCTCCATACAGCCGCATCAGGTTCGCGCCGAGGAGCTTTTCGACCTGCGCCGTCGTCCAGCCGCGCTTCATCAGGTCGGCCGCGACGCGCTGAAGCTTGTCGATCGAGTTATAATCGCGGACGACGGTGAACACGTCCGGCGCTTCGCCCGGCGCCGCGATTCCGGCGGCGACCCTCTGTTCATTGTCCCTCTTCGCATCGGCGATTGCCTTTGCGTCGATCACCAGCGGGAGCACGCCGCCGTCCGTGCCGATCGAGATGTGGTCTTCGCCGGCCACCTTGGCGATGTGGTCGATATGATCGAGGAGCATGGTTCCGCTCGGTTTCATGTCGGCCGCGAGATAGGGCATGAAATAGACGCCGATGACGCCGCCCTTGTCGGCCACGGCCTTGATCGCCGCGTCGGTCGAGTTGCGGGGGTGGTCATAGACAGCGCGGGCGCCGGTGTGGCTGATGGTCAGCGGCCGTTTGGCAAAAGCCGCCGCCTCCTCCATCGTCCGGGCGCCGCCGTGGGCAAGGTCGAGCAACAGCTTTTCGGCCTCAATCCGCTCGATTGTCGCCTTGCCGAGCTTGGTGACGCCCGCGTTGCGCGGCTCGATCGAGCCGTCTCCGCTGAGGTTGGCGAGATTGTAGGTGAGCTGGACGGCGCGGATCCCGTTTTTCTTCAGCTCGGCAATCCGGTCCAGCGCCGGACCAACCATCGCCGTATCCTGTGTGCCGAGGATGACCGCGAGCTTGCCCGCGGCTTTCGCTGCCGGAATGTCGGCGGCCCTTGAGACCAGCGCCAGCCGATCGGGGTTGGCGCGCAGCAGATTGTGGTAATCGGCAAGATTCTTCCGGAACTGCTCCCAGGAATCGACCTGGTTCCCGACCGGCACGATGGTGTCGCGATAGGCGGTCAGGCCGGTCATTCGAATCTCGGTCCAGGCGCGGTCGCTGATCCGAAGATCGTCTTCGGCGCCATAAGGGTCGTTGATCCCGCCCAAGCCATCGATGACGATCGCGCCCCGATACCAATCGGGGGCTTTTGCTGCCTTTCCCATCGCGGGAGCCGCGGCGAGCGCGGCCGCGCCCGCTCCTCCAATCATTACGGTCCGCCTGTCGACTTCCATCCCCGCCCCCATTCTCGCTTCTTGTCGAGCGCCCATGCATCTGCGAATCAGGTGGCGATGGCAACCGACCCCGCCCGCATCACCACGCCTGAGCGAATGAGCGAGGACGCCGACCATGCGCTTCGCCCGAAGAGCCTCGACGAGTTCATCGGGCAGAAGGCGGCACGCGAGAACCTCCGCGTGTTCGTGCATGCGGCCAAAAGCCGTGGCGAGGCGCTCGACCATGTGCTGCTCCACGGGCCGCCGGGGCTCGGGAAGACCACCCTCGCCGGGATCCTCGCTCGCGAAATGGGGGTCGGCTTCCGAGCCACCTCTGGCCCGGTCATCGCCAAGTCCGGCGATCTCGCGGCGCTTCTCACCAACCTCGAGGACGGCGACGTGCTGTTCATCGACGAGATCCACCGCCTCAATCCGGCGGTCGAGGAGGTGCTTTACCCGGCGATGGAGGACCGCGCGCTGGATCTCATGATCGGCGAAGGCCCGTCCGCCCGTTCGGTGCGGATCGACCTTCCGCGATTCACGCTCGTAGGGGCGACGACCCGGCAGGGGCTGCTGACGACCCCGCTGCGCGACCGATTCGGCATTCCAGTCCGGCTCAATTTCTACTCGGTCGAGGAGCTCGAGCAGGTCGTTCGTCGCGCCGCCAAGCTGCTCGGCGCGGATGTCACCGATGACGGCGCGCACGAGGTCGCCAAGCGCTCGCGAGGGACCCCGCGCATTGCCGGCCGGCTTCTCCGCCGGGTTCGTGACTTCGCCCATGCTGCTGGAGCCGAGTCGATCGACGCCGGGACAGCGGACGCGGCACTCGACCGGCTTGAAATCGACGCGCTCGGACTCGACGCAATGGACCGCCGCTATTTGACGATGATCGCCGACCTCTACGGCGGCGGCCCCGTCGGAATCGAAACCCTCGCCGCCGGGCTGTCGGAACCGCGCGACACGATCGAGGACGTGATCGAGCCCTTCCTAATTCAGCTCGGCCTAATCGCGCGGACCGCAAGGGGGCGCTGCCTGAACGGGCGCGGCTATACCCATCTCGGGCTCGCGCAACCGCAAGGCAGCCAGACCGGCCTTTTCGACGTGGAGAATGACGGCAAATGATCGGCAAGTTCCTGGGTTCGCTCATCGCCGCTCTCGCTCCCGGCCAGCCGGCGCAGGCGCTGCCGCCGGCGCCCGACTATAATATCGAGAAGAACTGGCTCTGCCTGGCCGGCCGCGCCGACACCTGCTCGACTCCTCTGGCGACGACCGCGCTCAATGCCAACGGCTATGGCTCGACTGGGCGAAGCACGGTCGCCAAGGACCCGCCGGTCGATTGCTTCTACGTCTATCCGACGGTGTCGCGGGACTCCGGCCTGAACAGCGACCTCAACGTCAGCGAGGAGATCGGCGCGACCCAGTCGCAGTTCGCCCGCTTCGCCTCGGTCTGCAGGCCGTTCGTCCCGGTCTATCGCCAGATGACGCTCGCCGCGGTCGCCACGGCCAGCGCCGGCGGCGATGTCACCAAGGCGGGAATGGTCGCTTATTCGGACGTCGCCAACGCCTGGCGCACCTATCTCGCCAAATACAACAAGGGCCGCCCGTTCGTGCTCGTCGGCCACAGCCAGGGCTCATTGATGATCCAGGAGCTGATCAAGCACGAGATCGAAGGCAAGCCGATCGCCAGGCAAATGGTTCGCGCGATCATTCCCGGCTTCAATGTTTTCGTTCCGCAGGGGAAACTGGTCGGCGGTACCTTCACCTCGACGCCGCTGTGCAGCAGCGCCGGTCAGACGGGTTGCGTGATGACCTGGGTCAGCTTCCGCGAAGGAACCCAGCCGCCCGAAGGCGCCATGTTCGGCTGGGCGCCTCCGGGAATGACCGTCGGTTGCACCAATCCCGCGAAGCACGGCTCGACGGGTTGGGAAGCCCTCGACAGCTACTGGTTCACGCGGTCCAGCTATCCGGTGGAAGGCGGTCCGATCCAATGGTCGAGCGAAGGTGCGGCGCCATCGCCCTTCGTTCGGGTCGACGGTCTGACCGCCGCGCGCTGCGTCAACGACGGCCGCCGCGGCTATCTCGCGGTGCGGACGATCGCGACTCCGGGAGGAAAGCGGACCAACCGGATTCCGGGCGAAGTCGGGATCGGCGGCATTTTCCTTCCAGGCTGGGGAATGCACCTTGCCGACATGTCGATCGCCCAAGGCGACCTCATCCGGGAGGTCGGCGAGTTGTCCAAAGCCAAGTGACCCCCAACTTCGACCAGCCCTATCGCGGAGGTTTCGTCGGTCCGGAGCATCGCTTCGCGCTGACCGTCTATTTCGAGGACACCGACACCGCTGGAATCGTCTATTACGCAAATTACCTCAAATTCATCGAGCGGGCGCGTTCCGACATGCTTCGCGCGGCCGAAATCGATCAGAAGGCGGAGCTGGATTCCTCGGGAAGCGCCTATGCGGTCGCCGAAGTCGATATTAAATATCGCAGGCCCGCCTACCTCGGCGATGACCTTGTCGTCGTCAGCACCATCGAGGCCGTGCGAGCCGCATCGGTGACGATTCATCAGAGAGTCATGCGCGGGCCCGACATAATAGCCGACGCGGTGGTCACTGCGGCGTTTCTGACGCCGGACCAGCACCCGCAGCGCCAGCCGCGCTCGTGGGTGGAGCGTTTCAAATCGATCGCCAACGGAGACTGATCCTGTTCCGAATTGCCAAGCTGCCGAGCGCTGCCGCTCTTCTCGCAGCCCTGCTCCTTTCCGCCCCGGCACCAGCGCAGGAGCCGGAACCGGCCGCGAAGGTGATTGCGATCCCGCCGCTCGCCACCGAAAAGATCACCGACACCGACGCCGGCACGACCTGGGGCCTCGCCAACCAGATCGCGAACCTGATCACCGCCGATTTGAAGCTCAGCAACAAATTCATTTTCGCCGACACCCAGAAGGTTCGGATTCCCTCTTATCCAGAGGTCACCGCTCCAGCTTACCCGCAATGGCGCTCGGTCAGCGCGAAGCTGCTCCTGACCGGGTTCGTGAACGCGCGATCTGACGGCCGGCTGACCATCGGCTGCTATCTCTATGACGTTCAGTCGGGCCGCGAGCTCGCCCGTCAGGGCTTTGCCGTCTCCACTTCCGAATGGCGCCGCGCAGCGCACAAATGCGCGGACATGGCGTATGTCAAAGCCACCGGAAACGCGCCGATGTTCGACAGCCGAATCGCTTATGTCGCCGAAAGCGGCAATCCGGACACGCTGGTGAAGCGGCTCGCGGTGATGGACTTCGACGGCGCCAACCACACCTGGCTGACGTCCGGCGATGCGATCGTGCTGACCCCGAAATGGTCCCCCGACGGCAATTCCATCGCCTACACCAGCTTCAGCGAAGGAATCCCCCAAGTGAGAGTAGCCGAGGTCGGCTCAAGCGCCGACCGGCCGCTGCTCCCCGGAAACAGCGAGAGCTTCGCGCCGGCGTTTTCGCCCGACGGAAACACGATCGTCTTGTCGATGTCGAACGGCGGGAACGTCGATATCTTTGCAGTCGGTTCGTCGGGCGGCTTCCCACGGCGGCTGACGACCTCACCGGCGATCGACACCGGCCCGAGCTATTCGCCCGACGGGAAGAGCATCGCCTTCATCAGCGACCGCTCCGGAACCCCGCAGGTCTACGTCATGGACTCCGATGGCTCGAACCAGCGGCGGGTCAGCTTCGGCCCGGGCGATTACGGCTCACCCGCGTGGAGCCCGAACGGCGACCGGATCGCATTCATGCGGACAGAGGGAACGGTCTCGCGAATCGGCGTGATGGCTGTGAACGGCGCCGGTGAGCGGATCATCACGACCGGGCCCAATGACGCCGAACCGGCGTGGAGTCCCGATGGCAGCCAGGTCCTCTTCCAGCGCATCGACCCGACAAGCCGCCGAACGATGCTGGCGATAGTCCCCGCAGCCGGAGGCGACGTGAAGCCGGTGCCGACTCCGCAAAGCGGCTCCGATCCCAATTGGGCCGAGCGGCAGGAGTAAGCGGCATGCAATTCAAACCCATCCTCGCAGCGCTGCTCGTAATCGCCGGCGCCAGCGCGGCGCAGGCGCAGCTCCGGCTCCCGGTGATCTTCCCGCTTGGCCGGTCCAATGCACAGCCTCCGGCGCCGCCGAACGCCGCCGTTCCCGGGGCCCTTACTCAAGGTGCGCTGATCGCCGCCGCTGGAAGCGACACCGTCTATTTCTCCGCCAACGGCGCGACCGTCGACCCGACCGCGACCGCCACCCTCGCCGCGCAGGCGCGTTGGCTTCTGGCAAATCCTTTTGCGACGGTTCGGCTCGAGGGTCACGGCGGACCCAACGACAGCCGTGATTACGCGCT
>JBDZVP010000018.1:7782-12667 GCA_040255765.1 Sphingomonadales bacterium | reverse complement strand
ATGCCGATGCAGCCGGCCCCCGCCCGGTAGCTTTCAGGCGGCGTAGCGCTGCTGCGTCGACCCCAGCCAGGACCGCGCCTGGCGCTGCGCTTCGGCGATTTCCCGAGCCGTCATCTCAAGCGCGATCTCGGCCCGGCATTCCTGGCCCCGGGTCGAGCCGGAAAGCGCCGCGAGGTTGAACCATTTATGGGCCTCGACAAGATCCACGGACATGCCGCCGCGGCCGGTTGAATAAGTGATCCCAAGCTCGAACAAGGCATCGACATCGCCCCGCTCCGCATCGGCAATGCGGCTTCGGATCAGGAACTCCTGTGCTTTCTCGCTAATCGCCATATCGGCCAAACTCCCCTGTTTTCCCGTTGCAGGGGTTTTCGAACCGATTTCCCGAAAAAATGGTTAACGCGCCTTCACCTTGTTTCCTAAAGCGCCCGATTGTCGATCAGCCGGGTCCCGGCGATCGTCGCTGCGGCGATCAGCCGCGTGCCCTTCGTAGCCTCGTTGGCCGGCTCGAGCGTTACCTCGTCCACAAGCGCCACATAATCGACCAGCGAGAAGCCCGCATTGTAGAGCGCCTGCGTGGCATGATCGAGCGCATGGCTGACGGGTACGCCGCTTTCCATCTCCTCGGCGGCGCGAGCAAGAGCGCGCGGCAGGGCGGTGGCCCGGGCCCGGTTCTCATCGGACAGGTAGCCGTTGCGCGACGAGAGGGCGAGGCCGTCCTCGTCCCGCACGGTCGGCACCGCCACGATCTGCACCGCCAAATTCAGGTCCATCGTCATCCGCCGGATGATCGCAAGCTGTTGGAAATCTTTCTCGCCGAACAGCGCGACCTCCGGCCTGACAGTCGTAAAGAGCTTGGCCACCACCGTCGTCACGCCGTCGAAATGACCGGGCCGGGCCTCCCCTTCCCAGCGGCTGCCGAGGCCCGCAACCACAACCTTGGTCGAAAAGCCCGCCGGGTACATCTGCTCAGGCCCCGGAACCCACAGAAGATCGCAACCCGCCTGCTCGAGAGCGCGAGCGTCTTCCTTCTCCTGCCTCGGGTAGCGATCGAGGTCCTCGTCCTGCCCGAACTGGAGCGGATTGACGAAGATGGTCGCGACCACCCGTTCCGCTTGCCTTTTCGCCTCGGCCACCAGCGCGAGGTGTCCGGCGTGGAGCGCCCCCATCGTCGGGACCAGTGCGATTCGATTTCCTCCCGCTCGAAGCGCGACGAGCGCGCTTCCGAGCTGGCCGATGTCACGGATTGTTTGCACCGCGGATTCGCCTCCGGTAAGCTACGGGTCGGGCCGTGCTTGTCAGCGCGGTGGGGATCATTTTCAAGGGGCCCGGGGATGGCTCATCCGCACACGATCGTTTTCGCCAACGAAAAGGGCGGGACCGGTAAATCGACGACTGCCGTTCACACCGCGATCGCGCTCGCCGCGATGGGGAGCCGGGTGGCCGCTCTCGACCTCGACAACCGCCAGCGGACCATGACCCGCTATCTCGAAAACCGGGATTCGACGATCAGGCGCCTGGAAAAGGCGCTTCCGCAGGCGCGCTACCAGGTGCTCGACGACGGCGCTTCGCTGGAGGAAGCAATCGCCGGGCTCGCCGCCGATGCCGACGTGCTGGTGATCGACACGCCGGGCCGGGACGATCCGGTGGCTCGCGAGGCGATCCTCAGGGCCGACACGCTCGTCACTCCGATGAACGACAGCTTCGTCGACCTCGACCTGATCGGCCAGGTGCACCCCGAGAATTTCAAGGTGACGAAGCCCAGTTTCTATGCCGAGCTGATCTGGAACAGCCGGACCCAGCGCGCCAAGCAAACCGGCAAGAGCGTCGACTGGGTCGTGCTTCGCAACCGCCTCCAGCACATCGATTCGCACAACCTCCGCCGGGTCGGCGCCGCACTGGATGAGCTTGCTCGCCGAGTCGGCTTCCGCGTCATCCCCGGCCTTGGCGAGCGCGTCATCTACCGCGAGCTGTTCCCCAAGGGCCTGACGCTTCTCGACTTCGAGCAGCTCGGCGAAGTCGGCCTCGGCCACATCACCGCTCGCCAGGAACTCCGCGAGATGGTTTCCGGCCTTGGAGTTCCGGGCGTCGAGCCACAGCAGAAGGTGGCGTGAACCCAATCCGTCATGCTGAACTCGTTTCAGCATCCATTTTCATGACGGATGGCGCGGTCTCCCGAATGGACCCTGAAACAAGTTCAGGGTGACGGTTTGGGTTGAACCAATCCGCGAATTCGTGTGTTCGCCCTTGCGATGACCCACACATTCAACGCTACCATCCTCCGCGAATATGACGTCCGCGGAATCGTCGGAAAGACTCTCACGAAAGAAGACGCCTGGGCGCTCGGGCGAAGCTTCGGAAGCTTCGCCGCCGACGAAGGCGCTCGCCGGATCGCCGTCGGACGGGACGGCCGCTTGCACTCGCCCGAGCTGGAAAGCGCACTCGTCGACGGGCTGATGGAGTGCGGGCTCGACGTCGTCCGGATCGGCGTCGGCCCGAGCCCGATGCTCTATTACGCGACCAACGTCCTCGATGTGCAAGGCGGGATCCAGGTCACCGGCAGCCACAACCCGCCCGACTATAACGGGTTCAAGATGCTCCTCCACGGCCGCTCGGTGTTCGGCGAGGAGATCCAGGAGCTCGGCCGCCGCTCCGCCGCCGGCGCCTGGACGGATGGTGACGGAAGCTCCGAAGGCGCGGATATTCTCGATGCCTACGTCGACCGCCTGGTCCAGGATTTCCGCGGCAAGGGCTATCGAATCGGCTGGGACCCCGGCAATGGCGCCGCCGGCACCGCCGTCGAGAAGCTGGTCCAGAAGCTCCCCGGCGAGCATTTCGTCATCCACTCGGAGATCGACGGCACCTTTCCAGCGCACCACCCCGATCCGACCGTCGAGGCCAATCTCGCCGACCTGAAGGCGCTGGTTCGCGAGAAGAAGCTCGACATGGGGTTCGCGTTCGACGGCGACGCCGACCGCATCGGCGCGGTCGATTCCACCGGCCGCGTGGTCTGGGGCGACCAGATCATGATGCTGCTCGCGGCGCCGGTATTGAAGGAGCTTCCCGGCTCAACCATCATCGCCGATGTAAAGGCGAGCCAGATCCTGTTCGACCGAATCGCCGAGCTCGGCGGCCAGCCGCTTATGTGGAAGACCGGTCACAGCCTCATCAAGTCGAAGATGAAGGAAACCGGCGCGCCCATCGCCGGCGAGATGAGCGGCCACATCTTCTTCGCTCATCGCTGGTACGGCTTTGACGACGCGCTCTACGCGGCGGTCCGGCTGATCGAGGCAGTCGGCGAAAGTGGAAAGAGCCTCACGGAACTGATGGACGATATGCCCAAGTCCGTCGCCACGCCGGAGATGCGCTTTCCGGTCGACGAGAGCCGCAAGTTCACCGTCGTCCAGGAGGTCCTCGACCGCCTCACCAGCGCCGCCGCAGAGGTCGATAATGTCGACGGCGCCCGGGTGAAGACTCCCGATGGCTGGTGGCTCCTGCGAGCCTCGAACACGCAGGACGTCCTCGTCGGCCGCTGCGAGGCGAAGAACGAAGAAGCCCTTGCGCGGCTGCTCGAACAGCTCGACGAGCAGCTTGCAAAATCAGGCGTGGAGCGCAGGGAGAGCGCAGGGCACTAGTCCTCCCCCTCATCCTCATAGCCGACGAGGTTCAGCTCGCAGGCCATGATCTGGTGGGTGAGGCACCAGTGCTTGAGCGCTTCCTCGCGGCCGTGGGTGATCCAGACTTCGTTCGGCTCCAGCTCGCGGATGGTGCAGGTGAGCTCGTCCCAATCGGCGTGGTCTGAGATCACCAGCGGAAGCTCGACATTCGCCTGCCGCGCGCGTTGGCGAATCCGCATCCAGCCCGACGCCATCGCGGTCACCGGGTCCGGCAGCCGGCGCGACCAGCGGTCGTTAAGCGCTCCCGGCGGTGCGAGGACAATCTTACCGCGAAGCTCGTCCTTCGACGCTCCGGTCGCGGGCCGAAGCTCGCCCAGCGCGATCCCTTGGCTCTCGTAGAGAGCGCACATCCGTTCGAGCGCGCCGTGGATGTAGATCGGCTCTTCGTGCCCGCGCCGCCTCAGTTCCGCGATCACCCGCTGCGCCTTGCCCAGCGCATAAGCGCCGACCAGCACGCAGCGGCTCTCGTCCGAATGAAGGCGATGGAGAAGCCTGTCGATCTCCCCGCCGGTATCGGGATGGCGAAAGACCGGAAGCCCGAACGTCGCCTCGGTAATGAAGACGTCGCACGGCACAGGTACGAACGCGTGGCAGGTCGGGTCCTCGCGGCGCTTGTAGTCGCCGGAAACGACGACCTTCTCTCCGCCATGTTCGAGGACGATTTGCGCGGAACCGAGCACGTGGCCGGCTGGGACGAAACTGATCTCCACCTCGCCGACACGCACACTCTCGTCATAGGCCACCGGCCGCGCGTTCTGCTCGCCGTAGCGAAGCCCCATGATGGCCAGCGTTTCGGGGGTTGCCAGAACTTCTCCGTGCCCGCCGCGCGCGTGATCGCCGTGGCCGTGGGTGATCAGTGCCCGCGCCTTCGGCTGGGAGGGGTCGACCCACGCGTCCGCCGGGCGCACATAGATGCCCTCCGGGAAAGTCTCGATCCAGGAACCCAAACGCGCCATTGCGAGCTATAGTGTCGGGGAAAGCAGCCGGTTCCGGCAAGGGAGGACGAAGATATGGCAAATGCGATGTGGTGGCTTTTGGACGTCATCCTCCCGGTCATCCTCCTCATCGTCCTCATCTGGCTGGTGTTCCTCCGCCGATCCAACCGGACCAGCGGCACAAGCTACGAGGGCACTAACGGTGCCGCGAAGGAACCAACGATCCCTGAAGACGCCTGACCTGCCGCAAGCCGTTTCCGACTGGTTCGCGCA
>JBDZVP010000018.1:4777-7682 GCA_040255765.1 Sphingomonadales bacterium | reverse complement strand
GTCCGGCCGCCGCAGATCCTGCTGACCACGCCCGAATCGCTGAGCCTGCTGCTGAGCTACCCCGACAGCGGCATCCTGTTCGCGAACCTGAAGACAATCGTCGTCGACGAACTTCACGCTTTCGCGCGCGAGAAACGCGGTGATCTCCTGGCGCTGTCGATGGCGCGATTGCAGGCTCTCAGCCCCGGACTCCGCCGCGTCGGCCTCTCCGCGACCATCGCCGACCCGGAAGCCTATCGCTCCTGGCTCGCCCCCAACGCCGATGCATCCCTGGTCGATCTCGTTACCGGCGATCCCGGAGCGGAGCCCGACCTGCGAATGCTGATTCCCGAGAGCAAGATTCCGTGGGCCGGCCACAGCGGCCGCCACGCCGCGCGCGAGGTGATGGACCTCATTGAAGCGCACAAGATGACTCTCATCTTCTGCAACACCCGGAGCCTCGCCGAACTGATCTTCCAGGACCTGTGGGCAGTGAACGACAAGGCGCTTCCGATCGGGATCCACCACGGGAGCCTCGCCCAGGAAGCGCGGCGAAAAGTCGAAGCGGCGATGGCGGACGGGCGGTTGCGCGGGCTGGTCGCCACCGCCAGCCTGGACCTCGGGATCGACTGGGGAGACATCGACCTCGTCGTCCAGATGGGCGCCCCAAAAGGGAGTTCGCGGCTCCTCCAGCGCATCGGCAGGGCCAACCACCGAATGGACGAGCCGAGCGAGGGTGTGCTCGTCCCCGGCAACCGCTTTGAATATCTCGAAGGCCGCGCCGCGTTCGACGCCATCGATGTCGGCGAGCTGGACCCGGAGGTGTTTCGGCCCGGAACCCTCGACGTCCTCGCCCAGCACATCCTCGGAATCGCCGTGTCCGCGCCTTTCTACCCGGACGACCTGCTCGCGGAAATCCGCTCCGCCGCGCCTTATGCCGATCTCAAGGCCGAGACATTCGAAGAGGTGCTGAACTTCATCGCCACCGGCGGCTATTCGTTGAAAGCTTACGACCGCTTCCGCCGCCTGGTCCGCGATCCCGATGGTCGCTGGCGGATCGCCCGGCCCGCAATCGCGCTCCAGCACCGCCTCAACGCGGGGGTCATCGTCGAGCAGCCGCTACTCACCGTCCGCTTCCGCAACGGCCGCAAGCTGGGGACCATCGAGGAAGGCTATGCCTCGACGCTGGCGCCCGGTGACCATTTCTATTTCTCGGGCCTGAGCCTCGAGGTCGAGCAGTTTAAGGACACCGACATCATCGTCCACGCGTCTTCAAAGCGGGCGCGGATCGTCACTTACGGCGGCACCCGGATGAGCATGTCGACCCATCTGGCCGACCGCGTCCGCCACATGCTCGCCGACCGCAACGACTGGCAGCGCTTCCCCGACGACGTTCGCGACTGGCTGGAGGTGCAGGAACGCCGCAGCCGAATCCCTGAGCCGAACGAACTCCTCGTCGAGACCTTCGAGCACGAAGGCCTCCACTATATGGTCGCTTACAGCTTCGAAGGCTGGAATGCCCACCAGTCGCTTGGAATGCTTCTGACCAAGCGAATGGAGAAAGCGGGGCTCAAGCCCACCGGCTTTGTCGCCAACGACTATGGCCTCGCCTGCTACGGGCTGGAGCCAATTACCGACCCGCAGTCGCTCTTCTCGCCCGATATCCTCGAACGCGAGTTCATCGAGTGGGTGGAAAATTCGTACCTGCTCAAGACCGCCTTTCGTGAAGTCGCGGTAATCGGCGGGCTGGTCGAGCGCCAGCACCCGGGTCGCAAGAAAACCGGGCGGCAGGTCAGCTTCTCGACCGACCTCATCTACGACGTGCTTCGAAAGTACGAGCCGCAGCATTTGCTGCTGCGCGCCGCCTGGGACGACGCCCGGGCGCGGATGACCGAGCTCGGCCGCCTCGTCCGCCTCGTCGACCGCGCCGCTGCGACGATGGTCCATGTCGCCGCCGACCGGATCACGCCGATGGCGGTGCCGCTGATGGTTATCGTCGGCCGCGAGGCGCTTCCGCCTGGCGCCGAGGCCGATGAAACGCTTCTGATGCAGGCCGAACAACTCGCCGAAGCCGCGATGCATCTCGGTTAGCGGCGGCCGCCGATTCCGGCTCCAAACCCGCGACGAACCGCGCCGCCATGCGGCGAAACGAGCCGTCGAAGGGATGAACGGGGCAACTCTTAACGAATGGTTGGCGGTCGTTAACCTTCTCATCTGTATAAAGGGGTTGATGAGAGCTGGGGAGCAAATGTCTTTGAATCGCAGGGAATTGCTGCGCTGGGGCGCGGTTGGCGCGGGCGCGGCAGTGTTCTCGACGGCCGGCGGCTGCGTCGGCCTTCCGTCGCTGATCTATAACCCGCCGGTTGCTCCGGCCACCCCGCTTGCGCCGGTTGCGAACGCCCAGGCGTCGCTTCCGCTGGCGCCGGGCGGAATCGATCCGGAGCTGTTCCAGCGGGCCAAGGCGGCGATGGACCAGCACCGGATCTGGTACCGCGACAAGATCGGAATCGTCGATTTCACCAAGCCATCGGCCGAGCCGCGGTTCCACGTCGTCGATCTCCATGCCGGCAAGGTGGAGAGCCACTTGGTCGCCCACGGCCGCGGGTCCGACCCGGCCCATTCCGGCTACCTGCAGCGGTTCAGCAACCGCTTCGGCTCCAACGCGACCTCGAACGGCACTTATACGACCGCCCAATATTATGACGGCAAATATGGGACCTCGATGCGGGTGCAGGGTCTCGATTCGACCAACGACAATGCGATGGCCCGTGCAATCGTCATCCACAACGCCTGGTATGCGGAGCCCGAGATGATCGAGAAGCACGGCCAGCTGGGCCGTTCCGAAGGCTGCTTCGCGATGCCGAAGAAAAGCCAGTGGGACGTCATGCAGCAGCTCGCCGGCGGCCGAATGATCTACGCGGAGAAA
>JBDZVP010000018.1:0-4677 GCA_040255765.1 Sphingomonadales bacterium | reverse complement strand
CAGGCGCTCGCCGACTTTCGCCGGAATGCGACGGTCGAGGAACGGCACCGGCTGGGCGTGCAATTTCTTGCCTTTGTCTCTGGCCACCTGACGGGCGTGAAGCCGGTCGACAAGGATCCCGATGCTTATGTGAAGGACCCGAAGCGCGAGATCGAGACGAGCGAAGCTTGACCTTCCCGCCCGCCCCCGCCCATGCGGGGCCGAATGAGCGGCTGGAGCTTTGCAATCGACCGCGGCGGGACCTTCACCGACGTGATCGCCCGCTCGCCCGACGGCGAAGTCGTGGTCGAGAAGCTGCTGTCGGAGAATCCCGAGCAATATGAAGATGCGGCGTTGGAGGCGATCCGGCGCGTCCTGGATCGCCCAGGCGGAGATGTCTCCTCGGTCCGCATGGGAACGACCGTCGCGACCAATGCCCTGCTCGAACGGAAGGGCGACCGGGTGGCGCTGGCAATCACGCGCGGGTTCGGCGATGCCTTGCGCATCGGCTACCAGGCCCGGCCGGAAATCTTCGCCCGCCACATCGTCCTTCCGGAACAGCCGTACGAGCGCGTGGTCGAGATCGACGAGCGGATCGGAGCCAATGGCGAGATCGTCCGCCCGCTCGATGAAGCGCAGGCGCTCGCGGCGCTCACAAAGGTGCTGGAGAGCGGAATCGACGCGCTTGCGATCGTTCTGGTCCACGGCTGGCGGTTCACGCGGCACGAGCGCCGCCTCGCCGAAATCGCCCGCGAGCTTGGCTTCAGCCAGATCTCCGTGAGCCACGAGGTCGCGCCGCTGATCAAGCTGATCGGCCGCGGCGATACGACTCTGGTCGATGCCTATCTTTCACCCGTCCTGCGGCGCTACGTCGACCGGATCGCCTCCGGCCTCCCTCCCGCAACGCGCCTTCAGTTCATGCAGTCGAACGGCGGCCTCGCCGACGCTTTGGCGTTCCGCGGCAAGGACGCGATCCTGTCCGGACCAGCGGGAGGCGTCGTCGGGATGGTGGCGGCGAGCGCTCCGCACTTCGGCGACGAGCCCGTTCGCCTGATCGGGTTCGACATGGGCGGCACTTCGACCGACGTGTCGCATTACGCCGGCCGCTTCGAGCTTGCGGACGAGAGCGTCGTCGCCGGCGTGCGCATCCGCGCGCCCATGATGCAGATCCACACCGTCGCGGCGGGCGGTGGATCGATATGCAGCTTCGACGGAATGCGCTTTCGGGTCGGGCCTGAAAGCGCGGGCGCGAACCCGGGTCCCGCATGCTACCGCCACGGCGGGCCGCTGACGGTCACCGACTGCAACCTGTTTCTCGGCCGCATCGATCCGGCCGCTTTCCCGGCTGTGTTCGGACCGTTAGGCGACCAGCCGCTCGATCCCGACGCATCGCGGTCCAGGCTGCAGGAGATTGCCGACGCGCTCGGCGGGGCCAAGTCGCTCGAGGAAATCGCCGAAGGATTCCTCCACATCGCCGTGGACAATATGGCCAATGCAATCCGCAAGATCTCGATCGCGCGCGGCCATGACGTCACCCGCTACACGCTCGCCTGTTTCGGCGGAGCGGGCGGCCAGCTCGCCTGCCGGGTCGCCGATGCGCTGGGGATGGAGCGGATCCTCATTCACCCGCTGGCAGGCGTCCTGTCGGCCTATGGCATCGGCCTCGCCGACGTGAAGGTCATCCGCGAGGAGAGCTGGCTCAAGCCGCTCGGCGAGGATGTCGCGGGGCCGCTCCGATCGCTCGAAGGCGCCGCGGCCCAGTCGCTGTTGGACCAGGGGGTGGAGCAGCAAGCAATCGAACTGCACCGCCGCGCCCGACTCCGCTACGCCGGAAGCGACACGACCTTGGAGCTTCCGCTCGAGAAGGCGGAGCAGATGCGAAGCGCCTTCGAGAAGCTGCACCGCGCCCGTTTCGGCTATGTCGATGAACAGGCCGAGGTGATCGTCGATGCCCTGGTCGTGGAGGGCGTCGGCCGCTCCTCCCCATCGGGGGGAGGTGGCGCGCGAAGCGCGGCGGAGGGGGAGCTGATCACCGGCCCTGCCGTCATCACCGAAGCGACAGCGACGACGGTCGTCGAGCCCGGTTGGATGGCCAAGCGCGCAGGCGACGGCACCCTCGTCCTCATGCGCACAACGCCGGCCAGCCGCGCCCGCGCCATCGGAACCGACGCCGACCCGGTGATGCTCGAGATTTTCAATAATCTGTTCATGGCGATCGCGGAGGAGATGGGAGTCGCGCTCCAGTCCACCGCGACGAGCGTCAACATCAAGGAGCGACTCGATTTCTCCTGCGCCTTGTTCGACCGCAGCGGTGCGCTGATCGCTAACGCGCCGCATATCCCGGTGCACCTTGGCTCCATGGGCGAAAGCATCCGCCACATCATCGACACCCGGGGGGAGAATCGCGACGGGCGCGGAATCCGCCGCGGCGATGCCTATGTCCTGAACGACCCCTACCGCGGCGGAACTCACCTGCCCGACATCACCGTCATCATGCCGGTCTTCTACGCAGACGAAGCGGAGCCCTCCGCCTTCGTCGCAGCGCGCGGCCACCATGCCGACATCGGCGGGATTGCCCCGGGATCGATGCCGCCCGACAGCCGCACGATCGACGACGAAGGCGTGCTCATCGACAATGTGCTGATGGTCGATGAGGGGCATTTCCGCGAGGCGGAGATGCGCACCCTTCTCGGCTCCGGCCCGCATCCCGCGCGCAACATCGACCGCAACATCTCCGACCTTCGCGCCCAGCTCGCCGCCTGCGTTCGCGGTACCGAAGGGCTGGTGGACGCGGTGCGCGACTACGGGTCCGAGGTCATCGACGCCTACATGCAGCACGTTCTCGCCAACGCCGAGGAGTCCGTTCGGCGCTTGCTCGGGCGGCTCGAAGACGGAGCGTTCGATTACGAAATGGACAATGGCGCCCACGTGCGAGTCGCCATCCGCATCGCCAAGGAGGCGCGGTCGGCGACGTTCGACTTCACCGGGACAAGCGACCAGCTACCGGACAATTTCAACGCGCCTTACTCGATCGTCCGCGCCGCCTCTCTCTACGTACTCAGGACATTGATCGACGATCCGATCCCGATGAACGACGGCTGCTTGCGCCCGGTGAAGCTGATCGTTCCGGATGGTTCGATGCTTTCCCCGCGCTATCCCGCTGCGGTCGTCGCCGGCAATGTCGAGACCAGCCAGGTCGTCACCGACGCCTTGTTCGCCGCGACCGGCAAGCTCGCTCCAAGCCAGGGGACGATGAACAATTTCACCTTCGGCAATGAGCGGCACCAATATTATGAGACCATCGCAGGCGGCTCCGGAGCGGGCCCGGATCATGACGGGACGAGCGCGGTGCAGACCCATATGACGAACAGCCGGCTGACCGACCCAGAGATCCTGGAGACCCGTCATCCGGTCCGCCTTGAGCGGTTCGCGATCCGGCGAGGGTCCGGCGGACGAGGCGAGCATCATGGCGGCGACGGGGTGATCCGCGATGTCATTTTCCTGGAGCCGATGCGGGCCAACATCCTCGCCGACCGCCGCCGCGTCCCGCCTCGCGGGATCAGGGGCGGGGACGACGCCAAGGCCGGTCGCAACTGGGTGGAGCGCGCGGATGGCAGGATCGAGGAGCTGACCGCGACCGCCTCCGCCGAAATGAATCCAGGCGACCGCTTCGTTATCGAGACGCCCGGCGGCGGCGGTTATGGAGCGGTGAGTTCCTCCCTACCGCGCAGCGGTGGGGAGGGGGACCATCCGGAGGATGGTGGAGGGGTAAACGGCGCTGGCCCCTCCACCATCGAATCTTCGTTCGACGGCCCCCCTCCCCACGAGGCTCCGCCTCGCAGGGAGGAGCTATGACCTATCTCCCGCTGCTCGGAATCGCGCTGGTCGTCCTCGGCTTCGCGCTTCGATTCAACCCGCTGCTGGTTGTCGCGGTTGCGGCCGTCGTGACCGGCCTGCTCGCCGGACTGCCATTCGTCAAAGTGCTGGCGACGCTTGGCAAGGCCTTTAACGACAATCGCTACGTCTCGATCATCTGGATCGTGCTTCCGGTGATTGGCGTGCTCGAGCGCTATGGGCTTCAGCAGCAGGCGCGGACCTTGATCGGCCGGATGCGCGGCGCGACCACGGGACGAATCCTTCTCGCCTACCTTGGATTCCGGCAGGTTTTCGCGGCGCTCGGCCTCACTTCAGTCGCCGGCCATCCACAGACCGTCCGGCCACTGGTCGCTCCAATGGCCGAAGCCGCCGCGGAAAAGGAGCATGGCGAGCTCGACGAGGACACTCGCGAGAAGGTGAAGGCTCTGTCGGCGGCGACCGACAACGTCGGGCTCTTCTTCGGCGAGGACATCTTCATTGCCATCGGCTCCATTCTCCTCATCCAGGGTTCGATGGCGGGCTTCGGAATCGAGCTGACGCCGCTCCACCTGTCGCTGTGGGCAATCCCCACCGCGATCTGCGCCTTCCTGATTCACGGCACGCGGCTGCTGATGTTCGACAAGAAGCTCAGCTCCTCCCCCTCCGGGGGAGGTGGCGCGCGAAGCGCGACGGAGGGGGACCCCTCCACCACCTTCGGCGGTCCCCCCCCCCCCCAGGGGGAGGAATTATGATCACGCTTCAGTGGCTCTATGTCGTGACGGGTGCGATGTTCGCGGCCTTCGCGGTGCTCAGCTTTCGCGACCGGACCAATCCGAAGCGCTT
>JBDZVP010000114.1:1313-4879 GCA_040255765.1 Sphingomonadales bacterium | reverse complement strand
GGCACCCTGCTGTTCAACTACACTCCGCTGAAGGAAACCGGCCTGATCGACCCCAAGGCGACGACCTTGGTGCTTCTCGGCATAGGCGTG
The DNA here is from genome assembly GCA_040255765.1 of Sphingomonadales bacterium. Classification (GTDB taxonomy): domain Bacteria; phylum Pseudomonadota; class Alphaproteobacteria; order Sphingomonadales; family Sphingomonadaceae; genus Sphingomicrobium. Next base: position 4,789 of record JBDZVP010000114.1, on the reverse strand, counting down.
CTGATCGCGCTCGCGGTCTGTTACGCGTGGCTTCGGCCGCCGGCTGCCGCGCCGGTCGACGAAGGCCGGCGGTTGATGGACTCGATCGGCTGGGCGGGGATTCTTCCTCAGATGCTTGCCGCGCTCGGAGCGGTTTTCGCTGCTGCAGGCGTCGGCGACATCATTGGCGGGATCGCGGGCGAAGTGATTCCGAGCGGCAGCGTTTTCCTCGCCGTGGTGCTCTACGCGGTGGGAATGGCGCTGTTCACGATCATCATGGGCAATGCTTTCGCCGCCTTCCCGGTCATGGTTGCGGCGATCGGAGTGCCGATCCTGGTCCACGGCGCGGGAGCCGATCCGGCGGTGATCGGAGCGGTCGGGATGCTGAGCGGCTTCTGCGGAACCTTGCTCACGCCGATGGCGGCGAACTTCAACATCGTGCCTGCCGCGCTTCTGGAGCTGAAGGACCAATATGGCGTCATCCGGATGCAAGTCGCGACCGCCATTCCCTTGTTCATCTGCAACATCCTCATCCTCTATTTCGCAGGCTACCTATGGGCGCACTGAACGCCGACACCGCTTCGAAAATGGCGCGGATCGCGCTCGGTCATGTCGCGCGAGAGTTTCCCAACAAGCTCGATCATGTGCTGCTGGGCGAAGATGACGCGAAGACCCCGCGAGAGCTTCACCCGATTTTCTTCGGAAGCTTCGACTGGCACAGCTGCGTCCATGGCTGGTGGTCGCTGCTGACGTTGCGGCGGCTGTTTCCGCAAATCGCGGAGGCGCTGGAGATCGAACAACTCTCGGATTCGAGTTTCACCAGCGGCAAGGTCGCGACCGAGCGCGCCTATCTCGACCGCCCGCTCTCCGCCGGATTCGAGCGGCCGTACGGCTGGGCATGGGTGTTGCAGTTGCACCTGGAAGCGACCCGCCATCGGGACCGAAGCTGGGGCTCGCAGCTCGAGCCGTTGGCCCGCGCCTTCGCGGAGCGGTTCGACCGCTATCTGCAAATCCTCACCTATCCGATTCGGGCCGGGACCCATTTCAATACGGCGTTTGCGCTGGTGCTGGCGCTCGACTGGGCGGAGCAGTTCGACGCCGCGCTTGCCGAGCTGATCGCGGCGCGGGCGCGGCACTGGTTCAGCGGCGACCGTGACGCGCAGGCGTGGGAGCCTAGCGGCGATGATTTCCTCTCGCCGACGCTGACCGAGGCGCTGCTAATGAACCGCGTTCTCCCTGCAGACCAGTTCGGCGATTGGTTCGCGGCCTTCCTTCCGCGCATCGAGGAGAAAAAGCCGGCAACGCTCTTCACCCCCGCTACCGTCAGCGATCGCAGCGACGGCAAGATCGCCCACCTTGACGGGCTGAACCTCAGCCGAGCCTGGTGCTGGCGCTGGCTCGGACGCCCCGAGTTCGCGGAAGGCCATCTCGAAGCCGCCCTGCCGCACCTCAGTGGCGACTATATGGGCGAACATTGGCTGCAGAGCTTCGCGCTTCTGGCGCTACTGGCGCCCGACGGTGCGGAGCGTAGAAAGACCGCCTGATGGATTCGAATGCGCTCAACCAGCAATTCAGCCGCTACGATCAGGTGCGCAAGACACACACCTATCGCCTGGCGGAGGACTCCGCCGACGAGTTCGACGACGATTACGAGATCGCGACGCTCGATTTCGGGCAGTTCCTCCACGGCGGCGCCGACGCGAGGGCGCAGTTCGCAGCGGCCTTTACAGGCGCTCTGGAGGAGATCGGATTTGCCGTTCTGGTAGGGCACGGTGTCGACCCCGCGCTCTACGACGAAATCAGCGACGGCGTGCTCGATCTGTTCACCTCGACCCCCTTCGACGAGAAGCTGCGATTTCGAGCGAAACGGCATGGTTCGGTCGCGCAGGGCTTTTTCCCGCTCGAAGCGACTAGTGACATCCATCCGGACCTCGTCGAGGGCTGGGTCTGGTGCCGCCGAGCGTTCGACATTCCGCAGAAGCGCGAGGCGCCCTTCCGCGCCGGAGATTACTGGCCGAAGCCGGAGTACGAACCCTTGTTCCGGCGGCTGGTCCTTGCCCACGAGGCTTTGTTCAAGCCGATCGCGCAGGCGATGTTCATGGGGCTTGGAGTCGACCCGCACATCTATGATGCCAAGCTGACGGAAACCAATTTCGGGCTTCGGCTGAACTATTATCCGCCGCTGACCCAGCAGCAAAGCCAGTCCGGCGCCGGGCGGCTGCTGGGCCACGAGGACGTCGACCTGTTCACCATCCTTCCGGCATCAAAGGTCGACGGGCTGCAGGTGTGGAACCACCGCAGCGAAAAGTGGGTGCGGATGACCGCTCCGCCGGGATCGATCATCATCAACACCGGCGACTATATGCAGCGGATCACCAACGACCGGCTGCCGTCGACCACGCACCGGGTCGGCAAACCGAGCGACCGGTCGCACCTGACCTCGCCGCGCGTGTCCTTTCCCATCGCCGTCTATCTGTGGGAAGACGAAGTCCTCGAAGTGCTCCCGGGCCTCGGCGCACCGAGATACGAACCGGTGAAGGCGATCGCCTTCCACACCCGCAGCACCAGCAAGTTCTACGGCGACGATTATGCCGTGGACACTAATGACATTTGAAGCGGTCGAACGGCTCGTGACAGGCGTTGCAGCGCCACTGGGCCTTGCACGGAGTCGAGCCGAAACGGCTGACTTCCGCCGTATCGGTTGAGCCGCAGCGCGGGCATTGTGCCTTCTCGTTGGGCCTCGGCGGATCGATTCCGTAAGCCTTGAGCCGCTCGCGGCCGCGCTCGCTGATCCATTCCGTCGTCCATGGCGGGAACAGCACCCGCTCGACGAACACCTGCCGGAAGCCGGCGGCGTCGAGCGCATCGCGGATGGCGTTTTCAATGGCGATGGTCGCGGGGCAGCCGGTGTAGGTCGGGGTGATCATCACCCGCGGAGGGTTGGTCGTGACGGCGCGGACGATTCCGAGGTCGGTGATCGAGACGACCGGAATCTCCGGGTCCATCACCTTGTCGAGGACCGCCATGATGGCGTCTTCGCTCAAATCCGCGACCGCCGTTGCCATGGGCAGAGTCTACACCCGTTCGAGCGCGAGGGCGATTCCCTGGCCGACCCCGATGCACATCGTGCAAAGCGCCCGCTTCGCCCCGCGCCGCTGAAGCTCCTCAGTGGCGGTGAGCACGAGCCGGGCTCCCGACATTCCGAGCGGATGGCCGAGCGCGATCGCGCCGCCGTTGGGGTTCACATGCTCCGAATCCGGCGAGAGGCCGAGTTGGCGAAGGACGGGAATACCTTGCGCGGCGAACGCCTCGTTCAATTCGATCACGTCGAAATCGCCGATCTTGAGACCGAGGCGCTCCATCAGTTTTTCCGAAGCAGGTGCCGGGCCCATGCCCATGATCCGCGGCGGGACACCGGCGACGGCCGAGCCGAGGATCCGGGCGCGCGGCTTGAGGCGATGCTTATCGATTGCAACCTGGCTGGCGACGATGATTGC
>JBDZVP010000114.1:0-1213 GCA_040255765.1 Sphingomonadales bacterium | reverse complement strand
GCGCAAGCGCTCCGCCATAGCGGCCGATGGCGGTCCGAACCGCGTCGCAAACAAAAGCATCGCGCATGGAGCCTAGAGCACTCCTCGCCGCACCTGGTCGAGCTCGATGCTCTCGAACAGCGCCTTGAAATTGCCCTCGCCGAAGCCTTCGTTGCCCTTGCGCTGGATGATCTCGAAAAAGATCGGGCCGATCACGTTCTGGGTGAAGATCTGGAGGAGCAGGCCCTGCCCTTCGGTGGGCGCGCCGTCCATCAGGATGCGCCGCTTCTCGAGCTCCGGGATGCTCTCGTCGTGGCCTTTGATTCGCTCCGGAAGCAGCTCGTAATAGGTATCCGGCGTGTCCTGGAAAGGAATGCCGCGGGCGCGGATGATGTCGACCGCCTTGTAGATGTCGTCACTGCCCAGAGCGATGTGCTGGATGCCTTCGCCCTTATATTCGCGAAGGAATTCCTCGATCTGGCTCTTGTCGTCCTGACTCTCGTTGAGCGGGATCCGAATCTTGCCGCAGGGGCTGGTCATCGCCTTGGAGAACAGGCCGGTCTGCTTCCCCTCGATGTCGAAGTAGCGGATCTCGCGGAAGTTGAAGAGCCGCTCGTAAAAATCGGCCCACACCGCCATCCGGCCACGGTGCACGTTGTGCGTCAGATGGTCGATGTAAGTGAGATGCGAGGCATGATCGGCCTCGATCTGCTGCCAATCGTCGAAGAAGTCGAAGTCGACCTCATAGATGCTGCCCTTGCCGCCGTACTTGTCGACGAAGAACAGCAGCGAGCCGCCGATGCCCTCGATCGCGGGAATGTCCATCTCGCCGTGGGCGATATCGGTCTTGGCGGGCGTCGCGCCCAGCTTCACGGCGCGGTCGAAGGCGGCCTTCGCGTCCTTGACCCGGAAGGCCATCGCGCAGGCGCTTGGGCCGTGGGCCTTGGCATAGGCCTCGGCATAGCTGCCCGGCTCGCTGTTGATGATGAAGTTGATGTCCTTCTGCTTGTGCAGGGTGACATTCTTGCGCTTGTGTTTGGCGACCGCGGGGAAGCCCATCTTGGTGAACAGGTCGCGCAGCAGCTCGGGATCGGGCGCGGTATATTCGACGAACTCGAAGCCGTCGGTGCCCATCGGGTTTTCGAGACCGAGGATCGTCTTTTCCTCGATTGCGGTGGCCATGCGTCTTCTCCTTTGCAGCCCAACTGCCCCCTGGCCGGTGGCATTTCAAGGC
>JBDZVP010000113.1:0-4882 GCA_040255765.1 Sphingomonadales bacterium | reverse complement strand
GGGAGTTCAAATATTTCGGCTCGCCCTCGCCGAGGATCCGGCCGCCGAAGGCGATCACCCGGCCGCGCTGGTCGCGGATCGGTATCATCAGCCGGCCGCGGAAGCGGTCGTAGCTCTCCTTGCCGCCTTCCTCCGGCTGGATGAGCATCCCGGTTTCGATGAGCTTGTCCTCGCCGAGGCTCGAAAGCGCCCGCTTGAGCGCGTTGCGGCTGTCGGGGGCGAGGCCGATCCCGAAGCGGGCGACCTGGCCGGAGTCGATCCCGCGCTTCGCCAGATACTCTCGGGCCGACGCGCCGCCCAGGCCCTGGAGCTGCTCGGCGAACCAGTGTTGGCAGGCGGCCATGACGTCGGTCAGCGAGGCCGCGCGCTCGGCGCGTTCCTTCGCCTTCGGGTCGGGCGCCGGCACTTCCATGCCAGCCTTGGCCGCCAGCTCCTTCACCGCATCCATGAACGGAAGCCCGCGCTGGTCGGTGAGGAACCGGATCGCATCGCCGTGCGCCCCGCAGCCGAAGCAGTGGTAGAAGCCCTTGTCGTCGTTGACCGTGAAGCTCGGCGTTTTCTCGTTGTGGAACGGGCAGCAGGCCTTCCACTCGCGGCCAGCTCGGATCAGCTTCACCGACGGCGCGATGACGCTCGACAGCAGGGTTCGAGCCCGAAGCTCGTCAAGCCATTGCGGGGAAAGGGTCATTGCCGAATCACTTTGCCACGCAACCGCCAACCCGCAAGCGGGGGTGCAAAATTATCCACAGGCGAGCTGTGACGGGTTGAAATGAAAGGATTCATTTTCGCTGCCCCGAAAAACGATTGGAGTTAATTTATTGCGGTTCCGGAACGGCGACGGTGGGTCGCCGCAAGGGACAGCAAGGAGGGGGTTATGTTGAAGAAGCTCTGCGGGCTGGCCCGCGCTCTCTACATTCTGCTCGCCATAGTCGCCGGGTTCATGGTCCTCGGGACGATGAACACAGCGCTGATCCTGGTCGTGCTCGGCCTGGTCGCCGGAATCGCGATGGAGAAGGAAAATTACGTTCCCGCCGCGGCGACCGCGATCGCTCTGCCGATCATTGGAGCGGCGCTTGGAACCATACCGGCAATCGGTGCGCAGTTGACGGCCGTGGCCGCCAATCTCCAGCTCGGAGTCGCCGGCGCTCTGGCAATGGCGCTTGCCATCGCCTTGTACCATTTCGTCATGGACGGCGTGATGGGCCTGGCCGGCGGCGAAGCCGGCGGGAAACCAGCCGCAGCGACGAGGTAAGTTTTCAATTCGATTTCGGGCTCCGTCGCGCCAAGGCGGCGGAGCCTTTGTCTTTAGCTCAGCGCTGCCTTCACTAGCGCACTCGCCCGTGCGGGCTCGAGCTCGCCGGCGTGGCGGGCTTTCACCTCGGCCATGACCTTGCCCATGTCCTTGATCGAGCTGGCGCCGGTTTCGGCGATGATCGCCTGGACCGCCGCTTTGGCTTCCTCGTCGCTCATCTGCCTGGGAAGGAAGCGCTCGATGACCGCGATCTCGGCTTCTTCCGCGGTAGCGCGGTCGTCGCGGCCGTTCTTGCGGTAGACGTCCACCGATTCGCGGCGCTGCTTGATCATTTTCTGCAAGACTTCGGTGACGAGTTGGTCGTCGTCTGGCGCCTTGTCGGAGGTGCGAAGCTCGATGTCCCGGTTCTTGATCGCGGCGGAAACGAGGCGGAGAGTCGCCGTCGTCTCCTTGTCGCCGCCTTTCATCGCCGTAATGGTCGCAGCCTTGATGTCGTCGCGAATCATGCCTGGTCCGTTCATTTCCGGAAAAGACCAGAGATAGTGCCGTTTTCGCGAATTTGCAGCGTTGACGTCCGCCGCTCCGCGCCCTAGCTGCGGTGCCTTAGCGACATCGCTGTTCAACCGCTTACGGAAAGGCTCTTCCCGCCGATGGCCGACGCCACACTCACGCGCGCTGCCCAACCGAAGGGCGCGACGGGAGTCGTTGTTTTCGCCGATGGCCGGACCGTGTGGGGCAGGGGCTTCGGAGCCGAGGGCGAAGCGGTCGGCGAGCTGTGCTTCAACACCGCGATGACCGGGTACCAGGAGGTGATGACCGATCCCTCCTACGCGAAACAGGTGATCGCCTTCACCTTCCCGCATATCGGCAATGTCGGGGCCAACGACGAGGACGTGGAGGCGGTCGAGGCGCATGCGCTCGGCTGTTTGGTGCGCGATCCGGTAACGGCGCCGAGCAATTATCGGGCGGGCGAGGATTTTGCCTCGTGGATGCGCAAGTGGGGGCGGATCGGCATCGCCGGCGTCGATACGCGCGCGCTGACCAAGCTGGTGCGCGAGGAAGGGCCGCCGACGGTGGCGATCGCGCATAACGAGCGCGGCGAGTTCGACCTCGACAAGCTGCAGAAGATGGCGGCGGACTGGCCGGGGCTTGAGGGCATGGATTTGGCGAAGGAGGTTAGCCGGTTGCAGGTCGAGCGCTGGACCGGCGGGAAGTGGGCCTGGGGGAAGGGGTATGAGATCGCCTCCACTTCAGGGGAGGGGAAGAGCGCGCAGCGCGAAGGGGTGGGGGAGTCTTTTGGCTCGCAGACGCTCGCCCCCACCCCCTGCCCCTCCCCTGAAGGAGAGGGGAGGCCCCACGTCGTCGCGGTCGATTACGGGTCGAAGCGCAACATCTTCCGGAACCTTGCCGAGGCCGGGGCGCGGGTGACTGTGGTGCCGGCGACCGCGACCTTCGATGAGATCATGGCGCACGAGCCCGACGGCTTCTTCCTGTCGAACGGCCCGGGCGATCCGGCGGCGACGGGCGAATATGCGGTGCCGGTGATCCAGAAGATGCTGGAGACCGGGAAGCCACTGTTCGGAATCTGCCTCGGCCACCAGATGCTCGCCATCGCGGTCGGCGGGAAAACGAGCAAGATGTTCCAGGGCCACCGCGGCGCCAACCATCCGGTGAAAAGGCTGGAGGACGGGCGCGTCGAGATCACCAGCATGAACCACGGCTTCGCGGTCGAGCGGGAGGGGCTGCCCGACAATGTTCGCGAGACTCACGTCAGCCTATTCGATGACTCAAATTGCGGGATTGAACTGACTGACCGTCCCGCATTCAGCGTCCAATACCACCCCGAAGCCAGCCCCGGCCCGCAGGACAGTTTCTACCTGTTCGAGAAGTTCGTGGGGATGATGCGGTGAGCCTCACGCTGAAAGAGCATCTTGAGCTCGGAAAAACTGCGATCAAGGAGTTCGAACCTCTGCGGAGCCAATGCGAACCGTTAGTCTGCTTCCACTTCTCGCCCCCGCCGGACGTCGACGCTGCATCGTTCGGGTACGGCACGGAGTGGAAATACTCGGCTGTGCTCGAAAAGAGCTTTGAGGAGCTTGGCATCGATGGCTCCATTGATGCCACAGGCGGTGAATTCGGTTTCGAAATATGGGAGCGCTCATGGCCGTCCGAAGACTGGCTGCAGAAGCGTGTTCTACAGATGCTCCAGCTAGCGTCCGAGGTAGAGCACGTTTTTCAAGGATGGACCTTTGAGCCGCACGGCGGGCCCGTTGTGAGCGCGGCAGCTGACGTAGGTGTTTGGAACGCAGACACTCCCGAGGGGCAGGAGAAGATTCAGCAGGTCATCGATGACGTCGAGCGCAGTCGGAAAGCGGAGGACAAGAAGTAAGTGCCCCGTCGCACCGACATAAAATCGATCCTGATCATCGGGGCCGGTCCGATCGTGATCGGGCAGGCGGCCGAGTTCGACTATTCGGGAAGCCAAGCGGTCAAGGCTCTCAAGGCGGAGGGTTATCGGGTCATCGTCGTCAATTCGAACCCGGCGACGATCATGACCGACCCGGAGCTTGCCGACGTCACTTATGTCGAGCCGATCACACCGGGCTTCGTCGCGAGCATCATCGAGAAGGAGCGGCCGGACGCGGTGCTTCCGACCATGGGCGGGCAGACGGCGCTCAACACGGCGCTGGCGCTTGCGAAGGACGGCACGCTGGAGCGGCTCGGGGTCGAACTGATCGGCGCCAATGCCGAGGCGATCGAGAAGGCCGAGGACCGGCAGAAATTCCGCGACGCGATGGACAAGATCGGGCTTGAAAGCCCGCGCTCGGCAATCGTGCACAACATGGAGGAAGCGACGGCCGCGCTTGAATCGGTCGGCCTTCCCGCGGTCATCCGCCCTAGCTTCACGCTTGGCGGGACGGGCGGCGGGATCGCTTACAATCGGGACGAATATGAAGCGATCGTCCGCTACGGGCTCGAAGCTTCCCCGACTACCGAAGTGCTCATCGACGAGAGCCTGGTCGGCTGGAAAGAATATGAGATGGAGGTCGTCCGCGACCGGAACGACAATGCCATCATCATCTGCTCGATCGAGAATGTCGATCCGATGGGCGTGCACACCGGCGACAGCATCACCGTCGCCCCGGCGCTGACCCTGACCGACAAGGAATATCAAAGGATGCGGTCGGCGAGCATCGCCGTGCTTCGCGAGATCGGGGTCGAGACCGGCGGGTCCAACGTCCAGTTCGCGGTCGATCCGAACACCGGGCGGATGGTCGTCATCGAGATGAACCCGCGCGTGTCGCGGTCGTCGGCGCTGGCGTCGAAAGCGACGGGTTTCCCGATCGCCAAGGTCGCTGCGAAGCTGGCGGTTGGGTACACGCTCGACGAGATTTCCAACGACATCACCGGTGGAGCGACCCCGGCGAGCTTCGAGCCGACCATCGATTATGTCGTGACCAAGGTGCCGCGCTTCGCCTTCGAGAAGTTCAAGGGTTCGGAAGGGGTGCTCAGCACGTCGATGAAGTCGGTGGGCGAGGTGATGGCGATCGGCCGCTCGTTCCCCGAGAGCCTTCAGAAGGCGCTTCGAGGGCTGGAAACCGGGCTGACCGGGCTCGACCGGGTGCGCGA
>JBDZVP010000017.1:4812-26836 GCA_040255765.1 Sphingomonadales bacterium | reverse complement strand
GTCGTCAGTTCTTCGCCGTGCTTTCCCCATGTCAGCGAGACGAAGTGAAGGAGCAGGACGAAGACGCCCATCGCGATGACCGACGGCGGCGCGAAGCGAGCCGACACCTGGCTCTTCAACAGCCGGTTGATCGCCACCGAGCCGATCGCGATGCCGATCGAGAAGATTGCGATGAACATGCTTGCGACCTGCTCGTCGGCGCCGAGGACATTCTTCACGAGCGGCGGGAAAATGATGATCAGCACAGCGCCGATGGTCCAGAAGAAGCTGATCGCGAGGATTGCGAGAAACAGCCGGCGGATGTGCATGGTCGCGCTGACCAATTCGATCGATGCCTTGACGATGTTCCAGGTGATCGGAAGCCGCTCGGCCGCGGGGGGCGCCGGGGGGACTTGCCGCCCCGCGAGATAGCCGAGCACCGCGAAGGCGACCACGGCGACCCCTGCCGATTGCGGCCGGGGAGCGAGAATTCCGGCGAGAATCGTTCCCAGCAGGATGGCGATATAGGTCCCCGCTTCGACGAGGCCTGTTCCGCCGAGCACTTCGTCCTTTTTGAGATGCTGCGGAAGGATCGCGTATTTGATCGGCCCGAAAAATGTCGAATGGACGCCCATCGCGAACACCGCCGCGAGCATCAGCGGGATGTTGGCGAAGACGATACCCGCCCCGCCGACCAGCATGATGAAGATCTCCGCCGACTTGATGATCCGGATCAGGCGGGCCTTGTCGTGGTCATCGGCGAGCTGCCCGGAAAGCGCGGAAAACAGGAAGAACGGCAGGATGAAGAGTCCCTGCGCGATGGCACTGAACTGAAACTCCTTCGCCGGATTCGAGTAGAGCTGGTAGGTGACGAACAGGACGACGGCCTGCTTGAACAGGCTATCGTTGAACGCCCCCAGGAACTGGGTCGAAAAAAGCGGAAGGAACCGCCGCGCACGGAGCAGATGACCGACGTTCTGGATCAAGGAAGGCGCGTGTCGGGTCGCATGGGCTTGGAGCGCCCCGCATAGCCAGCTTTGCGCAAGTCACCAAACGCTATAACGCTGCGAGGCGACAATGCTGACGCTTCCGAACCTTCTCACGCTGTCGCGGATCTTCGCGGTTCCGATCCTCGTGTTCCTGCTTTGGCAGCCGCGTCCGTTCGATTATGCGGTGACCTTCGCGCTCTACTGCGTCGTCGCGATCACCGATTATTTCGACGGCTATCTGGCGCGGGCGCACGGGCAGATTTCGAAGCTGGGGCAGTTCCTCGACCCGATCGCGGACAAGATCATGGTCGCTGCAGTGATCGTGATGCTGATGGCATCGCGCAAAGCCGACGGGAATCCGCCGGTGCTCCAGGACATCAGCATCATCCCGGCACTGATCATCCTGCTTCGCGAAATCATCGTTTCGGGCCTGCGCGAGTTTCTCGCCGAACTTCGGGTCGGGATGCCGGTGAGCCAGCTCGCGAAGTGGAAGACGACCATCCAGCTAGTCGCTTTGGGAGCCCTGATCCTCGGTGGTGCCCTTCCGCACCAAGGCTGGATCCACCTCGTCGGGCTAGCTTGCCTGTGGGCCGCCGCCGCGCTGACCCTGGTGACCGGCTACGATTATCTGCGGACCGGTCTCAAGCACATGGACTGAGCGCCGCTTCGCGAAGCAGCTTGGCGAGCAGTCGAAACTCCGCTTCGCGTGGACTTTTCCGGCGCCAGATCAACGCGATCCGGCGAGCGGCATTGTCGGCATCGAGCTTTCGCGAAACCAGCGACGTTCCGTCGAGAATTCCGGCATCGACCGCCATTTGCGGTACCAGCGTCAGGCCCATTCCATTGTCGACCATCTGGACGAGCGTATGCAGGCTCGTCCCAAGCATCGCGCTGTTCGGCGCCCGTCGTCCGCAGGCGGCGAGCGAATGCTCGGTGAGGCAATGGCCGTCCTCGAGGAGCAGGAGCTCGGAACTGCTGATCGCGGCGGGCGGCACGGGCCGCGGCAGATTTCCGGCTTCGTTCTCGCGGAGCGCAAGCAGAAGCTCGTCGTCGAACAACGGCTCGGCCTCGACTTCGCCGCAGGGAAACGGAAGCGCCAGGAGGACGCAATCGAGACCGCCCCGGTGCAACGCGTCGCAGGCCTGCTGGCTCGTTTCCTCCCGCAAGTAGAGTTTGAGCTCCGGGTAGGTTTTCCGAAGATGCGGAAGCACCCGGGGAAGGAGGAACGGGGCGATCGTCGGGATCACTCCCATGCTGAGCTCGCCGGACAGAGGGCGCCCGGCAGCTTTCGCGAGTCCGGCGATCTCCTCTGCGTCGCGCAGGAGTCGCCGCGCCCGCTGGACGATCTCCTTCCCAAGCGGGGTGAACCGAATGCCTTGCCGCGACCGCTCGACGAGCTTGGTTCCAAGCAGCTTCTCCAGTTCCTGCACGCCTGCGGAAAGCGTCGATTGAGTGACGAAGCAGGATTCTGCCGCACGGCCGAAATGGCCCTCGTCGTGAACCGCGACGAGATATTGGAGTTGTCTCAGTGTCGGGAGATAGGCCGTCATCTCAATCGATGTAATCGATGAACATCTCCAAATCAATCGATTGGACCGATGAACAGTGAGTCCCTATCTCCAATGGACACCGAAATTCTTGAAACAGGAGATCAGATCTTATGCTTACCGTCGGCGACAAGCTGCCCGCACTCAAACTCCCGGTCCAGCAGGGCACGTCCGCTCTTCCCGCCGGCGAAACGCTCGACCTCGGCGAAACCAATGGCAAGTGGAAGATCCTCTTCTACTGGCCGAAGGACTTCACGTTCGTCTGCCCGACCGAGATCGTCGGCTATGGCGAGCTGAAGGGCGATTTCGCGGATCGCGACGCGGTCCTCATCGGCGCATCGACCGACACCGCCCATGTCCACTTCGCATGGCGCCGCTCGGATGAAGAGCTTGCCAAGGCGGACTTCCCCTGGCTTGCCGACAACGGCAAGGAACTGGCGTCGCAACTCGGAATCCTCGATCCCGAAGAGCATGTCGCCTATCGCGCGACCTTCATCGTCGATCCCGACAACGTCATCCAGCACGTGACGGTCAACGGCCTCAACGTCGGCCGCAACCCGCAGGAGACCCTGCGCGTGCTCGACGCCCTCCAGACCGACGAGCTTTGCCCGTGCAACTGGAACCCGGGCGAAGAGGTGTTGAAGCCGGCCGCGTAAGAGCGCCGCAACTTTGCCCCCCGGAGGGGGCTGCCGGTACCGAGGGCGGGCCAGCCCCCCTCCCCAAGCCGCCCCGGCCGCATGTTCGCGGGGGCAGCCCCCTCCCTGTACTCACGCACCCAATGGAGTCCCCGATGTCGCTCAAGGAATTCGCCGACTCGCTTCCCGATTACGCCAAGGACTTGAGGCTGAACCTGACCTCGATCCTGTCCGATCAGCTGCTCGGCAACGACCGCAAGAACGGGCTTCTGCTCGCCTGCGCCCACGGCTCCGGATACAAGCCGCTGGTCGATTCCGCCGAGGCGGAAGTTGCCGGCAAGATTCCGGACGCGATCGCGAATGCTGCCCGCGGAGCAGCGGCGCTGATGGCGATGAACAACGTCTATTACCGCTTCGTCCATCTCGTCGCGAACCCGGAATATGGGACGATGCCCGCGAAGCTCCGCATGAACTTCATCGGAAGCCACGGAATCGCCAAGGAAGACTTCGAGCTGTTCAGTCTCGCGGTCTCCGCGATGAACGGCTGCGGAATGTGCATCGACAGCCACGAGCGGGTCCTCCTCGAGCATGGCGTGAAGTCCGACACCATCCAGTCGGCGGTGCGCGTGGGAGCGGTGATGAAGGCGCTTGCCACGGTTCACTCGACGCTCTGAAGCCCGCGCCTCTGGCAATCGGTCCGAAGCGCCCATAGATTGGGTTTCGCACATCAAGGACTGACGCTTGCTTTCGGGTCTGATTGAGTATCTCGAATCGATAGAAGCCCGCGACCCCGCGGCCCGGTCGCACTGGGAAGTCCTGACCTATCCCGGGGCGTGGGCGCTGGGCCTGCACCGGGTCGCCCACTGGCTTTACGATGGCGACCTGTTCTTCCTCGCCCGCTGCGTGAACCATTTCTCGCGATTCCTGACCGCGATCGATATCCATCCCGGTGCCAGGATCGGGAAGCGCTTCTTCATCGATCATGGGTTCGTGGTGATCGGCGAAACCGCGGAAATCGGGGATGATGTCACCATCTACCAGTGCGTGACGCTAGGCGGCACCAACCCGCACGAAGGGGAAGCCGGCAAGCGCCACCCGACCATCCGCGACAAGGTCGTGATCGGGTCGGGCGCGCAGGTGCTTGGGCCGATCGATGTCGGCGAAGGTGCGCGAGTCGGAGCCAATGCGGTCGTGACCCGCGATGTCGCTGCCGGAGCAACCGTAATCGGAATACCGGCCAAGCCGGTTCCGGTCGATGTTTCCGCCGCCGAGCCGAGGGAGTTCCTTCCCTACGGAACGCCGTGCAATGAAATCGCCGATCCGGTGCTCGCCCGGCTGTGCGAGCTGGAGCGCGAAATCGCCAGGCTCCGGGAGGAACGCAAGGAACGCGCCGGTGCCAAGGAGGCGCCCGCCAGGAGCAAAAGCGCTTGAGCGTTGTCCAGCCGTTCCCGAACCCCCGGGACCGGCGCCCGATTACCGCTTTCGACCGCCTCGAGCTGATGCGGATCATGGATCTTTACGGACGAATGGTCGCGGCAGGGCATTGGCGTGATTATGCGCTCGGGCACCATCCCGATCACGCCGTGTTCGCGGCTTTTCGGCGCCACGCCGAGCGGCCCGAAATCCGCATAGAAAAGCGCCCCGAGCTTCGACTGAAGCAGGGGGCGTTCGCGCTGGTCAGCGAGCACGGGCTGGTGCTCAAGCGGGGCCACGACCTTAGTGGAGTCATGGCCCCGCTCGAGCGGCGGCTTATGCGGCTTGTTGGCTGATCGCCGGACGGTCGACGACCGGCAACTTCGCCCGCAGCGCTTCCGGAAGCGGCTTCACCACCGCCTCTCGCGCCTGGTGCCAGAAGGCGGACAGCAGCAGCAGCGAGGAGCCGATGATGAGCGCGGTCAGCGCGACATTGAGCTCGATCGCTCCGAACTGCCTGAAGAGCTCGTTGAGCGCGAACAGCACATAACCGAGCGCAGAAACCAGCAACGCGCGGCGGTCGATCGCGAGCGCGGTCAGTCCGAACAGTACATAGAGGAGCACGACCACCAGGCCTTCGCCGACCGTGACGCTTCCGCTCGTCAGGCCCAGCAGGGCGAAAATCGGGTGAGCGATCATCGGAGCCGCGAGAAGATGAAGCCAGAAAGCGACATCGGCCCGTCGGGTCACCCGCGCCGGGTCCGACGAATCCCAGCGCATCGCCACCAGGAAGACGCCGATCCCAAGTACGAGAACGATTCCGAGGATCGCGTTTTTGTATTGCTCCGGATCGCCAACGACCGCGATGAACAAGCCCACCACGATAGCTGCGACTGCTGCTGCTCCGGCCGCCACGGTGATCGGAACGTGGAATCGCTTCCAGTGAAGCCAGGCGGCGCCGGCCGCGACCGCGCCTGCGATGGCACCGATAACGCCCGCATAGAGCCCTTCCTGGTTTTTCGGCGGCTCCCCGACGACATAGGCTCCGACGAACCCGACCGTCACGAACACCGCTCCGACGAACGCGAGGAGCAGAACGATCGACGGCAGCGCCATCCGGCGCCTGGCGGTGAAAAATAGCGCCAGGCCCCACGCGACGATTGCCACTGGAAGCGGGGCCAGGAAGGACGGGCCGTCGGCTTCGATCGTGGTCCCGGTCGCCTGACCGATCCACTGGCCTATCCAGCCGACCGCAACCAGCAGGATCACGGCGGCGATCGACACGAAGATGTCGTTGAAGCCGGTTATCAGCCGGAATTGCTCTTCATCGACCGCCGGCGATGAACGCCGCTCCTCCATGAAGTTCCGCAGCGCAACCGCGGATTCAGCGCTGATCGCGCCCGCGGCGACCGCCTCGTCCAATTCGTGTTGAGTGTACATCCAGCACCCCCTTCGCAAGGGGCCGGAAGCTACGCCCACTGTATTAGTGTGTCAATACAGCATCAAGGGTTGGCCGGCGTTCCGACGGGGGAGTTGGGAACTACGGAGCGCCGGCCATTCTTCAGCGGCAGCGAACGCGCGAGCGTTCGATGCTGCGTCCGATCAGTGCGCCGGCGGCGGCTCCCAGGATCGTGCCTGTCGCCCGCTCGCCATGGGTATCGATGGCCCGGCCGACGAGTGCGCCTCCGGCGGCGCCGACAATCAGGCCGGTGGTGCCGTTAGGCCGCTTGCAGCGCAGCCGCCCGTGCGAATCCTTCCACACCTTGCCGTTGTAATATTGCGAGTGTTGGTGATGGCGAGTGCGTGCATCCGCCTGTTGCGGCAGGGCCGGCACAGTGAGGCTTGCGGCGGCCAGCGCCAACATGATCTTCTGCATTTGGTAATGCTCCCACGCTTGTTGTTGCGAGTTCTGTCGAACCCGAAACGAGTGTGCGAGCCGAAGGTAAATGGCGTGAGCGGAGTTAACGACGAAGCGACTCCTCGCGTCGGCAGGAGGAACGGCGAGTATCCGGAAGGTTTACGCGGACTGTCCCGAGCTGGCCTTTTCGGTCCAGCGGCCGTTCTCGTTCGCCCAGTAATGGCTTTCGACATTGCCGCGTTTGGCAAGTGTGCGCCACGCGTTCCGCGCATCTTCCAGGCTATGCTCGTCGAACAGGTAGAAGGCTCGGCTGAAGGCCAACGCAGCTTCGCGCCATTTGCCGTCAGCAATCAGCAGGTTGCGCGCACCGTTGGCAGCGTCGGCATTGGTGGAAATAAGAATTGGCTGACGAGAATCGTCGCTCCCTCCCGCCGCGTCGTGCGGGAGAAAGCTTGTCGGTCCATGGTCCCAAAGCACCCGATCGAGGCGTGCTGCCTGCGAATCATCGGAACAGACAACCAGCAGCCGCTCCTGCTGGCGGAGCAGCTTTTCGCCAAGGCTCGCGATCACCTGCTCGAGCGGGGTTGCGCCGAGCTGGTAGAAATCAACGCGCAACTTCAGCTTTCCAGATTGTCCGCGACGAACTGGTCGAGGAGGCGGACTCCAAATCCTGTCGCGCCCTTGGCGTAAGTGCTCGATGCCTTGTCCGACCAGGCCATTCCGGCAATGTCGAGGTGCGCCCATTTGACGCCGTCCTCGATGAACCGCTTGATGAACTGCGCCGCAGTGATCGAGCCGCCTTCGCGGGGTCCGACGTTCTTCATGTCCGCGATTTCGGAATCGAGCATTCGGTCGAAAGCGTCGCCCAGCGGCATCCGCCACAATTTGTCGCCGCTTTCCTCCGAGGCTTTCATCAATTTCGAGGCGAGTTCGTCGTCGGGCGTGAACAGCCCCGCATATTCGTGGCCGAGGCTGATCAGGATCGCGCCGGTCAAGGTCGCAAGGTCGATGATGGTCGTCGGCTTGCAGGTCCGCTGAACGTAGGCGACCGCGTCGGACAGGACGAGCCGCCCCTCCGCGTCGGTGTTGATCACCTCGACCGTCTGGCCGGACATGGTGGTGACGACGTCGCCGGGACGCTGGGCATTGCCTCCCGGCATATTTTCGACGAGTCCGCAGATGCCGACGATGTTGGCTTTCGCCTTGCGCAGGGCCAGCGCCTTCATCGCTCCGGCGACGGCGCCCGCGCCCCCCATGTCCCACTTCATCGCTTCCATCCCGGCGGCGGGCTTGATCGAGATTCCGCCGGTATCGAAGGTGACGCCCTTGCCGACGAAGGCAACGGGCGCCTCGCCCTTCTTGCCGCCGTTCCAGCGAAGAACGAGCAGGCGTGCTTCGCGTGCCGAGCCCTGGGCAACCCCGAGGAGCGCGCCCATGCCGAGCTTCTTCATCTGGTCTGGGGTGAGCACGTCGAGCTCAAGGCCCAGCTTCGAAAGATCGCGGCAGCGCTCGACGAAGCTCTCCGGGTAAATGATGTTGGCCGGCTCGGTGACCAGCTCGCGAGTGAGGCCAACGCCTTCGGCGACCGGCTTCCAGCGGGCGTTCCAGCGCTTCTCCGCGCCTTCGCCACCGCCCACGATCGTGACGGTTTTCAAGGTCGGCTTTTGCTTGTCCTTTTGGCGGGTGCGGTAGAGGTCGTAGCGCCAGGAACGGAGTTCGGCCCCTAGCGCCACTCGAGCGGCGGCGTCGGAGTCATAATCGAGGCCGCCGAGGTCGATGACGGCATGGGATTCGCCGGAGGTCAGCAGCCGCGCCACCGCGGTCCCGCCGAGCTTCTCGGAAGCATCGCCGGGGGAACTGTCGCCGCCAGTTCCGACGACCACCAGCCGCCGGGATTTACCGTCCTGTTCCGCAAACAGCTCGGCCGCGCTTGCCGAATCGCCGTCGAAGCGCTGCCGCTTGAGAGCTGCTTCCACCTTCGCCTTGTCGTCGAGGGATTTGGCGGCGGGGCGGTTGTGGCCGGCCGACGGAATTACCAGCGCATAGTCTCCACTCGGCCGGGAAGCGGCGAATTCAATCTGCATGGGCGTGTCTGGTCCCTTGGAAAAGGAAGTGAGGATTGCGGCGCCTTTAGGACGGCGTCGGCGTCATGGCAAAGCGCGAGCCGACGAGCTGGTTCCGCAACGCGGCCGTTCCCGTCCAAGAGCGATTGTCGGGCGGCGGGCAAGGTGCGATAGGCGCGACTTGGACCGTCGGTGGACTGGGGCGGAAGGCGAGCGTTTGCGCAATCGGAAAGTTCGGTCGCGACTGATCTGGAGCACGGCTGTCCCGTTGCTGACTGTTTCGACAGCGGCAGCGGCCGCACAAGCGCCTGCGCCCGAGCCCGGCCTGCCCGCTCCCGCCGCCTCGATCGTCACGACGGACTCCGAAGGCGTGGTCGACTTTAGCGCCGACCAGGTCAGCTACGATAGCGATAACGACGTCGTCACCGCATCGGGCAAAGTGCGGATGTCGAGGGACGGCAACTACCTTGCGGCCGACCTCGTGACCTGGGACCGCAAGAGCGGCGAAGTGCGCGCGAAGGGCGATGTCGTCGTGGTCGATCCGCAAGGCGACAAGCTGATCGGCGAGAACGTCGTCCTGACGGATACGCTCCGCGACGGCACCGTCGACAACCTCCTGATCATCCTCGAAAGCGGCGGTCGCATCGCCGCCGAACGAGGCACAAGGAAAAACGGGGTATTTGCGCTAGAGAATGCGGCCTACTCCCCCTGCCCCGTGACCACCGACGGCGGATGCCCGAGGCAGCCGAGCTGGATGATCACAGCCGCCGAAGTCATCCAGGATCCGACGACGGGCCGGGTCAAATTTCGCGGCGGACGCCTTCAGCTGTTCGGGATCACTCTTCCACTGCTTCCGGTCTTCAGCGTCGGGACGAACGGCGAAGGGACAACGGGTTTCCTGGTTCCGGAACTCAAGATTTCGAAGAAGAACGGCTTCGAGGTCGCTTTGCCTTATTACTGGCGTATCGCTCCCAACCGCGACCTGTCGATCATCCCGCATCTTTACACCGGCACCCTGCCGGCCATCGAGGCGCGGTATCGCGAATTGAACAGCCTTGGCGCGTTCCAGGTCGGCGGCTTTCTTGCCTATAGCCAGGTGGAGAATGCCGACCTTACCCCCGATAATGAGCGCGGGCGGGAGCTGCGCGGCTATTTCGAGGCGAACGGCAAGTTCCAGCTCAACCCTGAATGGAGCGTCACCGGATTCACTCGGATTGCCACCGACAAAACGGTCACGCGCCGTTACGACATCACTCGCGACGATCGGCTCCGAAGCTCGATCAACGCCGAACGGATCACGCCGGACAGCTACATTTCGATTGCCGGCTGGGCGTTCGAGGGCCTTCGCGTCGACGATGTCCAAAAGCAAATCCCGATCGCACTTCCGGCAATCGACGCCCGTTTCAACCTCCAGCCGCCGATCGTTGGAGGAAAGCTGCAGATCCAGGCGAACAGCCTCGCGATCCTGAGAATCGACGGCCAGGACACGCAGCGTGCCTTCGTGAGCGCACAATGGGATTTGAGGCGTCTGACCCGCTTCGGCCAGCAGGTCACGCTCACGGCTTATGCGCGCGGCGACGTCTATCACACGGACGATGCAGCCTCGACCGCGGTCCCGATCTATCGCGGGACGGACGGGTGGCATAGCCGAGCGATCGCCGCTGTCGCGGCGGATGTCCAATGGCCGTTCATCGGACCGCTGTTCGGAGGCGTCCAGCGGATCACGCCGAGGGTCCAGATCGTCGCCACGCCGCCGACCCCCAACCTGGAAATCCCCAACGAGGATGCCCGTTCGGTCGACCTCGAGGACAGCAACCTGTTCGCCCTCAACCGATTCCCGGGCTACGACCGCTGGGAAGACAGCTCGCGCGTCACCTACGGACTCGACTGGGCCTACGACCGGCCGAACCTGTCGATCGAGAGCACCATCGGGCAAAGCTACCGGCTGAACCGCAGGCCCGGGATTTTCCCGGTCGGGACGGGCCTGAGCGACCGGCTTTCCGACATCGTCGGGCGAACCCGCATCCGCTATGGCCGATTCATCGATCTCACGCACCGCTACCGGCTCGACAAGAACAACCTCGCCGTCCGCAGGAACGAAGTCGACCTGACCATCGGAGGAACCGAGACCTATGCGCAGATCGGCTACCTCCGGCTCAACCGCGACATCGATCCGACGATCGAGGACTTGCGCGACCGCGAGGAGCTCCGCCTCGCCGGCCGGCTGAAGTTCGCGCGTTACTGGTCGATCTTCGGAGCGACGGTGATCGACCTTACCGGAAAGCAAGAGGATCCCTTTTCCGTCGCCGACGGATTCGAGCCTGTCCGCAACCGGGTGGGAATTTCCTACGAGGACGAATGCCTGGAGCTTGGCCTTACGTGGCGCCGCGACTATGAGCGGCTCGGGGATTTCCGTAAGGGCACCACGATCGCATTCCAGATAGGCTTGAAGGGTCTGGGCCGCTAAGCCTGCGTTCAGCGGGCGCGGTTAAGGGAAGCTTGCGGAATTGTTTGGGCAATAAGGGAAAATCTGTGGTGGCAGTTTCTGAATTCCTCCGGGCCCGTGCCCGGCTTGGCTTGGTGGCCCTGGCGCTTGGAGCGGCGAGTGCCGCGATCGCGCAGGACGATCAGCAGGCCGACCAGCCGACGGCCGCCGAAGCGACCCAGCCCGGCAACCGGCCGCTCGATTTGCCCGAAAATCCACAGCTTTTCGGAACCACTCTTCCAGCGGTGGTGAAGGCCACCGCGATCGTCAACGGCGCCGTGATCACTCAGTCGGACATCGACCAGCGTTTGGCTCTGCTGGCAATAGCGAACGGAGGAAACCTGCCGGCCGACCAAATGGAAGCGCTTCGCCAGCAGGTGCTTCGGAACCTCATCGACGAAACACTCGAAATCCAGGCCGCCAAGGCGGACAAGATCGACGTCACCGACCGCGACATCGACAAGACGGTCGAGCGGGTCGCCGGACAGAACAACCAGACCCCCGAGCAGCTTGCCGCCTATCTCGAATCCCACGGGTCTTCGATCAAATCCATCCGCCGCCAGATCCAGGGTGAAATCGCCTGGACCCGGCTTCAGCAGAAGCGGATCGAGAGTACTGTCAGCGTCGGCGACGACGAGGTCAAAGCCGTCCTCGACCGGCTGAATGCTTCCAAGGGAACCGAGGAATATCGGATCGGCGAAATCTATTTGTCCGCGCCCGGCGGCGACATGAGCCGGGCAATGGGCACCGCCAACCAGATTATCGAGCAGCTCAAGCAAGGGGCGTCCTTCGCCGGCTACGCACGGCAATATTCGGAAGCATCCACCGCTGCCGTCGGCGGCGATCTTGGATGGGTTCGTCCGGCGCAGCTTCCACCGCAAATCGCCGCGGTCCTGCCGAACATGAAGGCCGGCGAGGTCAGCACGCCTATTGCCGTGCCCGGCGGTGTCTCGATCATCGCGGTCCAGGACGAGCGGAAGGTGCTTGCGCCCGATCCGCGCAACGCGGTCCTTAGCCTGAAGCAGGTATCGATCACCTTCCCCAAGGGAACGAGCGAGAAGCAGGCCGAGCCAGTGGTTGCCAAATTTGCCGAAGCCGCGCGCAATGCCGGGGGCTGCGGAGGCGCCGACAAGATCGCCAGCGAGTTCAACGGCGAGGTCGTGTCGAGCGATGACATCAAGCTTCGCGATCTTCCGCCCGCCCTGCAGCAGATCATGCTTCCGATGCAGGTTGGTCAGGCGACGCAGCCCTTCGGGTCGATCGAGGAAGGTGTTCGGGTCCTGGTGATCTGCGGCCGCGACGAAGTCGATCCAGGCGCTCCGACTTTCGACCAGGTCTATGCCCAGCTTAACGAAGAGCGAGTGAACCTTCGCGCGCGGCGTTATCTTCGCGACCTTCGCCGCGATGCGGTGATCGAATACCGCTGACGCAGCATTTCGGCTAAGGGCACCTCCGTGTCGCTTCAGCCCACATTTCCGCTTGCGGTCTCGCTCGGCGATCCGGCCGGCATCGGACCGGAAGTCATCGCCAAGTGCTGGGACAATCGTAGCCGGTTCGAGCTTTCGCCGTTCGTCGCGATCGGAGATCCGCGTTCGGTAAGCGCCGTGTGGGACGGGCCGATCGCAGTGGTCGAGGATCCGGCGGAAACGGACTCCGCCTTCGACGTCGGGCTTCCGCTAATCCAGATCCGGTCGCCGGAGGAGGACCGCCCCGGCCAGCCGAGTGTCGCGGGGGCCCATTGCTCGCTCGACGCGCTGGAGATTGCCGTAGGCCTGGCGCGATCGGGCTCCGCCGGGGCAGTCGTCACCGGTCCGGTGTCGAAAGAGCAGCTCTATTCGATCGGATTCCAACACCCCGGACAGACCGAATTCGTTGCCGAACGCTGCGGAATTTCCGCGTCCAATGTCGTAATGATGCTTGCGGGCCCAACGCTGAGGACCGTTCCGGTCACCACCCACGTTCCGCTTCGCGACGTCCCGGACCTGCTGACCGCGAGCCTCATCGAATCACGGGTCCGAACGACCCTTCGCGGCCTCCAGCGCAATTTTGGAATCGCCGAGCCGCGAGTGGCGGTGAGCGGGCTGAACCCGCACGCCGGCGAAGGCGGGCGTCTGGGCCTTGCGGAAATCGAGGTGATCGAGCCGGCAATCGCTGCGTTGCGCGCCGAGGGTTGGCGAGTCACAGGCCCCCATTCGGCCGATACATTGTTTCACGAAAGCGCCCGCGCCCATTACGATGCTGCCGTCTGCATGTATCACGACCAGGCCTTAATCCCCGTCAAGGCACTGCATTTCATCGACGCGGTCAACATCACGCTTGGCTTGCCGATCGTCCGGACAGCGCCTGACCATGGCACCGCTTTCGACATTGCCGGACAGGACCGCGCCGACCCGAGGCCAATGGCGGCTGCAATCCAGCTTGCTGCGCAATGCGCCAGCCACCGTTTGGCGACCGCGTGAGCCAGAAGCCGGAGCCACTCCGAGACGTCATCGCCCGTTACGGACTCCACGCCAGCAGGGCGCTTGGCCAGAACTTCATTCTCGACCGCCAGTTGCTCGCCAGGATCGCCGCTGTTCCCGGCGAAATCCAGGGCGACACCGTTTATGAAGTGGGACCGGGTCCGGGAGGGCTTACCCGGGCGTTGCTGGAGCGCGGCTCGGGAGTGGTAGCCGTCGAACGCGACCGGCGATTCCGGCCGGCGCTGGACGAGCTCGCAGCGGAATTTCCGGGTCAGCTCCAAATTGTCGATGCGGACGCGATGAAGGTGGACGAACCGGAGCTCGCCGGCACCGGGGCAAGAGTGGTGTCCAACCTGCCTTACAATGTCGGAACCGCCCTGCTGCTACGTTGGCTGACCTTGCCCTGGCCGCCGTGGTGGCGATCGCTGACCCTGATGTTCCAGAAAGAGGTGGCGGAGCGGATCGTCGCCCGCCCGGGAACGAGCGCCTACGGCCGGCTGTCGGTGCTAGCCCAATGGCGGTCTGAGGCGCGGATCGCGATGAACCTTAGCCGCTCGGCCTTCGTGCCGCCCCCGAAAGTCGCCTCCGCGGTCGTCCACATCGTGCCGGGCAAGGCGCCGGAGGGAGTCGATCCGAAACGAATCGAAAAGCTCACCGAAGCGGCGTTCGGGCAGCGGCGGAAGATGCTCCGCTCGAGCCTGAAGAGCGTCCCGGGTGCCCTGGAAGCGTTGGAGACGCTCGGAATCGATCCGCAGCGGCGGGCGGAAACCCTGGAGGTGCGCGATTTCGTTGCGCTTGCGAAGGCGCTCAGTCCTTCTTCGGAACGTCCGTCGGCGTAACCGAGGCGACTGTCGGGCCTTTGGAAATGGCCGCCGACAAGTCCGCGACCTGCCGGCAATTGGCGACGCAAAGCTTCTGCAGCTTGGCGAGATTCTCCTTCGCGCGGGGGATGGCGCCCAGCTCGACCATCGCTTCACCCTGGACCTCGATTGCATCGAGGTCGTTGGGCTCTAGCTCCAGCGCTTCGTTCGCGAGCTTGATCGCTTTGCCGAACAATTTCTGCTGCTTGGCTACGCGGGCAAGGTCGACGAAGGCCGAGCGATTGCGAGGATCGACGGCAACGGCGGTTTCGAGAAGGTTTCCAGCCTCCATCAAATTGCCTGCGGCAAGCTGCGCCTGGCCCTGTTGCTGAAGTTCGATCGAACGCGGGAGAATCTGGTTATCCGGCCGTTGCCCGACCACCGGGCTCGCAACGAGCATTGCCGCGGCGCCAAGTGCCAGAAAACGCAGCGAAATCGTCATCCCATTCTCCATCACGTCAATCGCGCCCCTAGCATGGCTTGCGAAGCCGCGCGATGAAAAAGCCGTCCGTGGCGTCATGGCCAGGCGTAAGCAACAGCCCGGCCCCGTCGGAACGTCCGCCCAATCCGGAGACATCCTGCGCGGTCCAATCTGAACCTGCGCCTAAGAAGGATCGGATCTGCCCCGCTCCCTCGCGGACAAGCAGCGAACAAACGGCATAGACCAGCCTTCCACCGGGCCTGACGAGCTCGGCGGCGATTCCGAGCAGCCGTTCCTGCGCTTCGACCAGCCGGTCGAGCCGCTCGGGCGTCAGCCGCCAGCGGCCTTCGGGATTGCGCCGCCAAGTCCCGCTGCCCGAACAAGGCGCGTCGACAAGGACGAGATCGGTGCTCCCCCGCCAGTCTTCGAGCTCGGCTAGTTCGCGAGGGGGGTTGAGAAGACGGGTTTCGACCGCCGCGCCCGCGCGCTCCGCACGAGGCGGGAGCTTCGACAGGCGGGAGCGATTGGAATCGGTCGCGAGAATCGTCGCAGCGGGAGCAGCAGCCGCGAGCGCGAGCGCCTTGCCGCCGGCTCCGGCACAAAGGTCGAGGATCCGCTGTCCCGGTTCCGGCGCGCACGCGAGCGCGATCAGTTGGCTCCCTTCGTCCTGAACCTCGACGAGGCCGGAGCGGACCGGTTCGCTGTCATCGACGCGGCTGTCAGGGGGCAGGCGGATTCCCCAAGGGCTCAACCGCGTCGGCTCCCCACCGGGGAACTTGCCGAGCATCTGCTCGCGGCTGGTGCGCCCGACATTCACTCTTAGATCGACCGGAGCGCGTTCGAGGAGCGCGGGCCATTCGTCCCGCGCGACCAGCGGCGAAAGCTCGGGCACGAGCCATTTCGGGATAAGCCCGGCTGGGCTCATTGGCTCGCCGTCGACCAGCCCCTCCGGTCCCCTCGGCTGGCCGAAGAGATCGAGCATCTCGGGCTCGTCCTCAGCGAGTCCCACAATGGCAGCGCGCCCGTTCTCCGGTCGCTCGCCGGATCGGCGAATTGCCCTGAACACGAGCTCGCGGACGGCGCGGCGATCCTTCGATCCGGCGTAGCGGCGGGTCTTGAAGTAGCGCGTGACGATCGCGTCAGCCGGCGCGCCCTGCTCGCGTGCCGCGTCGATCACGAGGTCGAGGATCTCGATCGCGGCCTGGAGGCGTGCTGCGGGAGTCATGCCCTACCGCGTCGGGTAATTCGGAGCCTCGCGAGTGATCGATACGTCGTGGACATGGCTTTCCGAGAGCCCGGCGTTGGTGATCCGGACGAACTGCGCGCGGGTTTGCAGGTCGCGGATGGTGCCCGATCCCGTATAGCCCATCGCGGCCTTCACCCCGCCTACTAGCTGGTGAATGATCTCGCGGACCGGCCCCTTGTAGGGCACCTGGCCTTCGATACCCTCAGGCACCAGCTTCAGATGATCCTGGATGTCCTGCTGGAAATAGCGGTCGGCCGATCCGCGGGCCATTGCGCCGACCGAACCCATGCCGCGGTAGGATTTGTACGAACGGCCTTGGTAAAGGAAGGTCTCGCCCGGCGCTTCTTCGGTCCCGGCGAGAAGCGAGCCGATCATGACCGTCGAAGCGCCCGCCGCGAGCGCCTTGGCGATGTCGCCGCTGGTTCGGATGCCACCGTCAGCGATCACCGGAACTCCGGCTTCACGAGCGGCCGCCGACGCCGCCATGACCGCGGTAAGTTGCGGGACTCCAACCCCTGCAACGATCCGGGTCGTGCAGATGGAGCCTGGCCCGATTCCGACCTTCACCGCGTCGGCGCCGGCGTCGATCAGCGCCTTGGTCGCATCGGCGGTGGCGACATTGCCGGCGATCACCTGGACCGAGTTGGACAAGGCTTTCACCCGCTGAACAGACCTGCCGACTTCGATATTGTGGCCGTGGGCAGTGTCGATGACGATGCAATCGCAGCCCGCCTCGATCAGAGCCTCGGACCGGGCAAAGCCCTTCTCGCCGACGGTTGTGGCGGCCGCCACTCGAAGCCGCCCCTCGGCATCCTTCGTGGCGAGCGGAGCGGCCACCGCTTTCTCGATGTCCTTGACGGTGATCAGGCCGACGCAGCGGTCATCCTGGTCGACCACCAGGAGCTTTTCGATTCGGCGCTGATGAAGGATTCGCCTGGCCTCTTCCTGGCTTGTCCCGATCGGAACCTTGGCCAGATTCTCCTTCGTCATCAGCTCGGAAATTTGCTGCTTGGGGCTTTCGGCGAAACGGACGTCGCGATTGGTGACGATCCCGACGAGCTTGCCGGACTTTTCAACCACCGGAATGCCGCTGATCCGATTGGCCTTCATCAGCTGGAGCGCTTCGGCGAGCGTCTGGTCGGGAGTCATGGTGATCGGGTTGACGACCATCCCGCTTTCGAAGCGCTTGACCGCGCGAACCGCGGTGGCCTGCTCCTTCACGGAAAGGTTGCGGTGGAGAACGCCGATGCCGCCCAACTGGGCGAGCGCGATCGCCATGTCCGCTTCGGTCACGGTGTCCATCGCCGACGACAGGATCGGAATGTTGAGCGGGATCTCGCGGGTGAGGTTGGTCCTCGTATCCGCCTGGCTTGGGAGGACCGAGGATTCGAGCGGCTGGAGCAGGACGTCGTCGAACGTCAGTCCAAGCGGGATTTCAGCACTGGAATTTGGATGGGCCATATCGGCCCATGACAGAGCAGGCGCGATTCGCCAAGGGGAGAGCGGATCAGAGCAACGGCCGAAGTTCCTCGATCCACGAACGGGCTTTCGGGGGCATGTCTTCGGGAAGTGCCGCGAGGTCGGCCTCTCGGACCTTTTCGACCTCCAAATTCCATCGTGGCCGGTAAAGAACGTCGCGCACGATGATCAGAGAGGCTATGTCCCGTTTGTAATATACCGAGATGTCGAATTCGCCGGCCGACCTTGTTTGTCCATGCGCCGTCATTCCGATCTCCTCGCGGAGCTCCCGAAGCGCGGCGTCCACCGGTGGTTCGTCAGCCGCGCGGCCGCCGCCCGGAAGCCGCCATCCCGGCGCATAGCGCAGCTTCACTAGGATGATTTTGCCTTGGGGTGTCAGAGCCAGCGCATGCGCACCGAAAGTCGACGGCCGCCTGACGAACCACGTCGCCCTGAGAATGTAGTGGAGGCTGGTGAGAACGGCCCGCAAAATTCCATCGATAACGGTCACGAACGGTCCAGGAGCCGCTGCGCGGCCTCGACGTGCATCCGCTCGATCATTTGCCCTTCAAAGCGTTCGGCGCCGCCACCAAAGGCCTCGACGAGCCTTCGCGCTTGCGCCAGTTCCCCCTCCGTCGGAGAAAAGGCCCGATTGCAGGGCTCGATCTGCTTTGGGTGGATGAGACTTTTCCCGTCGAAGCCGAATCGGCGGCCTTCCGCACATTCCGCCGCGAAACCCTTGCCGTCCTCGAGGTCGTTGAAGACTCCATCGAAGGCCGGAATCCCCGCGGCGCGTGCCGCCAGAAGGATCAGCTGAAGCGAGGCGGAGATTGCGTTGCGATCCTTGCCGGGCATGACCCGAAGCTCCGCTCGGAGGTCGTTGGTACCGGCGATGAGCGCTGCGCACTGCCATGCGATTTCGGCGGCCGCCAGGACGCCTTCGGGAGTTTCGATCATCGCCATCAGCGGCTTTTCGATCGCTTCCGCGACCTCATGGACGAGACGTCCGGATGCAGCTCTTGGCAAGACCGCAAAATCGGCCTTCGACCTGGCCACGGCGTCGACGTCGAGCGAATGCCATTCGGTGCCGATTCCGTTCACCCGGATCGCCACCGGCATTGACCATGCGCTCGCGACGGCTTCGACAGCCGCTGCCCGCGCGCTCTCCTTGTCCTCCGCCTTCACCGCGTCTTCGAGGTCGAGGATTACGAGATCCGCGGCGCTTTCGCGTGCATGGCCGATCGCCCTCGGGTTGGACGCTGGGAGGAACAGGATCGACCGAACCCGCTCAAGCCTGCTGCTCACCTCGATTTTCCTTCCGTTCCGGTGCCGCCCGACGCATCATGCGCCCTGGAAGGAGCGGGAACAAACATGTTGACCACGCTGATGAGCGCGATTGCGATACTGGCGCTGCTGTTCGTGATGATGAGCGTCAAGATCGTTCGCCAGGGTTATCGTTTCACCATCGAGCATTTCGGGCGCTTCACGCGCGTCGCCGAGCCGGGATTCAACTTCGTCCCGCCTTTCTTTTATCGCGTCGGACGCCGGATCAACATGATGGAGCAGGTCCTCGACATCCCCGGGCAGGAGATCATTACCAAGGACAATGCGATGATCGCGGTCGATGGCGTGGTGTTCTTCCAGGTGCTGGATGCGGCCAAGGCGGCTTATGAGGTAAGCGACCTCTACATGGCGCTGATGGCGCTTTCGACGACCAACCTTCGAACTGTCATGGGCTCGATGGACCTCGATGAGACCCTGTCGAGGCGCGACGAGATCAACGCGCGTCTCTTGAGCGTCGTCGACCAAGCCACCGAGCCGTGGGGCGTCAAGATTACCCGCGTCGAAGTCCGGGACATCCGGCCGCCGAGTAACATCGTCGAGGCGATGGCGCGGCAGATGAAGGCCGAGCGCGAGAAACGCGCGGTCATCCTGGAGGCCGAAGGTCAGCGGCAATCGGAAATCCTGCGCGCCGAGGGCCAGAAGCAGGCGCAGATCCTCGAGGCGGAAGGCAACCGCGAACGCGTGTACCGCGAGGCCGAAGCGCGTGAACGCGCGGCCCAGGCCGAAGCCGAGGCAACCAAGGTCGTGAGCGACGCGATCGAAAGCGGCAGCGCGCAAGCGATCAACTATTTCGTCGCTCAGAAATATGTCGAGGCGCTTGGCAAATTCGCGACCTCGCCCAACGCCAAGACGATCCTGTTCCCGGTTGAGGCGACGCAGCTCATCGGGTCACTTGGCGGCATCGGCGAAATCGCCAAGGAGGTCTTCACCGAAGGCGCGACCACGTCCCCGTCAGCAATCAAGTCTCGCGGCAAGCCCGGCGTTCCGCGCGTGGAGGGATGATGGATTTCCTCGAAGGCATGGATTCCAGCTGGTTGTGGATGATCGGCGGCGTGGTCTTGCTGATCGCCGAGGTCATGGCGCCCGGCGTATTCCTGGTTTGGATCGGAATCGCGGCGATCGTAACCGGCCTGTTCGCGCTTTTGTTCGGGATCGGGGTTGCGGGCCAGCTTGGGCTGTTCGCGCTTTATGCGGTGCTCGCCGTGCTCGTCGGGCGGCGGTTCTACGCTGTGCGCGGGGTCGAACATTCCGGCCCCCGCCTCAACGACCCGTCGCAGCGGCTGATCGGCCGGCGGGTGTTCGTCGTCACTGCCGTTGACGAAGACAGCGGCCGGGTGCGCGTCGGCGACTCCGAATGGAGCGCCCGCGGAGGTCCGGCGCAGCCCGGCGAGCGAGTCCGGATCACCGGGGTTGAAGGAAACACGCTGATCGTGGAGGCTGAGCGGACTTTCCCCAATTGATGGAGTCAGTCCGCTTGAACCAGCACGCCTTCAGCCGCCGCGAGGCCCTTGCAACCGTCGGGACCGGCCTCGCTTCCGCGCTGCTTCTCGCACGCTCCGGCCCGGCTGCGGCGTTTCAGAAAAGTGCTGCGAACGCCGAAGCGACCGCGCTGCTCGACAGCTTCGCAGAGAATTACCTGCGGCTATCGCCCGAAAGCGCGACTTCGCTCGGGATCGACACGGGAGCGCGGGCGGCCCTTCGCCACAAGCTCGGCGACCGCTCGCAGGCCGGGCGACACTGGTTCGCGACCGTTGTCCGCTCCGACCTTACCCGCGCGAGAGCGTTCGACATCAGCAAGCTCGACTTCCAGACCCGGACCAATTTCGAGGTCGTCCGGAGCTGCTACGAAACGAGTTCCGAAGGTTTCGCCTTTCCCTACGGCGACGTCGCGGTCGGCGGCTGGCGCAATTCGCCTTATGTCGTGATCCAGAATGTCGGCGCTTATCTCGATACGCCGCAATTCCTCGAGAACGACCATCCCATCGAGACGCAGGACGACGCCGAGGCCTATCTCGACCGGCTGGCGCAATATCCGCTTCAGCTCGACGGTGAGCTTGGCCGGATGCAGTCGGCCCGGGCGCAGGGGCTCGTCCCGCCAAGCTTCCTTCTGGACGCGGCCATTCCGCAGCTTGGAATTTCTCTCAAGGACGCGGCTTCGGGCGGGCGACTAGTCAGCTCGCTCGTCGATCGCGCGACGAAAAAGCGCATCGCGGGTGATTGGGAATCCCGCGCCCGGGCAATCGTCGAGCGGCAGGTCGCGCCAGCGCTGGAGCGACAGATCGCCGAGCTAAAGGCGGAGCGCGCGGTCGCGACCGACGTCGCCGGAATGTGGTCGCGCCCGCACGGCGAGGACTATTACCGCTGGGCGCTCAAGGCGGGGACCACCACGACTCTGTCGCCACAGGAAATCCACCAGATGGGGCTCGACCGGCTGAAGGCGATCCAGGCCCAAATGGATTCGATCCTAAAGCAGGTCGGCTACACGGACGGAAGCGTCGGCGACCGGATGAAGGCGCTGTCGAAAGACCCGAAGTACAAATTTTCCGAAGGCGACAAGGGCCGCGCGGAGATCATGGCCTTCATCCAGGACCGGCTGAAGTGGATCAACACACAGCTTCCGCGCGCCTTCAACACGCTCGTTCACCCGAACATGGAGGTGAAACGAATCCCGCCCGAGGCCGAGGCAGGTGCTCCCGCGGCTTACGGCGGCGCCGGGTCGATCGACGGCAAGATCCCCGGCCGGTTCTGGATCAACCTCAAGACGCCCGACCTGCACCGCAAGTACAGCCTCGCGGACCTCACCTTCCATGAGTCGATTCCAGGCCATATCTGGCAGGGCGAATATACGCATAACGAGCCGCTGATCCGGCAGCTTCTGGCGTTCAACGCATATTCGGAAGGCTGGGCGCTGTACGCGGAGCAGCTGGGCGACGAGCTGGGCGCTTATGAGGGCAACCCGGTCGCCCGCCTCGGCTATCTGCAGTCGATCGGCTTTCGCTGCTGCAGGCTGGTGGTGGACACCGGAATCCACGCTTTAAAGTGGACGCGCCAGCAGGGCGTCGATTTCTTCGTCAACGTCAACGGGTCGAACCCGATCGAAGTGGCGAGCGAGGTCGACCGCTATTGCTCATGGCCGGGCCAGGCCTGCGGCTACGAGATCGGGCACATGACCATCAACCAGCTCCGCGACCAAGCGAAGGCTGAGCTCGGGGCGAAATACGACCTGCGCGCCTTCGACGACGCAGTGGTGCTCGGCGGCAACGTCCC
>JBDZVP010000017.1:0-4712 GCA_040255765.1 Sphingomonadales bacterium | reverse complement strand
TGACGGCCGCGCTTTACGGTCAACACGACCGACTGGAAGTTGCGGACATCGACGAGCGGATTCTTCGCGAGCACGACCATACTGGCGAGCTTGCCGGCTTCGATACTGCCCATGTCCTTTTCCTGGCCCGCGGCTTTGGCTCCATTCAGTGTGGCTGCTTTCACCACCTCCATCGGCGGAAGGCCTGCCGAGTTATGGAGTAGCTGAAGCTCGTCGAACAACGCCGGCCAAGGCTCCGAAATCGGCGTGTCCCCGTCGGTCCCGGTGGAGATCGTCACACCCGAGCGATAGGCCTGGTTGGTTAGCTTGCCCGCAAGCGCAACGGTGCACTGGGGCGGCTTGTGCCGCTCCTTCGCCGCAGCCTCCACTTCCCGGTAAACGTGGATGGTCGCATCGAGGATCGTCCCGCGCCGCGCCATGTCTGCGAACAGCTTCGCCATCACCGGATTATCCGCGGCGAACAGCGAGGCGTCGACCGGGAAGCGGTGTTGATAGGAGTCCGGCCGGCGGTCGATCGCCTGATAGGCAAGGTAGCAAGTGTGCGAGACCGTATCGACGCCTGAGTCCACCACCTCAGCTGGAGTCGCCGGGAACACCATTCCGTGCGCCCAAACCTCCATCCCCTGGCGGTGCGCCTCGGCCGTAATCGCCGCCACCAGCGGACCCGGCAGATTGGCGTATATCTTGACCGCGGTCGCGTACGTGCCCTTGGCACTGGCGATCGCCAGCGGCAGGTCCGTCTCTGCATCGATCGCCTGCTCCCACGGCACCTGGCCCGCGACGGCGCCCCGGGCGATCGCCTGAGTCCTGCGATCGTCGAAGAAGCTGGGCCCGGCCATCAGAGCAGCGTAGAAAATGTCCGGAGCGGCGATTTCGCCAACGCGCGCCTGGCGGGTGATGTCCGCGATCTGGCGAAGGTCGTCGGCCATGTCCCGGGTGGCCGTGATGCCGCTGTAGATGTCGCGCTTCAGAAACGCCTCGGCCTCCGGCCGGTTTGGCGGAGTCGCGAAATGCTGGTGCGTGTCGATCAGGCCCGGAAGCAGGTATTTGCCCGCGAGATCGACGATCTTCGCGCCGATTAGCTGATCCGGCTTGAGGCTGCTGTCAGGAAGGACAGCGGCAATCCGCTCGCCATCGGTGATCACCGCCATATCGCTTCTTGGAGCATTGGCGATCGCGTCGATCAGGACGGCGTGACGGTAGACGGTCCTGGCGCCCTTTTCGGGCGGCTGAAAGGGCGCCGCGCCAGCGAGCGCGAGCGCTGCAACCAGTGCGCAGGCGAGACGGCGCAAGATCATTTCGCCGCCTGCTGCGCCTTGATCCAGCCGTGCATCTGGTCCTCCAGGACCGTCAGCGGGACCGAGCCTAGCGCCAGGATCGCATCGTGGAACTTGCGTTCGTCGAACTTCGGCCCGAGCGTCGTTTCCGCTTCGCTCCGAAGCTTGAGGATATCGAGCTCGCCAAGCTTGTAGGCGAGCGCCTGGCCGGGCCAGCTGATGTAGCGGTCGACCTCGGTCTCGACCTCGTGCTGCGAGAGCGCCGTGTGGCTCGCGAGATAGTTGATCGCTTGGGCGCGCGACCAGCCGTAGCGGTGGATTCCGGTGTCGATGACAAGCCGCGCCGCCCGCCACATGTCGTAGCTCAGCTGGCCGAATTTCTCGTAGGGCGTCCGGTAAATTCCCATCTCGTTGCCGAGCCATTCCGAATAGAGGCCCCAGCCCTCTCCCGAGCCGGAAAAATAGGCGTGGCGGCGGAAGGACGGCAGCGCCTTCTGCTCCGCCTGAACCGCCATCTGGAAGCTGTGCCCGGGCTCGCATTCGTGGAGAGTTAGCACCGGGATGTTGTAGAGTGGGCGGACAGGCAGATTGTAGGTATTCATCATGCAATTCTCGAGCCCGCCGCGGCCCGAGGTGTAGAATGGCGCAAG
Organism: Sphingomonadales bacterium; assembly: GCA_040255765.1. Lineage (GTDB taxonomy): Bacteria > Pseudomonadota > Alphaproteobacteria > Sphingomonadales > Sphingomonadaceae > Sphingomicrobium. Next base: position 2,785 of record JBDZVP010000017.1, on the reverse strand, counting down.
CGCGGCCGGCACCGGGATGATCCCGAAGCGCTTGCGCGGCAGAAAGCCGAAATGGTCGCCGATCACCCCGTCGACCCGCTTGGCGACATAGGCCGACACGCCCATCAGCTCGTCAGGCGTCTTGGCGATGAACTGCGGGTCGGTCTTCAGGAAGTCAAGGAATTCGGGGAACGTGCCCTTGAACCCGCTGTCCTTCATTGTTTCCAGCATCGCCGCCTGGATCCGGTCGACTTCCTTGAGGCCGATCGCATGGATTTCCTCGGGCGTGAGATTGGTCGTCGTATATTCCTTCACCTGCGAGCGGTAGAAGGAGTCCCCGTCGGGAAGGTCGCGGGCGCTGACCGTGGTCCGCGCCTTCGGATAATATTCGGTCGTGTAGAAGCTGAGCAGGTTCTTGTAGGCCGGAAGCACGGATCGCGTGATCGCATCCGCCGCCTGCTTGCGAAGCGCCGCCTGCTGCGCCGCCGGAATCGTCGAGGGCATGTCCTCGAACGCCTTGTAAAAAACGTTCTTGTCGAGATCGTCATCGATGAAGGCCGCGATCGACTTGTCGCGGCCGGTGAGGGTCGCTTTCGGCACGGTAAAGCCCCGGGCGATCCCCGCGCGCATGTTGGCGATCTGCTCGTCGAAATAGCGCGGGATCTCGCGCATCCGGGCGATGTAGCGCTGGTATTCGGCGGCATCGCGAAGCTGGTGGCTCTCGTCGAGATAGGTCCAGAAGCTGCTGTCGCTGTTGAACGGCATCTCCCACGTCCGGTATTTCGCCTCGATCAGCGCATTTTCGAGGATGGTCCGGAAGACGGCGGCGTTGACCTGCTCGTCGGGGGAAAGCTGAGCAGGGGGAATCGCGTTGAGCCGGCTGAGAAGGTCCTGGAGGTGCGCGGCTTGCCGAAGCTGCGTCGCCGCATCGACGTGGGGGAGGTAATCGGCCTGTTTCTGCTCTCCGTCCGCGGTCTCGAAATAGCCACCTTCCTTCGCCGCCCAGGCCGAATAGCCGTTGTAGAGCGCGCGAAGCTGGACGTCCGCCGCGCTTGGGGCCGGTGCCTGGGCCGCGGGCGACTGCGCCAATCCTGCAGCAGGTGTCAGCACCGCACCCGCGAGAAGCAGCGGCCAGATTCGCAGACATTTCGTCATTCCCCTCTCCCTCTTGAGAGGAACGGTAGCACCTCAACCGGGCTGCACAACTAACCGGCGAGCGGGTGCGCGGACTCGGGCCGGTAGTTGGTCTTTGGCGAGGCCAGGCGAAGGAGGCTCAGGCCCGCAGCGATCGCCGCCGCTATTGAAGCCGCCAGGAGCAGGTTGGGGCTGGCGTCGACACCGGCCAAATGGAACGCGACCGCGACCGCAACCGCGCCCGACGTCTGGCCGAGCAGCCGCGCGGTGGCCAGCATCCCGCCGGCCGCTCCGGAGCGCTCGACGGGCGCGGAGCTGACTATGGTGCGGTTGTTGGGCGACTGGAACAGGCCGAAGCCGAGCCCGCAAACCGCCATTCGCCAGGCTATGTCGAACACGTCGGGATGCGCGCCGAGCCGCGACAGCATCAACAGGCCGAAAGCGAAGATTCCAAGCCCGATCCCGCCGACCAGCCCGGCGCGAACCTTGTCCGCCAGGCGCCCGGCAATCGGCGCGATCACGCCGATCGCGATCGGCCACGGAGTCATCAGCAATCCGGTTTCGAACGCGCTCCGGCCGAGGACCGACTGGAACAGAAACGGCAGCGTCACATAAGCCAGCGTCTGGGCAGCGAAGGAGACGGTCGAGGTGCCGATCGACATGCTGAAGATTCGGATCTTGAGCAGGTCCACCGGGAACAGCGGACGCTTGTCTCCCCATTCGTGCCGGACGAGAAGCACGCCCGACAGGATTCCTCCAGCGATCATCGCCGTCCCCAGCCACTCGGCTTCGTGGGCAAACATTTCCGCTCCGAAGACGGTCAGCCCCATCATTGCCCCGGCGAGGATCGCGGCCAGCCAATCGAACGCTCCGCCATGGCCCTCCGGCTCGGGCAGCGAGCGCCTGCCGACGAGAACCGCCGCAATACCGATCGGCAAGTTGATCATGAACAGCCACGGCCAGGTGGCGATGCTGAGTATGATCGCCGCGAGAGTCGGCCCGGCTGCAGCCGACATCGACAGCACCAGCGCGTTGTACCCCATTCCCCGGCCGAGCATCTTCGCCGGATAGGTGGCCCGCACCAGCGCCGCGTTCATGCTCATGATGCAGGCAGCGCCGACGCCCTGAACCACGCGTGCGGCGATCAGCAGCGGCAGGGTCCCCGACAGAGCGCAACCGACCGAGCCGATAGTGAAGACCACCAGCCCGGGGATGTAGATGCACTTGTAGCCGATCTTGTCGCCCATCGCCGCCAGCGGCAGCAGGAGGATGGTGATCGTCAGCTGGTAAGCGTTGATGACCCAGACGGACGCCGCGGCCGATGCGCCCAGCTCGCTGGCGATGGTCGGAAGCGCCACGTTCGCGATCGAGCTGTCGAGCACCGCCATGGTGAGGGCAAGCCAGATCCCCGCCGCCGACCAGTAGCGGCGCGGGACCGGCAGCCCGTCCTGCATCTGCGATCGGGCGGTTCTCGCGGGCGAATCCATGGAGACAGAAGATAGGCCAGAGCCTATCGTTCCGCGCCCAGCCATTTTCTACGGTTTGCGCGGAGCCTCGATCGTCTGGCCGGCCTGGTAGATCGTCATCTCGGTCGCCGGCCCTTCGGCGCCTGCGGTGAAGGCGACCTTGGCATCGACCTTTTCGACAGAAAATTCCGTCGCGCTTAGCGGGA
>JBDZVP010000112.1:1664-4935 GCA_040255765.1 Sphingomonadales bacterium | reverse complement strand
CGGTCCGAACGAGCGAGGCTTCCGGTCTTTATCTGGCCGGTGCAAAGCCCGACGGCGAGGTCGGCGATCGTCGAATCCTCGGTCTCGCCGGAGCGGTGCGACATCACCGCGGTATAGTCATGCTCCTGCGCCAGCCGCACCGCGGCGATCGTCTCGGTCAGGGTCCCGATCTGGTTGACCTTGATCAGGATCGAATTGGCGATCCCCTTTTCAATACCTTCCGCAAGCCTCTTCACGTTCGTCACGAAGAGATCGTCGCCAACGAGCTGGACTCGGTTGCCGAGGCGTTCGGTGATCAACTTCCAGCCGGCCCAGTCGTCCTCGGCCATTCCGTCTTCGATCGAGGCGATCGGATAATCGCTCACCAGCTTGTCGAAATAATCGACCATCTGCTCCGAGCTGAGCGACAGCCCTTCCCCCGCGAGTTCATATTTCCCGTCGCGGAAATATTCCGTGGAGGCCGGATCGAGCGCCAGAAGGACATCGCTGCCCATCCGGTAGCCGGCGGTCTCGACCGCGCGCATGATGAAGTCGAGCGCCTCGCGGGCCGAGCCGATGTTCGGTGCGAAACCGCCCTCGTCGCCAACGGACGTCGAAAGCCCCGCGGAATGGAGCGCCGACTTCAGCGCGTGGAACACTTCCGTCCCGCACCGAAGCGCTTCCGAAAACGTCGGAAGACCCGCCGGCATGATCATGAATTCCTGGAAGTCGATCGGATTGTCCGCGTGGACTCCGCCGTTGACGATATTCATCATCGGCACCGGGAGCATGTTCGCAGTGCCGTCGCCGATGTAGCGATAGAGCGGCAGGCCGATCGACGCCGCGGCCGCCTTGGCGCAAGCGAGGCTGACTCCCAGAATCGCGTTGGCGCCGAGCCGAGCCTTGTTCTCGGTCCCGTCGAGGGCAATCATCGAGGCGTCGATCTCGCCCTGGTCTTCGGCATCGTGCCCGATCAACGCGTCCGCGATCTCGCCATTTACCGAGTCGACCGCGTTTCCGACGCCTTTCCCGCCCCACCGGCCCTTGTCGCCGTCGCGAAGTTCGACCGCCTCATGGGCACCGGTCGATGCCCCCGACGGCACCGCTGCCCGGCCGAAGCTTCCATCCTCCAGCGTGACGTCGACTTCGACGGTCGGATTGCCGCGGCTGTCGAGGATCTGTCGGCCGCGGATGGCGGTGATTGCACTCATGGAAATCCTTCTTACGTAAGCGTAATGATTGGACGGATGAGCGACCTATAGGCGGCCGCAACAACCGCGCAACTTTCGCGGGAGTAGAAAAGGAACGGCGGCGCGACTGCAGGGTTGAAGTCCGAAAGGAGGACTGACGATGGCGCAGCAAGACAGAAACCTGCCGGAAGGCACCGACACGATCGTTCCCGGCGCGAGCGACACAGACACAAGCGACGTCACCGGCAGTGGGTCCCGCGGAAGCGGCGGCTCCCGTTCAGTTGCGCGCTCGTCCAGGTCTTCGGGAGGAAATGCAGTCATGAGCAAAATCCGGAGCGGAGGCGACAAATTGTCGGAGCAGGCCGCCGGCAAGGCGCGCGATTTCCTGGGCCAGGGCATCGAGCGCTCGGCCGAAGCCATCGCCAACGTCGGCAAGCTTGTCGGCGACACCGCTTCAGGGCTCGATGATCGGCTCGGAGAAGATTATGGCGCCTATGCGCGAAGCGCTGCCCAAAGCCTCGAGAATGCCGCCAACCGCCTCGCGTCGAAGGACCCGGACGAGCTGATCGAGGATACGCGCGAGTTCATCCGCAAAAGCCCCGGCGTTGCTCTCGCGGGCGCCGCAATCATCGGCTTTGCCCTTGCGCGCCTGGTGAAATCGGGCCTGTCGAGCGACGAAGAGGATGACGAGGAGGGCGAAGATCGGCCATCCGGCAAGAGGCCCAGCCGGGGCTGATGCTGAAACCGGCCGAACCCGCCCCGCCGGAAGATGATGATCGCGGCATTGGCGACATCGTCAGCGATCTCATCGACGACGCGAAAGCTTATGCGCAGGCCGAGGTGGATCTCGCCAAGGCGATCGCCGCCGACAAGGCGCGCGACCTCAAGGTGGGCGGGGTGCTCCTGGTTGCGGCCCTGGTCCTTGCCTTTGGCGCGATCACCGCACTTTCGGTCGGAATCTTCGCACTGCTTGCGACCTTCCTGGGACCATTGCTCGGCGGGATCGTTGCGTTCCTTCTGATCGGAGGAGTTGCCGGCCTTCTCGCCTGGGCCGGAATCGCGAAGATAAGGGACTCGTTCTAGATGGCCGATTCCCCCAAGGTCGCTGAAGCGCGGCGCCGGGCCGAGCACGCCCGGACAAAGGTATGGGCCACGTTCGATGAGTTGGTCGACTATGGGCAACGGCTTCAGCGGAAGCTCGAGCCCAGCCATCTTGCCCGCGATGCCTGGGACGCTGCCAAGAACAAGAGCGTCGATCTTGCCGAGGACGCTGTCGACGCGGTTCGGAAGCGGCCCGTCGCAGCTTCGGGAGCGGTCGCCGCACTGGCCTTGTTCATCGCCCGGGAGCCGCTGATGGAGCTCGCCGGGAAGCTGATGAACGGATCGAAGAAGAAGAAATCGAAAAAGGCTGCCAAGCCAAAGGGACAAGTGGAGAAAGTCGATGAGTGACAGCAACACCGACCAGGACCGGGACCTCAGGACCCGGGCGATCGAAGCCTATGATTCGGCGCTCGACAGCGCCTCCGCAGCGGGCCGGCGAGCGACCGACTCCATCGGGGAAGCACCGTTGATCGCGCTTGGCGCTGGAGCGGTGATCGGCGCGCTCTTCGCCGCAATGCTTCCGACGAGCCTTCGGGAGCGGAAACTGCTTCGGCCGTACGGCAAGCGCGTAACCGACGCCGGCCGCGACGCAGCCGACGCAGCCCGCCGCGCGGGCTCCGACAAGCTGCGCGAGCTTGGCCTGACCCCTGACGTTCTCGCCGACAAGGCGGGAGAGGCGGCAAAGGCGACGGCCCAGGCCGCCATCGGCACCTTCAAGGACGAAGCGAAGAGCTGACGGTTCGCAAGCCCGAAATTCGCTGCTAGCGCATCGCCATGAGCAAGCTTCACCTGGTTTTCGGCGGGCGAGTCAAAGACCCGCGTACCCTCGATTTCGACCTCAACACGATCGACCTCGTCGGGATCTACGGCAATTACGCCGACGCCGAGGAGGCCTGGCGCGGCCGCGCCCAGCGCACGGTCGACGATGCCGAGATGAAATATGTGATCGTCCACCTCCACCGGCTGCTGGAGCCGGATTCCGAGGGGATCAGCAGGCCGAA
>JBDZVP010000112.1:0-1564 GCA_040255765.1 Sphingomonadales bacterium | reverse complement strand
TGAAGCAGCAGCCCCGACAGGAATCCGCCGACATGCGCGGGGGTGGCCACCAGCACGCCCTGCGTTCCGGCGAGGAAGCCGGTCATCATCTGCAGAACGATCCACGCCGCGAGAAGCCACAGCGCGTTGAGCGCGCGGTTGAGCGAATGCGACTGCACGATCTGCTTCTGCTGGCCGAAGCTCAGCGCGAAGGCGCCGATGACCCCGCTGATCGCCCCGCTCGCGCCGACCATCGGCACCTGCGAGTGCGGAGTCACCAGCAATTGCAGCATCGCCGCAGTGTAGGCTGAGACCACATACAGGAAGACGAGCGCCTTGGCGCCGAGGATGCGTTCGACCTGGCTCCCGCACCACGCGAGGATCAGCAGGTTCATCCCGACATGGATCAAACCCGCGTGGACCAGCGTCGCGGTCAACGGAGTGAGGAAGGCCGGAACCGCCGGGCCGAGCACGAGCGCGCCATTCAGCCGGTCCGGAATGAACCCCAGCGCCGTCGCCAGGGTATCATTCAACCCGAGGACGGTCGGGATGAGCCAGAACAGCGCCGTGACGGCCGCGATCCACGCGGTCGCGGTGCGGGGCATCGCGCCCTTCACTCTTAAAGGAACTCGACCTTGGCGATCTCGTAATAGCGGTCGCCGGACGGGGTCGAAACCTCGACCTCGTCGCCGACCTCGCGGCCGATCAGCGCCCTGCCGAGCGGCGAATTATAGCTGATGCGGCCGTGGCTGGCGTCCGCCTCGACCTGTCCGACAACCTGGTATTTCACCTTCTTGTCGTCCTCGCCGATCAGGGTCACGGTCGCGCCGAACACCACCTTCTTGCCGGACAGGGTCGAAGGATCGATGACCATCGCCCGGCTCAACTGGTCCTCGATGTCGGCAATGGTCGCCTCGATCTGGCCCTGCCGCTCCTTGGCGGCATGATATTCGGCATTCTCCGAAAGGTCGCCGTGGGCGCGCGCGTCCTCGATCGCCTGGACCACGGCCGGGCGTTCGACCTGTTTCAGCTGCCGCACCTGATCCGTGAGCTTGCGATACCCTTCCTCGAGCATCGGCACTTTCTCGGCGGTCGCCATTACACAAAACCCCTTTTCAAAACCGCCCCGTGCGAGACCGGATGGCCTCGCTCATCTAGAAGCGGATTGTCGGATGAAATCCTAGTTCGCGGACGCTGAATAATAGGATTGGAGCGAGCGCACTTCAAGCGCCCGGCCCCGGAGAGCGCCAAGCGAGCGGGCGACCGCGAGGCTGGCGGCGGCGGTCGTGAAATAGGGGACCTTGCGCTGCAGCGCCGTCGCCCGGATCGACTGGCTGTCTTTCAGCGACTGCCAGCCTTCGGTTGTGTTGAACACCAGCTGCACGTCTCCATCGGTGAGCTTGTCGACGATGTGCGGGCGGCCTTGCGCCACCTTGTTGACGGGTTCGACGGCAAGCCCCTGTTCGGCAAGGTAAGCCGCGGTCCCGTCTGTAGCGATGACCTTGAAGCCAAGCTCGACCATCGCTTCGACCGCCGGAACGATATGCGCCTTGTCGTTGTCCTTGACCGAAACGAAGACGGTGCC
>JBDZVP010000111.1:0-4978 GCA_040255765.1 Sphingomonadales bacterium | reverse complement strand
TCGAAATGGCCCTTGGGGGTCGCGTTCCTGAGGAGCACGCTTCCACCGAACTGGAAGATCGCGAATGCGCCCGTGACGACGAGCAATGTCATGACGAAGATCGCAATCAGGAAGCGGCGGGCACACATCGGCAGCGGCGGTTAGGGCAGGGCCGCGCGGCGGGCAACTGGCGCTCGTGTTTTCTACCAACGGCGGTTGCGGAGCACCGGCCTCGCGTTAGTCTCTCCGCGAAAATCTTCAGGGGAGGGACGAATGCGGAAATTGCGGTGGTTGCTGGTCGCGGCGGCGGTTGTTGGGGTGCCGGGCGCCAGTGCAGTCCTTGCCCAGCCGGCGGCGGTGGCGACGGCAAATTCCGAAGATGCCAGGCTGACCGCCTTCCTCGACCAGGAATTCGACGCCCAACTGAAGTTCCGGCCGCAGCTCGCGACTCGACTGGGGCTGAAGGAAGGCGAGGACCGTCTCGACGATATCAGCGATGCCGCCGAACTGCGGGACCTCGAGGCGATGCGGGACAGCGTTGCACGGATGAAGGCGCAGTTCGACCGTTCGAAACTGTCGTCAGCGGGTCAGACGAATTACGACATTTACGAGACCGAACTCCAGCGCGCCGAGCTGCGCTACAAGTACCGGCTCTATTCGCCGCCCTTTTATTCTTTCCTCTATTCGCTCCACTCGCGGATTCCGAACTTCCTGATCAGCACGCACCAGGTGAAGGATGCGGGCGACATGAAGGCGTACAACGCCCGGATTCGCGCCATCCCCGCCGTTCTCGACACCGCGATCGCGCAGAGCAAGGATTCGGACGCCGCCGGAATCCGGGCGCCGAAGTTCCAGATCGAGCGGGTGATCGACGGCAGCAAGACGATCATCTCCGGTGCGCCGTTCGATGCCGGTGCGGATTCGCCGCTTTGGGCCGACGCCAAGAAAAAGGTTGGCAAGCTGGTCGCGGACGGGAAGGCGACCAAGGCGGAGGGTGATAGTCTGTTGGCCGACACCAAGGCTTGGCTGCTGGCGATGAAACCTGGATACGAGCGGGTGATCGCCTGGGCGAACAGCGAACTGCCGATGGCGCCGAGCGGGCGCGTGGGGGCGATCTCGCTGCCGGGCGGTGCGGAATATTATGCCGCGGCGCTCAAGCTAAACACGACGCTCGACCTCACCGCGGCCCAGATCCACCAGATCGGTCTCGACCAGGTGAAGGAAATCGCTGCTGAGCAGGACTCGCTCGCGAAGCAGGCGGGGTTCGCGGACCGGGCGGCTTTCTACGCCGACCGGGCGAAGAAATTCCCGCCGACGCCGTGGACCGACGCTCTTCGCAAGCAATATCTCGACCGCGCCAACGCCATCATCGCGCACAACCGAGAGCTACTCCCGCTGCGGTTCAACGATGTTCCGAAATACAAGATCGAGGTGATCCGCGAGCCTTCGTTCAGTGAAGTCGCGGGCGGGGCAGCGCACGCATCCGGCCCGAGCCCCGACGGAAGCCGGCCGGGACGCGTTTACGTGCACCTGCTCGGGGAGACCGAAGATCCCGCCGCGCTTACCGACCTGATGTGCCACGAAGGCGTTCCGGGGCACGTGATGGCGGGCGATATCCAGATTCGGCAGACCAACACCCCCAAGTTCCGCAAGGTTGGCGGCTATGTCGCCTTCAACGAGGGCTGGGCGCTCTATTCCGAGGAATTGTGCAAGGAAATGGGCGCTTACCCCGACGTCGCGTCCGATTTCATGCGGCTGGACGCGGAGATGTTCCGCGCGGCCCGCCTCGTGGTCGACACGGGCATCCATTCGCTTGGCTGGACCGAGGATCAGGCGGTCGATTACATGAAGACGACCGCGCGGCTGTCGAACGACATGGCCCGGTCCGAAGTGCGGCGGTACATCACGCTTCCCGGCCAGGCGACCGGCTACAAGATCGGGCAGCTCAAGATTTTCGAGCTTCGCGACAAGGCCGAGAAGGCGCTGGGCGCCAAGTTCGACATCAAGGGCTTCGACGACCTCATCATCAGCGACGGCTCGCAGCCGCTTCCGGTGCTGGAGACAAGGGTCGACGAGTGGATCGCGTCAAGGAAGTGAGCCGCTTGCCGCTCGGGTAGCGGCTCGCTATCCGGCGCACCTGATGAGTGTTTCTTCCGAACAGGTCCGCCACATCGCCAAGCTCGCCCGGATCGCCATGAGCGACGAGGAGGTCGAGCGTCTCGCGCCTGAGCTCAACGCCATCATCGGCTGGGTCGAGCAACTCGGCGAGGTCAACACGGACGGCATCGAGCCGCTGACCGCCGTGATCGACCAGAAGCTTCGGCTTCGCGACGACGAGGTGACGGCGGGGAATATCCGCGACGAAGTGCTGGCGAACGCGCCGGACGCGGAACATGGGTTCTTCGCCGTGCCGAAGGTGATCGAATAGTGGCGGAGCTGACCAGCAAGACCATTGCCGAGCTTCGTGACGGAATTCGGGGACGGCAGTTTTCCGCGCGCGAAGTCGCGGAGGCCTATAACGCAGCCGTCGCGGAAGCTCGGAGCCTCAACGCTTATACGGTGGAAACCCCGGAAGACGCGCTCGCGGCTGCGGAGGCCGCGGATTCGGGCAAGGCGACGGGGCCGCTCGCGGGCATTCCGCTCGGAATCAAGGATTTATTCGCGACGAAGGGCGTCGACACGACCGCCGGGAGCCGCATTCTTCGGGATTTCAAGCCGCCATACGAAAGCACTGTCGTCGCCAATTTGCGGAAAGCGGGCGCGGGGATGCTGGGCAAGCTCAACATGGACGAGTTCGCGATGGGCTCGTCCAACGAGACCAGCGCCTACGGCCCAGTGATTTCACCGTGGCGGCGCAAGGACGGAAGCAATGCCGCTCTAACCCCCGGAGGCTCTTCCGGAGGCTCGGCGGCCGCGGTCGCTGCAGGAATTGCTCCGGGAGTGACGGGGACCGACACAGGCGGCTCGATCCGTCAGCCGGCGGCCTTCACCGGTATTTGCGGGATCAAGCCCACCTACGGGCGCTGCTCGCGCTGGGGGATCGTGTCGTTCGCGAGCTCGCTCGACCAGGCGGGACCGATGGCGAAGACGGTCCGCGACTGCGCTATCATGCTCGGTGCGATGGCGGGGTTCGATCCCAAGGATTCCACTTCGCTCGACGTTGCCGTGCCCGATTGGGAAAATGGATTATCGAGCAATCTCAAAGGTAAGCGCGTCGGTATTCCGAAGGAATATCGGATCGATGGAGTCCCCGACGAGATCAACGCCCTTTGGGACAAGGGCATCGAGTGGCTGAAGGACGCGGGCGCTACGCCGGTCGAGATCAGCCTTCCGCATACGAAGTACGCGCTTCCGACCTATTACATCATCGCGCCCGCCGAAGCGTCGTCGAACCTCGCCCGCTACGACGGTGTGCGTTACGGACTGCGCGTGGAGGGCGCTCACTCGCTCGACGATATGTACGAAGCGACCCGCGCGGCCGGCTTCGGCGCCGAGGTGAAGCGCCGGATCATGATCGGCACCTATGTGCTCTCCGCCGGCTTCTACGACGCCTACTTCACCAAGGCGCAGAAGGTGCGGGCGCTGATCAAGCAGGATTTCCGGCGGGCGTTCGAGCGGTGTGACGTCATTTTGACGCCAACTGCGCCATCGGCGGCGTTCGGCATCGGCGAGAAAATGAGCGATCCTTTGGCGATGTACCTAAACGACGTGTTCGCGGTTCCAGCGAGCCTCGCAGGCCTTCCGGCGATGAGTGTCCCGGGCGGCCTGGACGGGCAGGGCCTTCCGCTCGGCCTCCACCTGATCGGGCCGGAGCTGGACGAGCAGGGTGTTCTCAACGCCGCGCTCGCGATCGAGGAACGCGCCGGATTCACGGCGCGAGCGGAGAAATGGTGGTGAGCGACTATCGCCTCAAAGGCGCGACGGGCGAGTGGGAGGTCGTGGTCGGCCTGGAGGTCCATGCGCAGATCACCGCGACGGCTTCAAAGCTATTCTCCGGCGCCGCGACGGCATTCGGTGCCGAGCCGAACACGCAAGTAAGCCTGATCGACGCGGCGATGCCCGGAATGCTTCCGGTGCCAAACAAGGAGTGCATCCGCCAGGCGGTGCGCACCGGAATGGCGCTGGAGGCTAAGATCAATCCCTGGTCGCGCTTCGACCGGAAGAACTATTTCTACGCCGACCTTCCGCAGGGGTACCAGATCAGCCAGCTCTATCACCCGCTGGTCGGCGAGGGCGAAATCGAGATTCTGATCGATGAGCAGGACGAGGGCTCGACCAAGCGCATCGGCATCGAGCGCATCCACGTCGAGCAGGACGCGGGCAAGCTGATGCACGACCAGCATGCGACGATGAGTTACGTCGACCTCAATCGGGCAGGCGTCGCCTTGATGGAGATCGTATCGCGCCCGGACATGCGTTCTCCCGCGGAAGCAGGGGCTTATCTGAGAAAGCTAAGGGCAATCCTCCGCTACGTCGGCTCGTGCGACGGCAATATGGAAGAAGGCTCCATGCGCGCGGACGTCAACGTCAGCGTAAGAAAGCCCGGCGCGGAGTTTGGGACTCGGACCGAGACCAAGAACGTCAACTCGGTCCGCTTCGTCATGGCCGTGATCGAGCACGAGGCGAAGCGGCAGATCGCCGTCATCGAGGAAGGCGGCGAGGTTGCCCAGGAAACGCGGCTTTATGACCCCGACAAGGGGGTCACGCGAACGTTGCGGTCCAAGGAAGACGCGCACGATTACCGCTATTTCCCCGACCCCGACCTGCTTCCGGTCGAGCTGAATCAGGCGTTCCTGGACGAATGCCGGGCCAGCCTTCCCGAGTTGCCGGGCGCCAAGCGCAAACGCTACCAGCAGCTGGGGATCACGCCGTACAACGCCGGCGTGTTGACGGCCGACGTCGATATCGCCCGCTGGTTCGATTCGCTTCTGGAGACCGGCGCGGAGCCCAAGTCGGCAGCGAACTGGACCGCTTCCGAATTCTTCGGCGCGCTCAACCG
>JBDZVP010000110.1:0-5002 GCA_040255765.1 Sphingomonadales bacterium | reverse complement strand
AGGACGGAACGAAAATCCCCTATTTCCTCGTCCAGAACAAAAGCGTGACCGAGCCGACCGGCGTTCTGATCCACGCATACGGAGGGTTCGATCTTTCGCAGACCCCGACCTATCTCACCGGCCAGCCCTATCGCGCTGGGCCGCTTGCGCTGTTCATGATCGAGGATGGAAATGCCTTCGTCCTCGCCAATCTCCGGGGAGGCGGCGAGTACGGCCCGGCCTGGCACAAGGCGGCGATGCGCGAGAAGCACCAGAATGCGTTCGACGACCTCGAAGCGGTTGCCCGCGATCTGATCCGCACGGGGGTCGCTCGTAAGGACGGTGTCGCGATTTCGGGACGGTCGAACGGGGGACTGCTCGTAGGGGCCGCAATGACCCAGCATCCCGACCTCTATTCGGCGGTGATCGCGGGCTCTCCGCTGGAAGACATGAAGCGCTATTCGCATCTGCTCGCGGGCGCGTCGTGGATGGACGAATATGGCAATCCCGACGTCCCGGAAGACTGGGCGTTCATCAAGAAATATTCGCCGTACCAGAACGTCCGCAAAGGCGTGAAATACCCGCCGGTGTTCTTCTATCTTTCGACCAAGGACGACCGCGTCCATCCGGGGCATGCGCGCAAGATGGCCGCCAAGCTCAAGGCCTTTGGCAACCCCGTATTCTATCATGAATACACCGAAGGCGGGCACTCGGTAGGCGCCGACCGCGGCGAGGATGCCGTCCGCGCGGCGCTCCTCTACGAGTTTCTGACGAAGGAGATCGGCGGCGGCAAATAGGCCGCCGCACAGATCGGATTAATAGCGGTTGGTTGATCCCGCCTGGGGCGCGGGCTGGCTATCGTTAGCCGCCACTGGAACCTCGACGATCTTGCATACCCGAGTCGTCGAATTCAGTCGCGACCCGGTCGAGCGCTCAACGGCAACCTTTTCGCAAACCTGCTTTTGAACTGTCTTGGGCTGAGCCGTCTGGTCCGGCTGCGCAGTGTTCACCTGCGCCTGGGCCGGTGCCGGCTGCTGGGGAGTCGTCTGGGCCAATGCGGGGGCCGAAAGCCCGCATGCAGCAACCATCAGCAACAGCTTTTGCATAAATGCTCCTGTATGAAGGTTAACGCCCCTAGGGCAAAGGCGTTGAATGCGAAAGGGTTTTTTCGACGAACCGATTAACGGTTCGGCCCGGAGCGTAATTCGACGTTCGCACCGGCGGGATGCTTCCGGTCGAGGTACCGTTTTATGATCCGAAGATTGCGGGTGTTGGACCGGAAAAAGAAATCGGGAATCGCGCCGACGAAGGGGATCATCCCAAGGAGCCAGTCGATACCGATATTGCCGCCCATCCTGGCGAGGCTCCACCTGGACATGCCGAGATTGCGCGCTTCCCACGCGAGGTAAGCGCCGATTGCCGCCGCTGCAGTCGGCCCGGCGACCGGCACGAAGTCGAGGATGACGTCCAGTCCGACCGGCCGGTTTATACCGGGCAGGACCACGATCCGTTCCATCAATCGCTCGAGTGCCTCCACCCGATGCCTGACCGAAGCGGGGTCGGTTCCGAGCGAAATACGGTCCCCGCCATATTTGGTGGTCGCTTCAGTCATGTGCCTGATCCGTCGAGCTTTTGTTCCAGCCCGATCAGCGTATGGAGGGCAAAGCGGTTCCCGGCGAAGGACGTGATCCGCGCCGACACCAGCGACCAGCGGATCGGGGCGGCGATCGGCAGGAAGAGCTGCTCCGAATCGATCTGTCGCGAGGCGTCGAGAAGCAACGCGCTTCGCTGGGGAAGCACGGACGTGGTCCGGGCGGCGGCCAGCACCTCATCGATTTGCGCATCACAGACGGGCACGACTCCGCACCGGAACCGGCGAAGGAACCAGCTCGCGGAGGAGGATGGGGCGACCTCATCGATGAGCGTGAAGTCCGGGGCCTTGTCGCCCGCCCGCTGGACCTTCACCCCTAACGCGCCCCAATCTGCCGCGAGACGGTTGAACAGGATGTCCCCTCCCGGCCCGCCGGGAAGGGCAACCCGGATGATCGCCGGCTTGTCTTGAGGGAACAGCTTGCGCGCGCTCGCCGCGAGCTCCGGTCGACGGTCAGCAAGGGAGGTGGCCGTCCACTGCGGGGGCACCGGGTCGGCGATATTGTCGAGTGCCGGCTCAAGCACGGTCGCCCTCGGAACGAGCCCTGGCACGGAAAGCGCCGCTACCAGCGCTTCGCGGTCGATTGCCTGGCTGAGCAGCCTTCGAATGTCTGCGTTGGCAGCCGGTCCGCTGTTGCGCGCGGGGACAAGCCCGAAGAGGCCGGAAGCCGGGTCGAACTGCAGCGCCCGCCGAGGAAGCTTGTTACGAGCAACCAAAGGCAGATCGACGAAGGTCCCGCCAAGAACGAGGTCCGCGTCCCCGGCGACGAAGGCCTCGATCGCCTCTTTGGCCTTTGCTCCCGTGAGGTCGAGCTGCT
The DNA here is from genome assembly GCA_040255765.1 of Sphingomonadales bacterium. GTDB lineage: Bacteria > Pseudomonadota > Alphaproteobacteria > Sphingomonadales > Sphingomonadaceae > Sphingomicrobium. The sequence continues at coordinate 2,555 of JBDZVP010000110.1, read as the reverse complement.
CCCGCTTCGTTTCCTCCTCATCGGGGGTTGGAACGTCCCGGGTCAGGCGAATCGCGGCTTTGTTGCTCTTTGCCTTGTCGATCGAGAACGGGCCTGTCCCCTGGCCGGCGTAGACGAGGCCCATTTCGGGCTGCGCGAGGAGCTGCAGCAGGTGCGGCCGGGGCTGGCTGAGCCGGATTTCGATCACCCGGTCGGTCATCGCGACGATGTCGTCGACGGAGCCGAACGCGTCCTTCAGCGGATCGCGGCTACCGGGCGCGATCAGCTTGCGGAGCATCCGCGCGACCTGGTCGGCGGTAATCTTGCGCCCGTCCGGCCAAGTCCCGTTGGCAAGCCGGAAAATGTAGCTGAGGCCGTCGTCGCTGACGTTCCAGGTCTCGCCGAGCCCTGGCACGATTTGACCGCGCGGGTCGAACTGAACGAGTCCCTGCGCGGCATTGTCGACCAACACCTGATCGGGCTTCGACAACGGCCCGCGTGCCGGATCCGCAAGTTGCGGCTGGTCGCCGATAACGACGACATGGATCACGCCCTCGGACTTGCGGTCGCAGCCGCCCGCGGAGACGGCCAGGGCCATGGCCAAGCCCAGCGCGGCCACCCGGTGGACTGCGTTGAAGCGCATGGGAAGATGCAATAGCCTCAATCGAGCGTTCAGCAACTCTCTGGCCTTATTCTCGCGACTGTTTTACCAGACTAAGGCAGCTTCGCCGGGAAAGTCGAGATTCGCATCTGATGGACGATCACGACACAGTTTGGACCCGCGGCGGGGCCAATATCGAAGAACTTCCCGATCCGTTCGCGCCATCGCCGCCGCCGCAGGTAGATCCGGAGGCGGAGAATGAGCCGCCGAAACGGCGCTGGCGCCGGGCGAAGATGATCGGGCTGACCGCATTGGCGGTCATCGCCATCACCTTGGTCTGGCTTGTATTCACCGCTCCGCTTTCCCGGGCGCTCGAGCCGCTGCCCGATCCGGCGATGCTGTTCCTCTCGGACGATGGCCGTCCGATCGCCCGGCGCGGGGCGGTCAAGGAAGCGCCGGTGGAAGTGACCAAGCTCAACCCGCTAACCCCTGCTGCATTCGTCTCGATCGAAGACCGCCGTTTCTACAGCCACTGGGGGATCGATCCGCGCGGAATCGGCCGGGCACTCGTGGCGAATCTTCGCGGCGGCGGAGTGAAGCAGGGCGGAAGCACGATCACGCAGCAGCTCGCCAAGACCAGCTTCCTGTCGGGCGACCGGACCATCAAGCGCAAGGCACAGGAAGTGATCATCGCCTTTTGGCTGGAGGCATGGCTGACCAAAGACGAGATTCTCTCGCGTTACCTTTCGAGCGTTTATTTCGGCGATGGGGTCTACGGGCTCCGCGCAGCGGCGCACCATTATTTCGGCCGCGACCCGGAAAATCTCAGCCTCGCCCAATCGGCGATGCTCGCCGGGATGGTCCAGGCTCCCTCGCGCCTTGCGCCCACGCAGCACCTCAAGGCTGCCCAAGACCGCAGCCGGCTGGTCCTGAAAACGATGGCGGAAACGGGTGCAATCAGCGACCGCCGGGCCCGCACGACAAAACTTGCCCGTCCCGTCCGGCAGAAGGCAAAGCTGCCTTTCGGAAGCTATTTCACCGACTGGGTCGCGCCGCAGGCACAGGATGCCTTCGATTCGGAGTTCGGCGAGGTGAGGGTCACGACGACTCTCGATGCGGACCTTCAGCGCATTGCCGTTCGGGCCGTCAATCGCGCTCCGGTCGGTGACGGGCAGGCTGCCCTTGTCGCGATGCGCCCCGACGGCCGGGTGGTCGCGATGGTCGGCGGCAAGTCTTATGCCGACACTCCGTTCAACCGTGCGACGCAGGCTCTGCGCCAGCCGGGTTCGGCCTTCAAATTGTTCGTTTATCTCGCCGCGATGCGGTCAGGATGGACGCCGGACAGCATCATCGAGGACAAGCCGATCACCATCGGCGATTGGAGCCCCGAGAATCACGACGGAGTATTCCGCGGACCGATTACCCTTCGCGAAGCCTTTTCCCGGTCGAGCAACGCCGCGACCGTGCGCCTATCGGAGAGCGTCGGCCGGTCGAACGTGATCCGTGCCGCCCGCGATCTCGGTATTACCTCGCCGCTTCCGGACAAGCCGAGCCTCGCGCTCGGCACCGGCGGAGTAAGCCTGATCCAGCTCACTTCGGCTTATGCGGCAATCCTCTCGGGACGCTATCCCATCGAAGCCAGGGGCCTTCCGGAGGAGCGGCAGGAAAGCGGTCTCGGCCAGTTCTTTTCTTCGCGCGGCTTCCTTGACGAGCGCCGTGACCGAGCACCGATGCTCGACCTCCTGTGGACGGTCGCGAACAGCGGCACCGGCAAGCGCGCCGCTCTGTGGGTCCCAACGTTCGGCAAGACGGGGACCACCCAGGACAATCGCGACGCCTTGTTCGTCGGTTTTGCCGGTGACCTGGTCGTGGGTGTCTGGGTCGGCCGCGATGACGACAAGTCGCTCGGCAAGATCAGCGGGGGAACCGTGCCTGCGAAGATCTGGCGCGATTTCATGAGCTCGGCTCTGTCGAT
>JBDZVP010000016.1:12638-27334 GCA_040255765.1 Sphingomonadales bacterium | reverse complement strand
TTCATGGATAATGCCTTAGGGTCGCGTCGAGCACGAGATTAGCCGCCTTTGGAAGTATTTGACAGCACCTGAGATGAACCTGCGATGAGAGCGGCGGAAACCGGCTCCCCACCGCTCAGGAGCTGGACCTCGACGGGTCCGAGCGCCGTTCCGAGCGGCTCGCCGATGCTGACTTTGGCGCCTTTGCGCAGTTTTGAGCCGGCGTTGACGATAACCGACTTCCACCCGTCGCCGTGGTCGATGATGACGACGCCGTCATAGTCGCGGAACGGGCCCGAAAAGAGGACAGTGCCGCTGGCCGGGACGGTCAGCCCCGATCCCCTTGGGGTCGCCAGTCTCAGCCCGCGTGATCGGACTCCGTTCGAACTGACCGCTCCCATTCCTTCCGTGACCCGGGCCTCTGCCGGGAGCTCGTAGGCGAACGGCGGCGGCGGAGCGGCGATCCCGGCGAGCGGAGCCGGTCCCAGAGCGGCGAGATCGGCGGCGAGTTTCCTCGACGCGCCCTCGGATGGCGCCTCCCTCTGAGCGCCGGCAAAGCGTTCCTGGTTGGCGATCGCGAGGTCCCCTGCGCTCAGTGCCTGCACGCCCCGCTTCCGGACCAGGTCGATCGCCCGCTGTTCGAGTTCGGCGAGAGCGACCCGCCTCTTGTTGAGATCGTCACGGGTCTCCGCCATCCGGGCGCGAGCCGCGAGCGCTTGTTGCTCCAGTTGCCGCTGCCGATTGAGTTCGGCGGAAAGCGCCGCGGTCCTGGCGCGGATCGCGGGGGCTGTTGCCGACACCAGGACCCGGAGTTTCACGAGATCTTCCGCGGACCCAGAATCGGCGACGAGAAGCAAAGGCGGTCGCCGGGAGGCGAGATAGAGCCCGCCGAGAAGCGCGCTCACCGGCGCCTGCTGGCTGGCAAGGCGCTGGCGCTGCGCCGCAAGTTGCGCCTGGACCAGCATGACCTCGGCGTCCGTTGCCGTAATCCTTGCTTCTGCCGCCTCGATCGCCTGGGCAGCCGCCAGTTGCTGGGCCCGAACCCTCGTGACTTCGTCGCGGGCTTCGGCGGCGGCTTTCTCCAGCCGCTTTTGCTCCGCGACCGCTGCCTCGGCATCCTTGCGCGCCTGTTGGAGCTGAATGTCCACTGGGACCTGTTCGGGCTGCACCGGCGCGCTGGCACCGACGGCCGCGGTCCCGGCAAGGAGGAGCAGTGCGGTTGCCGTCCGAAGCACGCGGCTAGCCTTCGCGGTGATAGGGGTGGTTGGCAAGGATCGAGGTTGCCCGAAACAGTTGTTCGGCAAGCATCGCTCGGACGAGAAGATGCGGCCATGTAGCCGGTCCGAACGACAGCAGCAGGTCCGCTTTCGACCGCTCGGCCTCGCCATGTCCGTCGGCAGCGCCGATCGCGAAGCGCGCCTCGCGCTTGCCGCCGTCGCGCCATTCCTCCAGCTTTCGCGCTAGCTCCATTGAGGAGAGCGCCGCGCCGCGTTCGTCGAGAAGGACCAAGACGCTGTTCGGCGGAAGCTCCGGAGCAGCCCGACCGGAATCGGGAAGCTCGGTGAGCTTCGTCGGCCAGGCGATGCGCTTGAGATAGCGTTCGACCAGCTCGCCTTCCGGCGACCGCCCGATCTTCCCGCGAGCGACTATGTGGAGAAGCAGCTTACCTTCCGCCGATCGAGGTCGCGGCATTGTAGGGCCAGCCGACGACTTCGAGGAAACCGTCGTAGATGGTCTTAGCCGCTTCGGCGATCGCGCTCGGCCGGTTAGTGCCGCCGCGAGCGAAGATCGCCACCGCGATCCGGTGCCCGTTCGGAAGCGTGATGAAGCCGACGTCGTCCGTAAGCCCGTTGAGAGTCCCGGTCTTGTGCTGGACCAGCGTCCCGTCGGGAAGCAGCGACTTCATCCGGTTCCGGCCGGTCATGCACTGCGCCATGAGGTCGAGCAGGTAACGCTTGCTTTTCTCGCTGATGAGATAACCCGCGTCGAGCCGCTTCAGGAAGGTCGCGAAGGCCATCGGAGTGGCGGAATCGCGAACGTCGTAAAGGTCGCGCTTGGACCGGAGCAGGTCGGCGATGTTGCGGTCGATGCGAAGCCCTTCGACATTATGGAAGTCGAGCCATTTCTGGACCGTGGCAGGGCCGCCGAGATTGCGGATCAGAAGGTCGGTGGCGTGATTGTCGCTGTGGACCAGCATCCGCTTCATCAACGAAGCCGCGGAGACGCCGCCGATGGTGTCGTCGAGCGAGCGATCGCCCTTCTCGACATAGGAGAGATAGGTTGCAGCGACCGCGACCTTGACCGTGCTCGCCATCGGATAATGGCGGTCGCCGCGGACGCTCACATATTCTCCGGTGTTGAGGTCGATCGCGGCGATCCCGACGTCCGAAGTCTTGGACGTAACCAGCATCGCCAGCTGTTGCTGTACCGCGTGGTACAAAGTGCCGTCCGCCGCCGCGGCCGGCTGCGCGACAAAGGCGCATAGGCAGAACAGTAACCCCGTAATCAGTCGCATCGCTCACCCACCTTGAGCTGTTGCAGTCACCCTTTCGTCACCGAATGCCCACATTCGCTCCAAATTGTAAAAACTTCTTACTTCGGGGCGAAACAGGTGAACGATGACGTCATCGGCATCGATTAACACCCAGTCCGCCGCGGGCAACCCCTCGATTCTAACAGATTTTCCGAATTCCTGTTTGATTTTTTCGGCGAGCTTGGCGGCCATCGCCGCGACCTGCCTGGTCGAGCGCCCGGAAGCGATCACCATATGGTCGGCGATGTTGGACTTGCCCTCGAGAGGAATGCTCGTGATTTCAACGGCCTGGTCGTCATCGAGCGACTTGAGTACGGCCTTGTGAAGCTTATCGACGTCGACCGGCTCATTGCCATTGACGGCGGGTTCGGCGGGATGGTCGGGCAAGGCTTCTCCTTAGTCTGATGCAGTCCGGCCGGCACCGGAAGCGGAGGTTCCGGAGCGCCTTTGGCGGTGCCAGTCGGGATTGAGCGCGCGCAAGGCGGTGGCGGAGGTGGTGTTGGTCGGCAGGCTTAGGAACAAGAGCGCCGGTGGACTCCACTCCGTCCAGTGTTTCGCCTGGCTTTCGGGGCGGACGAACCGCGAAAGCCAGCCCATCGCGCGCGCCGCTCGGGCAGCCTCATCATAACCGGGCCGGGGAAGTAGAGCAATTGGAAGCAGTTGCGCGATTTCGCGCCAGTCCTTCCAGCGGTGGAAATCTGCAACAGCGTCGGTACCCATCAGCCAGATGAACCTGTCCTCGGGGAAATCCCGGATCAACGCTCTCAACGTGTCGATGGTGTAACGGGTCCCGGAGCGCAGCTCGTAGTCGCTCGCCCGGATCGCCGTTCCCGAAGCCATCTCCTCGGCCGACGCCAGCCGCGCCTCGTACGGCGCCATGTCGCTCGCGCCTTCCTTCAGCGGATTGCCCGGGGAGACCAGCCACCACAGCTCGTCGAGGCCCAGAGCATCGATGGCGGCGAGGCTGAGCTGCCGGTGCCCCTCGTGCGCGGGGTTGAAGGATCCGCCGAGAAGCCCGATGCGCCGCATGATGCAACGGCTAGCACGCGGCCGCGTGCGCGCATAATGTCGGGCGAAAGTGGGGGAATTGGATGCCGGATCTCGAAGCTGTCGGCGATGCGCTTACCGGCGCGATGCTCGGCCGGGCGGTCGAGCCGAAGGCTGGCGAGGCGGCCGACGGGCACACGCACGAACGGAATTGCCTCAACTGCGGCACCGCGCTGGTCGGCGACTATTGCTATCATTGCGGCCAGAGGGCGCACGTCCATCGGACACTGACCGCCTTCTGGCACGACCTCGTGCACGGCGTTTTCCACTTCGAAGGCAAAATCTGGCGCACCCTACCGCTCCTCGCCTGGAAGCCCGGTGAGCTGACCCGTGCCTACATCGACGGCAAGCGCGCCCGCTTCGTCTCGCCGATCGCCCTGTTCCTGTTTTGCGTCTTCGTCACCTTCGCGGTGATGAGCCTGACCGGATCGCTGGGAGGCGGCCAGGAAGCGGTGAACAAGGACATCGCCGCGGACATCCAGAAGAACCAGGCGAAGGTCGCCGCGCTTCAGGACCAGCGCGCTGCCGCGCTGAAAGCGGGCGAGCCGACGGTGAAGATCGACGAGAAAATCGGCGACCTGCAGGGGGAGATGAAGGCGCTGCAGGCGATCAAGGACAAGAATTTGCCGGTCGGCAATTACAATCTGGAAGGCGGAAGCGGAGTTCCCGACTGGCTTGTCGATGCGCTCAGCCACGCCAAGGAAAATCCCGAGCTGGTCTTCTACAAGATCAAGACCAACGCTTATAAGTTCAGCTGGGCACTAATCCCGATCTCGGTCCCGTTCGTCTGGTTGCTCTTCCCGTTCAGCCGCAAGTTCCGGCTTTACGATCACACAGTGTTCGTCACTTACTCGCTCAGCTTCATGATGCTGCTTTTGATTGCCGGGACGTTGGTCGGCTTCGTCTCGGCGGCGGTCGCGAGTATCGCCTGGCTCATCCCGCCGTTCCACATGTACCGGCAGCTAAGGGGCACTTATGCAGTCGGCAGATGGGGCGGCCTGTGGAGGACGATGGCGCTGACGATCTTCGCCTTCATCGCGATTTCGCTGTTCACCAGCCTGCTCGTCGCCCTGGGCGCCTTCGAATAGGCGCTCTTCTTCAAGGCTTGCAGGGATATTTGGAGGCGAGGATCCGGGTCATGGCTTCGGTCATGTCGATCCTGGCCCGTTCCTCGGCGGGGATTGCCGAAAGGCTGGCCATGAATTCCTTGTCGCTCATGGTGACGGTTGCGGGCGGGCAATAGCGCGGCGCCTGGCTCGCCTTGACGGCCGCTTTGCGGATTTCACCTGCGCGCCTGCCTGCTGCCTTTGCCTCGGCGGTGAGAGCCTTGATTTCCCCGCCTGAAAAGAGTGCCATCACGCCCTTCTTCTGAAGGGCAGCCGCACGGCTGTGAAATTGCTCCGCGTTCATCGATTGCGCGGATGCGCCCGTCGACACGATCAGCGACAAGGCCGCGGCACATTTGAACTTCATCGATCCGGTCCCCCTGCTCTTTCGGAAAAAGGAGGGGAGCCGCGATGAACGGTGGGTTAAGCCCCGGCTGCCGCGGGCCCGCCGATGGCGCCGGGCTTCTTGCGCTTGGCTTTCGGGATCGACGATCCCGCTGCCGGGATCGCGACTCCGGTCGAGCCGTTGCGGTCGATCGATCCGCCGTCCAGCAGCGTCTTGATCTCTTCGCCGCTTAGCGTCTCATACTCCAGAAGCGCCTGGGCGAGCGTTTCGAGCTGGTCGCGGTTTTCGGTGAGGCAGGTCTTCGCCTTCTCGTGCGCTTCGTCGACGATCCGCCGGATTTCCTTGTCGATGAGCTGCGCGGTCTCGTTCGACATCTGGCGGGTTCGGTTGACCGAATAGCCGAGGAAAACTTCTTCCTCCGGCTCCGCGTACTGGAGCGGGCCGAGCGCTTCTGAAAGGCCCCAGCGGGTGACCATGTCCCGCGCCAGCCCCGTCGCATATTGGATGTCCGAAGACGCGCCCGACGACACCTTGTCGTAGCCGAAAATCAGTTCCTCGGCGACCCGGCCGCCCATCGAGACGGCGAGGTTCGCGTACATCTTGTCGCGGTGATAGCTGTAGCTGTCCCGCTCCGGCAGCCGCATGACCATGCCGAGCGCGCGCCCACGAGGGATGATGGTCGCCTTGTGGATCGGGTCGGACGCAGGCTCGTGGAGGGCGACGATCGCGTGGCCGGCCTCGTGATAGGCGGTCATCTTTTTCTCGTCCTCGGTCATGACCATGGACTTACGCTCGGTGCCCATCATCACCTTGTCTTTCGCTTCCTCAAATTCGAGGGCGGCGACGAGGCGCTTGCCCTTCCGGGCGGCAAGGAGCGCGGCTTCGTTGACGAGGTTGGCAAGGTCGGCGCCGGAGAAGCCCGGGGTCCCGCGGGCGATCACCCGTGGATCGACGTCGGGCGCCAGCGGCACCTTCTTCATGTGCACTTCGAGGATCTTCTCCCGCCCGTCGATGTCCGGGCGAGGGACGACAACCTGCCGGTCAAAACGGCCCGGGCGGAGAAGCGCCGGGTCGAGGACGTCGGGACGGTTGGTCGCGGCGATGATGATGATCCCCTCGTTCGCCTCGAAGCCGTCCATTTCGACGAGGAGCTGGTTCAGGGTCTGCTCGCGCTCGTCATTGCCGTTGCCGAGGCCGGCGCCGCGGTGGCGCCCGACCGCATCGATTTCGTCGATGAATAAAATGCAGGGAGCGCTCTTCTTCGCCTGGTCGAACATGTCGCGCACTCGGGAAGCGCCGACGCCGACGAACATTTCGACGAAATCCGAGCCTGAGATGGTGAAGAAGGGGACTCCAGCCTCACCGGCGATCGCCCGGGCGAGGAGGGTCTTGCCGGTTCCCGGCGAGCCGACCAGCAGCGCGCCCTTCGGGATCTTGCCGCCAAGGCGGGCGAACTTGCCCGGGTCCTTGAGATATTCGACGATTTCCTGGAGCTCTTCACGCGCCTCGTCGATCCCGGCGACGTCGGCGAAGGTCACCCGGCCCTGCTTTTCGGTCAGCATCCGCGCCCGGCTCTTGCCGAAGCCCATTGCTCCGGAGCCTGCGTTCTTCTGCATCTGCCGCATGACGAAGAAGCTGATTCCGATGATCAGGATCAGCGGAAGCGAGTTGTAGAGCATCAGCAGCCAGATGCTCGATCCCTCGTCCGCCTTGACCTGGACGTCGACGCCCTTGTCGATGAGAGCGGAGGATACCGAAGCGTCGGCGGGCGCGGTGGTGCGGAACGTGCCGCCGTCGGAAAGCCGGCCGGTGATCAGGCTGTTGCGGTCGGCGGTCGACGACATCGTGACCGAGCGGACGTTGCCGTCGTTCACCTGGCGGACGAATTCGGAATAAGCGATCTGCTCGCCGGTCGCGGTGCGGCTGCTGCCGCCGATCATCTGCACGAACAGCACGAGGCCGAACAGGATTGCGACCCAGATCAGAAGGCTCTTAACCCAGGGATTCGCGGGCTTTTTCTCGTTCATGAGTCTCTCGTTCCAACGGCCATTCCAGCCGCCTTTTACAGCGTCAACGTCAAGATAGGCAGATTGGAACCAATAACAATGAGGCTTGAAGACCGTTCGAGCGCTTCCGGATGTCGCTGGTCAGGAGCGCTTGAGCGAACATTCGCCGCCGGCGGGATTGCGCGCACCCTCCGCGAGGAGCAATTGGGGGGGGCGATGGACAAGCCGGACCTTGCAACGGCGAATTCGCGCCGCTGGAGCCATATCGACATTTATCTCGATGGGCTTGCCCGGCGCGGCACCCAGAGGCGGCGTCGCCGTTTCGATTCCCGAACCGAACCGGAATCGCCGAGGCTCATGCTAAGCACGATTCCAATCGCTGCGACGATCCTGGCGCTCGCGATCCTGATCGTGACTTTTGCAATCGCCGCCTGGCCTTCGTCGCAGCCCGAGTTCCGGCCCGCGCCGCATCAGCAGGAGCTTGGCACCGCCCCGCGCGGCTGGTTCCAGGAAGCGCAAAAGGAATTCCGTTAAACTGCGATTTGTCGGCTATCGCTGCTATCCGATATTAAGCTAAGTTACTGCCGATGCAGTTCTATCGGCTCCTTCGCCCGTTCGTGTTCGCGCTGGATGCAGAAACCTCGCATCGGGCGACGATTGCCGCGCTCAAATGGCTTCCCCTTCGCTCCGCGCATCTTCCGCACGCATTGCGGACCACCGTCGCCGGGCTCGATTTTCCCTCGCCGGTCGGGCTCGCCGCGGGTTTCGACAAGGATGCCGAAGTCGCCGCCGAAATGCTCACTCTCGGGTTCGGATTCGTTGAGGTCGGGACTCTGACCCCAAGGCCGCAGCCTGGAAATCCCAGGCCGAGGCTGTTCCGGCTGTCCGAGGATCGTGCCGTCATCAACCGGATGGGCTTCAACAATCACGGCCAGGCACAGGCCTTCATGCGGCTCGAGGGCCGCGCCCGCGCCGGCGGTCCCGTCGGGGTCAATATCGGCGCCAACAAGGACAGTCCGGATTTCGTCGGCGACTACGTTTCCGGCGTGAAGGCGATGAGCGCGGTTGCCGACTACCTTACGGTCAACATCAGCTCACCCAACACGCCGGGGCTCAGGGCGCTGCAGAATCACGGTGCGCTCGACACCTTGCTTTCCGCAATCGCCGGCGCCCGGCAGAAGAACGGGCCGCCAGTCTTTTTGAAGGTCGCGCCGGACCTCGAAAAAGGCGATCCCGACCGAATCGTCAGGGCCGCGCTCGACCACGGGATCGATGCGATCATCGTCTCCAACACCACCATTTCGCGTCCCAAACTCAAATCGGATTGGGCAAGGGAGCAGGGGGGGCTATCGGGCGAGCCGCTCAAGGCCATGGCGCTCGACTGCTTGCGGCTGTTCCGAAAAGCGAGCGGCGGTTCGTTGCCGCTGATCGGCTGTGGCGGGATTTCCAGTGCGGACGACGCCTGGGAGCGAATCCGCGCGGGCGCCTCGCTCGTCCAGCTTTACTCGGCGATGGTTTATGAAGGGCCGTACATCGCTCGCCGTATCGCTGAAGGGCTCGCTCGCAAGCTCCGCGAATCCGGACTGTCCAGCATCGCCGAAGCTGTGGGGACGGAAATCTAGCGCGGCGGCAAGACCAGGACCACGCCTTCCCGCCGGGGATCGGCGCCGCCGTCCACGCGGCCATTGCGGATGATCACGCCGGTCAGGCCCGAATCTTCGCCCTCGCCCGGCTGAAGGTCGATGCCGCGTTCGCGAAGGCCGGACAGAACCTGCGGCTGAAACTTGTCGACTTCGCCGTGGAAGCCCTTCCCGCGCGCGATGAGATTGGGAAGGGCGAGGGAGTCTTGCACCGGCAGGTTCCAGTCGACCGCCCCGACCAGCGACTTGGCGACATAAGCGAGGATCGAATTCCCGCCCGCCGAGCCGATCGCTCCGGCGAAGTTGCCCTCCGAATCGAGCAGGATCGTGGGCACCATCGACGAGCGCGGCCGCTTGCCGGGGGCCACTGCGTTGGCGACCGGCCTGCCGGCGCTGTCCACCGGCATGAACGAGAAATCCGTCAGCTGGTTGTTGAGGAAGAATCCGTCGACCATCCTGCCTGTGCCGAAAATCGATTCGACCGTGGTCGTCATCGAGACGACGTTGCCGCCGGCATCGCGGATAATGAAATGAGACGTGCCGAGCGGCGCAACGGTGGCGTCGATGGCCGCGACCGGCGCGCCTGCCGGCGTCCCCGCCTCCGGGGCCGGACCCGCCGTCGTCCCGATGAGGCTGGCGCGGGCGGCAATATAGGAAGGATCGAGGAGTCCTTGCACCGGGACGTCCACGAAAGCCGGATCGCCCACGTAGCGGTCGCGGTCGGCATACATCAGGCGGCTTGCCTCCGCGAAAAGGAACCAGGCGCGCGGATCGTCGGGGCCGAGCGCGGCGATATCGGTCGTCTCGAGAATCTTCATCAGTTCGATGAGTCCGACGCCGCTCGACGGCGGCGGCGGGACGCAGAGCGAATAGCTCCGCCACGGCCGGCACAAGGCCTCGCGCTTGATTGGTCTGTAGTTGGCGAGATCGGCCATCGTCATGGAGCCGGCCAGCGGCGCGTCATGAGTCCTCGCAACGATCTTCGCTGCCGTCGATCCAGCGTAGAGTGCCGACGGTCCCTGTGCCGCGAGGCGGCCGAGGAATTCCGCATAGGCTTTGTTGACGAGCCGGTCGCCGGTGCTGAGCAGGGTCCCGTCCGGCTTGGAGAAATAAGCGACGACGTCCGGAGCGCTGTTCTCCGCATAGTTCGAGTGGATCATCCGGCTGAGCCGCGGACTCACCGCGAAACCCTCGGCTGCGGTTCGCTGGGCGTCCGCGAACAGGCTGCTCCAGGGAAGCTCGCCATGCTCCTTCTGCGCAAGTGCAAGCGCGGCGAGGGCGCCCGGGACGCCGGTCGCCCGGCCTGACAGAACCGCGGTATTGAAGGGTAGCGGCTTGCCCGCGGAATCGAGGAAAAGGCCGGGCGTAGCCTGCGCCGGCGCGACTTCGCGGCCATCGTAAATGCTGACCTTGCGTGTCCTGGCGTCGTAATAAGTGATGAAGCCGCCGCCTCCGATGCCCGAGCTCTGCGGCTCGACCAGCGACAGCATCGCCTGAACCGCCAAAGCGGCATCCGCCGCACTTCCCCCACGCTTGAGGATCTCAAGTCCGGCGTTTGCCGCGAGCGGATTGGCGGCGATGACGAAGGGTTGGGCCGCAACCGCGGCCTGGCGAACCTGCGGTGCCGGGACCGGTGTGGACGCGCAGCCGAGAAGTGAAACCGAAGCAACCGCGACCGCGATCTTCCTGAAGAGACTCATGCCCGCCGGGTAGAACATGGCTTCCCGTGCGTCCACGCTGGCGCTCGACGCCGGTTCGTCTAAAAGGCCCGCGCCCTTCGGAGGACGGAATGAAAGAAGGCCGGCAGCTCGAGCATTTCGACAATCTCATCCAGATGTTCCTGACGCGCGCCGCCGAGAAGGGCGACGCGCCGTTCCTCTGGGCCAAGCGCGACGGGGAATGGCGGTCGACCAGCTGGACCGAAGCCCGGCAGCAGGTCATAGCGCTTGCAACCAGCCTCAGGGCTATCGGCCTCGAACCCGGCGACCGGGTCTGCCTCGTCAGCGAGAATCGCCCCGAATGGCTGATGTCCGATCTCGCCATCATGGCGGCGGGGTGCGTCACCGTTCCGACCTATACGACCAACACGACGCGCGACCACGCGCACATCCTTGGAAATTCCGGCGCGAAAGCGGTGATCGTCTCGAACGACAGGCTTGCGAAAGCGCTCGTGCCCGCCGTCCTCACCTCGGCCGACTGCCGGCACGTTATCGGGATGGAGCCGATCCGCGCCGGCCAGTCGCCCGAGTGGATCAAGTGCCATAGCTGGTCGAAGCTCGCTTCGGAGGAGGGCGATACCCCAGCGGTGGAGAAGCGCTCGGCGGAGACGACGCGCGATGACCTCGCCTGCATCATCTACACCAGCGGCACGGGCGGGGCGCCGCGCGGGGTGATGCAGCACCACGGGTCGCTACTTCACAACATCGCCGGGGCCACGGACATCATCTCCAGCGACTTCGGCTGGGGCGACGAGATTTTCCTCTCCTTCCTCCCCGCCAGCCACGCGCTCGAGCATACCGGCGGCCAGCTGTTCCCGATCGGGCTCGGCGCGCAAATCTATTATGCCGAGAGCCTGGAGAAACTCGCTTCGAACATCGAGGAAACCCGCCCGACGATCATGATCGTCGTCCCGCGCCTGTTCGAGATGCTTCGGGCCCGGATTCTGAAAACTCTGGAAGGGAGCGGCGGGCTTTCGCGTTTCCTGTTCCGGCGAGCGCTTGGGATCGGCCAGTCGAAGTATGACGGGAAGTTCAGGCCCTGGAATTTGCCAATGGACGGGCTGCTCGAGGTCACGGTCCGCAAGAAACTCCGCAAAAAGGTCGGCGGACGGGTCAAGGCCTGGGTCTCGGGCGGCGCTCCGCTCAACCCGGATATTGGAATTTTCTTCCAGTCGCTCGGCATCACCTTCCTCCAGGGCTACGGCCAGACCGAGGCCGGGCCGGTGATCAGCTGCAATCGGCCGAGCGTCGGAATCCGCCTCGAAACGGTCGGTCCGCCGGTGAAAAACACCGAAGTGAAGATCGCCGAGGACGGCGAGATCATGGTTCGCGGCGAGCTCGTCATGCACGGCTATTGGCGCAATCCCGAAGAGACCGAGCGTGTGCTTAAGGACGGCTGGCTCGCGACCGGGGACATCGGCCATTTCGACGACAAGGGACGGATCGTCATCACCGATCGCAAGAAGGACATCATCGTCAACGACAAGGGCGACAATGTCGCGCCCCAGCGGATCGAGGGGATGCTGACGCTTCAGTCCGAGATTGCCCAAGCGATGGTCTATGGCGACCGCAAGCCGCACCTCGTAGGATTGCTTGTCCCGGACCCGGAGATCGCCAATTCCCCCGACATGCAGCAGCGCCTGTCGGACGCCGTCGACCGCGTCAACGCGGACCTGTCGGTCATTGAAAAGGTGCGGCGCTTCATCGTCGCCGACGCGCCGTTCACGGTCGAGAACGAGCAGCTGACCCCGTCAATGAAGATCCGCCGTCATGTCATCAACGCGGCCTATGGCGACAAGCTGGAGGCGCTTTACCGGCGTTAGCGGCCGGGCGTCATGTACGGCACGAAATCGTTGAGCACGCAGCTTCCGACCTGCGCGCGGCTCAACGTGTCGACGACCTGCCCGATATCGCCCCGGCACAGGCCCATTCCGCCGGTGTTCCGGGTCACCAGCGCATAAGGGCCCGCGCTCAGCAGGTTGCAGCCGCCGGCGGGCTTGTTGATCCACACCCGGTTGGTGCCGTCGCGGAAGGCGATCGTATAATCGTCGATGACGATCATGTCGTTGGCGCGATAGCTGGCGAGGCAGGCTTGCGGCTTGCCGGGCACTTTGCCGGCGAGCAGCGTGTTGAGCTTCGCCTGGGCCTTGGCGTTGGCCATTGCGGTCGCCTGGGGTGAGGGAGCGGAGCAGCCGGCAATTGCCGCCGCCGCGACGATCAAGGGAAGAACGCTGCGCATCGCAGACCTCCTTGGTTGCACCTTTCAGCCCCGGTTCGAAAAAGCGCCGCCGTTCATGAACGCAAGCTGTCTTTATCGGAACGAAGACGGGCGAATTCCTGCCAGTCACTGGCGCGAACGAAAGGATTGGTGGCGCGTTCCGCGGCGACCGTCGTCGGCACTGTCATCGCACCTTCCGAGCGCAGCTTTTCGACGGCGGAAAGGCGCGCGGCAATGTCCGCGTTCCCCGGTTCGGCATCGGCCGCGAAACGGCCGTTCGACAGCGTATATTCGTGCGCGCAGTAAAGGCGCGTTTCCTCCGGCAGCGAAGCAAGCCGTCCAAGCGATGTGAACATCTGCTGCGGCGTTCCTTCGAACAGCCGCCCGCAACCCATCGCGAACAAGGTGTCACCTACGAACGCGACACCATCGTCGTCGAAGATCAGCGCGATATGGCCAAGCGTATGGCCGGGAACCGCAATCACCCGGCCGATATGTTCGCCCAGACGGATGGAGTCGCCTTCGCCCAGCGCGATGTCGCGCCCGGGGATGTCCTCGCTCGCGGGGCCGAAGATCGTGGCTCCCGTCGCATCCTTGATCGCCAGGTTTCCGCCCGTGTGATCCGGATGCCAATGGGTGTTCCAGACCTGCCCGATGGGCCAGCCGAGCCGCTTCGCTTCCTCGAGCACCGGGGCCGCATCGCCGGGGTCGACCACGGCTGTATCGCCGCTGTCGTCGTCATGGACGAGCCAAAGATAGTTGTCGGAAAAAGCTGGGACTCCGACGATTTCCAGCATCACCATTCGCCTGTGTTCGGCATCGAGCTCCACGGCTCGGCGGGCGGCAGCGCTTCGCCCTTCTGGAGAAGCTCGATCGAAATCTCGTCGGGAGTCCGAACAAACGCCATGCGGCCGTCGCGCGGCGGCCGGTTGATGGTCACGCCGGCATCCATCAGGCGCCGGCACGTCTCGTAGATATCGTCGACCTGGTAAGCGAGATGGCCGAAATTGCGGCCTCCGGAATAGCCGCTCTCACCCCAATTGTGGGTCAGCTCGACTTCCGCTTCGTCTCCCGGAACCCCGAGGAAAATCAGGGTATAGCGCCCGCCCTCATTCTCTGTCCGCCGCCGCTCTTCCAGGCCGATCAGTTCGAAAAAGCGAATCGTCGCTTCGGGGTCCGAGACCCGGATCATCGTGTGGAGGTAGCGCATAGGAGTCTATTTAGGCTCTTTGGACGCTCCTTGCACGGTTAGCGGCACCGGCAGAAGCTTCAGCGCTTCGCGTGCCTGGCGCCCCGCTTCGCCATTGGGGTCGCGCTCGATCGTGCGGTTCCAGTAATCGCGGGCGCCAACACTATCGCCGGTGAATTGGGCCACGTGGCCGGCTTCGAACAGGATGGTCGGATCGGCCGGCGCAAGCACCAGCGCGCGGGCAATGCTCGACTTTGCGGTTGCCGGATCGTTCTCCCGGATTGCAAGCGCGGCCGAGAAAAACCACAGGAAGGGGTCGTCGGAAATGGTCTGCTCGGCCTCGGTGACCTTCGCCCTTGCGGTGGCGAGATCGTTCTGGGCTTCGGCTGCCCGCGCGCGATCGAGCAGGACTTCGCCGCGCTGGGCGCCGTCGAGACCAGTGCCCGATAGCGCGCGGTCGAGGTCGAGCGCCGCGCGCCCCGGCTCGCCCGCCGAAATCCAGCTGTTGCCGGCGGCGGCATAGAGCCGGGCGACTTGCGGGTTGGAGGGGTCGAGCGCGTTCGCCGCCTGTTCGAATGCCTGCGCGGCGACGCTCGGCTGATTGTCGGCGCTGGCGTGGATTGCGCGGCAGATGAAGGCGTCGGCGGTGACGAGGTCGGGGCAGGGCGCGGGCTGGGCTGCGGCCAGCGCTGCGGCAAGGGCAAGGATCAAGCGGCGGTCTCCAACACTCCGGCGACGGTGCCCAGGATCGCGTCGATCTGCTGCGGCGCCGAAAGCCGGTGATCGCCGCCCTTTAGGACAAGCAGCTGGACATCGGCTGAACGCAATTGCCGCATGGTCTTCACCGCGACGCTGACCGGCACGTCCATGTCGGCATCGCCGTGGACCAGGCGGACCGGGCATTCGACCGCGAT
>JBDZVP010000016.1:0-12538 GCA_040255765.1 Sphingomonadales bacterium | reverse complement strand
GCGGCAATGACCAGGATGACCCAGGGCAGCAGGCCCATCGCGCCCTGGCTCATGCTCGCCGGCATTGTGGTCGCGAACTTCTCATAACCGGTCACGACGATGCAGCCGATGAAGGAAAGCGCGTAGGCCCAAACCGAATAGCGGCTGCGCATCAGCAGCAGGATCGAGCCGAGCAACCCGCCCCAGACCCCGAGCGCCCAAAAGGCCGTCAACCAGGACGGCAGGCTGTCCATATAGGCCAATTGGTCGGGCGTCGCCTTAGCCATGTAGGCCGCGTTCGCGGTCTCGGTCATCAGATAGTGGTAGCAACCGAATGCATTCCACAGCAGTGCAAGAATACCGATTATCCAAAAGTGCGCGGGTGTGCCCCGCCCGGCAGATGTTGCCATTGCTGTTCCCCTCCCGCGGCGCAGCGAGGGCGCCGCGGAGAGGATGAGGCTCCGAAACGGAATCCTTGTCAAGCAGGTCTGAAACGCCCCGCGGTCAGAAGCCGATGCGGACTCCGACCTGGCCCGAAACCTCATTGCCCTGCTTCTTTCCGACGGTCGTCGAGAGCGAAGCATCGACGGCCATTGCGCCGAGCACGGTCGCTGAAATCCCGCCGTTCAGTCGGCCGTAGATCTTCTCCGACCGGCCTTCGTAGTCGAAGCGGTTGACGATCCCGGGGGCGCTGGTCTGCGCGTAGAAGATCGTCCGTCCGTCGCCGATGAAATCCTTTTCGAAGAGCGCCTGGAGATAAGGATGAACGCCGACGCCGGGAACTCCGACGCCGCCGCGGACTTCGAGCCCGAGGTTGCCGGTCAGCGCTTCGTAGGTTTGGCCCGACACGTTGAGGGTGAGCGCCGGATCGCCGGTCTCGGTGTAGCCATCGACCTTGGCCTTGGCATAATCGAGCCCGACGATTGGCCCGGCACGGAGCATTCCGAACGGCATCAAATAACCGCCCCTCGCACCAGCGAGGATGTGGTGGCCGTCGGCATCGCCGCTCATCGAATCGACCACCGCCGCGCGATGGATGTGATGCTTGTCGGAACCGTAGCCGAGCTGCGCCTGCGCGAAGAGCGGCCCGGCGGCGATGCCTGCATATGCACCGATCTGGTAGCTGTGCGCGTTGTCCCTGGACGCATCGTTTCCGAAGCGGACTCGCGGGCGGCTGTAGTTCACGGCGACACCGGCCACGCCAAGGCCGATCCCGGCTTCGACGCCCGCGGTTGCGCCAATTCCGTCGACCTTGAAGGCATCGTTGGTCTGGCTGGCACCGACCCGATGCGAGAATCCGTCGCCGGTCAGGAACAGGTGAATCCCGGGAGCCGCCGTCCGGCCGTTGACGTCGCTTCGGAAGGCGAGGGTGCGGCCGAACTGCCGCGCGGTGTCGAGCCCGAGATCGCTCGGCGCCTCCAGGGTGAGGGGGGCGGTGAGCTGCGCCGCGATATATTTGGCGACGATCGCGAAGCCCGCCGACGTCAGGTGCAAATTGTCGACGTAGAAGAGGAAGGAGTTGGTGTAGCTACTGTCGGCGAGGCACTGGATCGCGGGCGAGCAGGCGCCGCCGCTGGTCAGGCCGTAGGCGGTCGGATTGGCGATGACCTGCTGCCCGAGCAGCGACAAGTCGAGATAGTGGACCGTGACCCCATTCGCCGCATAGCCGGCGAGAACGCCCTGCATGCTGGTGTTGAAGGTCGTCGAGAAGGAATTGCGGACGGCCTGCGCGGCGGGATCGTTGGCGATTTCCGGAAGCATCGCCGTGTTTCCGGCGAGGAAGCTGATGTTGGTCGCTCCGGCATCGACGAGCGCGTCGATCCCCGCGGTTGCATAGGCGACCGAGACCTGCGCCGCGGCCGGCGCTCCCGCGAGGCTGCCACCGGCTTTCTGGTAGGCGCGCGCGTCATTGCCGCCGATCGAGAAGGTCACGAGATCGCCGCTATCGAAACTGCCGGGCACGGTCGGGAAGGGTCCGCCGCCGCCCGCGAGATAGGCGTTCCACTCGGTCGCGAAGCCGGGGATTCCGGCACCGTTGATGTTGCTGTTGTCGGTGTTGGCGCCGCCGATCGCGAAGTCTTCGAACGGAACGTCGAGAATGGCCGAGAGGCTGTCGATGTAATTGGTTCCGCCCGAAAATCGTCCGGTCGGATAGACCACCGGCTGGGTGTTGCCGCCGATGATCGTCCACAGGTTCCCCGTGTCGGCATAGCTGTCGCCGAAAGCAACGATATTGTCGACGCGCTGCGCGCTTGCAGGCGTGGCAGCGGCGGCGAGAGCAAGTGCTGACGCGCCGGCAAAGGCGCGGATCATCGAACGACCCAGAGACATCGGAAACCCCTCCTGAAACTCCCGCCATCGACTATGCGCCGCTGATGTACGGAAACAAGTCGCCCAAATGCCACAGTGTCGCGGAAACAGCTGCCCGAGTTCGACCGCTTCGGCTTTCGCTCGCCCGAACGGCGCGTTCAGGGCGCGGACACGCGAACTATTCCATGATTGTCGCGTTGAGCGGGAAACTGCTGCAATCCTGGAGAGCGGGCGAAAGCCCTGACATGTACAAGAAAATTTACATCGCGCTGGGCGCCGCGGCCCTGTTTGCAACCGCGCCCGCATCCGCATTCCCCCTCGGCGACGAGCCGGTGGCGGTCCCCCGCAACATCAAGCAGGGGATCGACTTCGTCTATGTCGACCCGCAACTGAACACGGTCGCAAAGCGCCACCAGCGGCCGGTCAACTGGCTTCTCCGGACGATCGGCCTCGACTGGGCGTTCGGCGGGCGCCGCGACGAGCCGAACCCGATCTTTGTATCGCTGGCGCAGGGTCTCCAGAAGTACGAAGCGACCTGGGGCCAGCTCCCGCAGGTGAAGATTCCCGCAGGGCCGATGCTGAAGCGGGGCGCTTCGGGGCGGCGAGTGGAGCTTCTCCGCACCCGCCTCGGGTTATCGTCCAGCGGCGGCTATGACGAGCGGCTCGAGAATGCGGTGAGGGCCTACCAGCTTGTCCACGGCCTCGACCCCGCCGACGGAATCGCGGGCAGGGACACCATCGCCTCGCTGAACCGCGGCGCCGATTATTACGAGCGCCGGATCGCCATCAACATGGAGCGTGCGCACCGGCTTCCGCCGACCGGCAAGTTCGACCGCTACGTCGTCGTCGATTCCGGAGCGGCCGAGGCCTATCTCTTCGACCACGATCGTGTCGCCGACGGGATGCGGGTGGTTGTCGGCTCGCCAAAGACCAAAACCCCGATGATGGCGCTGATCCTTCGCGACGCGAAGGCGAATCCGTATTGGAACGTCCCGCCGGAGCTGATCCGTTCGCTGACCGCCAAGCGGATCCAGCAGCAGGGTCTCTCCTACCTCAAGGACTTCCATTACGAAGTGCTCTCCGACTGGAGCGGAAACGGCCAGCCGGTCGACCCCAAGAGCGTCAACTGGAAAGCGATCGCGTCCGGGAGCAAGAAGCCGACGGTTCTCGTCCGCCAGCTTCCGGGGCCGTGGAATTCGATGGGCGAGATGAAGTTCGAAATGCCCAACGACTACGGCATCTACCTCCACGACACGCCGCACAAGGAGTTGTTCGGCAAGGCCGACCGCTGGGTCAGCAACGGCTGCATCCGCCTCGCGGATTACAAGCGTTTCGCGACCTGGATATTCGGCGGCGTGCCCCAGCCGAGCACGTCGCGCGAGGAAACCTTCCGCGTTCCCAATCCGGTGCCGGTGTACCTCACCTACCTGACCGTGGTTTCGAAGGGCAACGGCCTCGTGTTCCGCGACGATCCTTATGGGTTCGACGCTCTGGCGATGCCCCAGATGTTCGGCGGCGCTCCGGAGATCGCCTCGAACTAGTGGCCGCGGCTTAGCCGGGTGAGGAGGATCGCAGTCCTTTTCGCCTGCTTGAAGATCGAGGGGATGTCGACCGTCTCGCCGAGCGCGTGGCTTCCGCTTCCCGACGCGCCCATTCCGGCGAGGGAATCGACGTCGGCTGCAACGAAGCTGACATCGCCCGCGCCGCGGTCGGAGGGCGGAAGCTCGCCCATCTCCTCCAGCCCCATGTCGCGGTTGACGCCATTGAGCTTGGCCAGGATCGCGCGGTTGCCTTCGGTTGGCGCCATCGGCGGGTAATCGCCGGGGTCGAAGTTGAGGATCGCGGTCGTGCCGGGAAGCGGCCGGCCCACGATCGCAAGCATCTTCGCCTTGGTGCGATCGATCTGGTCCTGGGTCAGCGCGCGGAGGTCGCCGCGGGCGATCGCAACTCCGGGAATGATGTTGGTCTTGCCGGTCGCTACACCCTTGAGCCCGCCATCCTCCAGCTCGGCAGTCGCGCCGCCGGTTACAAGGCCGACATTGTAGGTGAGATTCTCCTCGGGAAGCTCGCGCCGGAACTCGTCGAGGATTCGCGCCATCTCGTATACCGCGCCGTAACCCACGCCCGGAGCGAAGATCCCGCTGGAGTGCGCCGAACGCCCGCTCACGGTCAGCGTCCAGCTTCCCGAGCTCCGCCGCGCCGTCGAGCCCATGTCGCGCCCGTCCTGGACCGCGAGCGGTTCGAAATCGATCGCGTAATCCGCGCGTCTGCCCTCGCGGATCAGGTCGCCGCGCGAGATGGAGATCGGGTTGCCCGCATCTTCCTCGTCGCCGCTCAGGAACACGGTAATGTCGGCGTTTTTCAGTGTGCCCGCCTGCTGCATCGCCCGGAGCGCGGCGACGATGACGGCCATCCCGCCCTTGTCGTCGCTCGATCCCGGGCCGACTCCGGTGTCCCCCTTCACCTCCCAATGCTGGAACGGAGAGCTCTTCTCGAACACGGTGTCGAGGTGCCCGATTAGGAGCAGCTTCTTGCCCTTGCCTTTGTGATAGGCGACGAGGTGGCCAGCGCGGTCGGCGCCGCTCTCGTCGGCCCAGCGGATCTTGAAGCCAAGCGGCTCCAGCTCTTGCCGAAGCATCGTGCCGACCGCGCGAACGCCTTCGAAATTCATCGTCCCGCTGTTCTGCTCAACCCAGCGGCCGAGCATCTCGACCGTCCGCTGCTGCTCCGAATCCACGACCTGGACCATCTTCTGCTCGGCGGGCGAAAGCTTGGCCGAAGCGGGCGCTGAAACGACCGCGAGGGCCGCCGCCAAACCGAGGGCGAAGTTGCGAACGAAAGTCACGTCGGGAACCTTCCTTTCAAATCGCCATCCAATTGAATTGAGAGCGCCCCGGGGGAACCGGCCCGCTCGGACAAGAGGAGGATCGGATGGCATATAGAATGATTGGATTTCTTGCAGGCGCAGCGCTCGCCGTCGCCGGTGTCGGCACCGTTGCGGTTGCCGCGGACGGACCCAACGACGCGCAGATCGCGCACATCGCCTACACCGCAGGCGCCATCGACGTCGCGGCCGGGAAACAGGCGCTCGCCAAGTCGCACAACAAGGCCGTCCGCGAATTCGCCAGCGAGATGGTCCGGGATCACCAGGCCGTTAACGACAAGGCGCTTGCGCTGGTCAAGGAGCTGAAGGTCACGCCCGAAGACAATGCGACAAGCCAGGCGCTGAAGAAGGGCGCGGACGCGGAGATGAAAAAGCTCGCCGCGCTTAACGGCCCTGCTTTCGACAAGGCTTATGCGGCGAACGAAGTCGCCTTTCACGAGACGGTCAACGACGCGCTCAAGTCGACGCTGATCCCGTCGGCGCACAATGCGCAGCTTAAGGCGCTCCTGGAGACGGGGCTCACGCTCTTCACCGAGCACCAGCACCACGCCGAGCATCTCGCGTCGGAGCTGAAATAATGAATTTCCGGCGGCTTGCCCCCCTAGTGGCCGCCGTTGCGTGGTCGCTGCTGCCTTCAGCCCCGGCAGCAGCGGCTTCGCACACCTACACGGTCGTCGTCGACAAGATGAAGTTCGGCCCGATGCCCGCCGAAGTTCACCAGGGCGACATCATCGTCTGGGACAATCGCGACATGTTCCGCCACAGCGCCACCGACAAAGGCGTGTTCGACATCGACCTTCCGGCCGGCAAGGCGGTCCGGATGCGGGTGACCAAGACCGGGACGTTTCCCTTCGTCTGTAAATATCATCCCGGAATGAAGGGCGTGCTAAAGGTCGCGAAATGACGGCACAGCCAAAACTCGATTATTCGGCCCTCGACGACGTCGCCCTGGCGCGGCTGTGCACGAGCCGGGATCGCGAGGCGGTCCGGCATCTGGTGACCGCCAACAATCAGCGGCTGTTCCGTGCCGCTTGGAGCATCCTGAAGGACCGCGCGGAAGCCGAGGAAGCGGTGCAGGCGGGCTATATGAGCGCCTTTGCCGCGATGGAGAAGTTCGAAGGCCGCTCGTCGCTCAGCACCTGGCTCACCAGGATTGTCATCAACGAAGCGCTTGGGCGGCTTCGCTCGCAGCGCCGCCGCCGCGAGAGCCTCGAAAGCGAAGGTGTCACCTTGATCGAATCCTATCGCGAACGGATGGCGCAAGCCTCCGTCGAGCCGGCGCCGGACGTGACAGTTGCGCGCGAGCAGCTCCGGCACCTGATCGAAAGAGCAGTCGCCGATCTCCCCGACAATTTCCGTTCGGTGTTCGTGCTTCGCGAGATCGAGGGCCTGAGTGTCGAGGACACCGCCGAGGCGCTCGGGATTCCGCCGGCGACCGTGAAGACCCGCCTTTTCCGCGCTCGTGGGAAGCTCCAGCAGGCGCTCGCACCGGAAGTGAAGGGCGTGTTTTCCGGCAGCTTCCCGTTCGCCGGCGCCGACTGCGCGGCCATGACCGAGCGGGTGCTGGCGGCACTAAACCTAACCTGATACAGTAACAAACTTTCCTATTTCGAACCTATGTGGTTCACGGTGGCTCGACTCGCGAACGGCGAAGGAGCCACTTCATGCCAATTGACGACCTGATCGATGCGTTGATCGACCGCGAAGGCGGTTACGTGAACCATCCCGCCGACAGGGGCGGACCCACCAACTACGGAATTACCGAGGCGGTTGCCCGGGCGCATGGCTATCGAGGCGGAATGCGCGACCTGCCGCGGGATGAAGCGGCGGCGATCTATAAGCGCCTCTACTGGCTCAGGCCGACGTTCGACCAGGTCGCGAAGCGCTCGCAGGCAATCGCGGCCGAGCTGTTCGACACAGGCGTCAACATGGGCCCGGCGGTCGCGGCGACCTTCCTGCAGCGGGCCCTGTCCGCGCTCAACCGCAACCGCAAGGACTATCCCGACCTCGTCCCCGACGGGCGCATCGGGGCGGCGACGCTTGCCGCCTTGGACAAGTTCTTCGAACTGCGCGGAAAGGCATCGGGCGAGAGCGTGCTACTCCGTGCCCTCGATGCGCTCCAGGGCGAGCGCTACCTGCGCCTCGCCGAGCGCCGCCCCGCCAACGAGGCCTTTCTCTACGGCTGGCTTGCGAACCGAATTGGTTAGCGGAGCGCTCGTCCAAAACGCCTGCCGTTACTGCGAACATTGAGAACATTCGAACTGGAGACGTTATGATGGATCTTCCTCCGCCGGTCGGTTTCGCCGAGGGGCAGCGGCTGGTTTACGGCTGGCTCGCCGCGGCCGCCGGCATGTTCTGCGGCACCTGCTCGGTGCTCCTCGTCTGCCTGCTGATGTGGGGCGACTGGAGCGATGGCGAGGAGCACACGATCGTCGTGATCTTCGGCGGCGCGCTCGGCGGCTTCATCATCGCCATGACCTCGGTGATTATCGGACTGCTGGTCGGTGGCCCGGTCGGGCGGTTCAAGGGCAGCGCTGGGCGCGGCGGCGTAAGCCTCGAAGCGGCGGGAGACTGCGAATGATCCCGACCTCCTGGCTCTACCGAATTTTCGGCGCTGCCGTAGCGGCTGCCGCGTTGCTGTGGCTGATCCAGAGCCGTGATCACTGGCGTGATGAGGCGCGGGCCAACGACAGGCTTTACCGGGCGGAGCAGGCCGCCCACGCCGCCACCGTCGCCAACTATCGCGCCGCCGCCGAGCAGGCGCGCCGCGCGGACTCCGAGAACATCGCCCGAGTCAAAGCCGAGCAGGCGCAAATCAACGAAAGGACCGCTTATGATTTCGAAAGCCGTATTGCTTCTGCCCGCGCTGACGCTCGCCGCCTGCGCGAGCAAGCCAACGCCGCCGCAACCGATCCCCGCTCTGGCGGAGGCACGCCGGTGCCCGACGTTCGCGCTGCCGCCGGAGGCATTGCTCAAGCCGCCGGCGAAGATCGACTTCCTCAACCCGACGCATTGATCGCCTCCGAGCAGGCGATCCAGCTCGACGAGCTGATCAAGTGGGTTCGACAGCAGCATTTCGTCCGGGTGGACGGCATGTCTGGAGAACGGCCGCAGGCCGCCGGGGCTCAGGCGGAGGTGAATCCCGGCGACTGATCGAATGCTTGCGCTGCACAGCGAGCCGCCGCACAAAGTTGCGATGCGAAGCCTGCTTGCCTGCGTAGCCGCCGTAGCCGCGTTGCTGACGCAGACGGCCGCGGCGCAACCCGCCCCCGCTCAGCCTGCGACAACCCCGGACCAGGCCATCGCGACGATCGACCAGGCGCTGACGGACGCGGCGGCGAAGGGGTTCGGCGGCGCGATCATTGTCGAGCAGGGCGGAAAGACGCTTCTGTCAAAAGGCTATGGCTTTGCCGACCGCGAGCG
The DNA here is from genome assembly GCA_040255765.1 of Sphingomonadales bacterium. Classification (GTDB taxonomy): domain Bacteria; phylum Pseudomonadota; class Alphaproteobacteria; order Sphingomonadales; family Sphingomonadaceae; genus Sphingomicrobium. Next base: position 3,942 of record JBDZVP010000016.1, on the reverse strand, counting down.
GCGAATCCCGTTCACCCCCGACACGGTCGCGCAGATCGGCTCGATTACCAAGAGCCAGACCGCTGCAGCGCTCGTGACCCTGATCGCGGAAGGGAAGGTGAAGCTCTCCGACCCGGTCTCGAAGTTTGTTCCCGAAGCGCCCGAGCCGGGGCGGTCGCGCACCGTCGCGCAGCTCGCGTCGCACAGCTCCGGGTTGCTCGACAGCTGCACCGACGATTTCGAGCCGCAGAGCGAGGCGATGCTGATCTCGACCTGTCTCGCCCGGCCGCTGGCACACAAGGTCGGCGAGGATGAATATTCCAACATGGGATATTCCGTGCTCGCGCTGATCGTCCAGCGCGTGACGGGAAAGCCGTGGGAGGAAGCGCTTCGCGAACGCGTCTGGAACCCGCTCGGGATGAAGGCCATCGGCTTCTATTTCCGCGGGGCGTCCGACGGCCAATTCTCGCGCGGCTATTTGAAGAATGTCGAGCAACCGGTCATTTCCCGCGAGATCGCAAAGCTTCACGGGAGCGACTGGGCGCTTCGCGGCAACGGCGGAATCCAGGCCTCGTCCCGGACCATGATGAAGTTCCTCGACGCAATCCTCGACCCGAACGGCGGCTTCCCGGCGGCCGCGCGCAAGATCCTTCTTGCTCCGGTCCCCGGCCAGAGCGGCGAGGTTCAGGAGGGCTTCGGGCTTGCTTTCCGGTACGAAGCGGACGGGAATCCGATCCGGATGGGCCACGCAGGTTCGGATGGCACCTTCTTCTCCTATCTCGGCTGGCTTCGGCAGAATGACGTGCGAATCTATCTCGTCGGCAACAACGGAGAGCCGGAGGTGAAGCCGCTGGTGCAGTTGGCGCTCAAGCAGGCGCTGCAGCTCCCGCCCGCGTCGAAATGAAGCCGGATCGCCTCAATGCCTTCACCGATGGCTTCTTCGCCATCGTCATCACGGTGATGGTTCTGGAATTGCACGTGCCGGAAGGAACGGGGTTCGAAGCGCTTCAGCCCGAGCTTCCTCTGTTCGCGGCCTACATCCTCTCCTTCATCTATGTCGGTCTCTATTGGAACAATCACCATCACATGCTGAACTTCGCAAAGCGGGTGAACGGACGGGTGCTGTGGTCGAATCTCGGCCTTTTGTTCTGGTTGAGCCTGTTCCCGTTCATGATCCGCTGGGTCGGCGAGCGCGGCGTCACGTCCTTCACGGTGGCGGCCTTCGGCGTCGTGCTGTTCATGGCCGCGGTCATGTACCTGGTGCTGGAACGGGCGCTGATCGCTGCCGAAGGTTCGGACTCCGAGATCGCCAAAGCCGTCGGCGCAAAGCACAAGGAATGGATCAGCATGGTCGGCTATGTGCTGGGCTTCGCCGCCGGCTTCCTGGTCTCGCCGTACGTGTCGGTCGCGCTTTACGTCGCGGTGGCGATCATGTGGCTGGTCCCCGACCGCCGCTTCGAGCAGCGCTTGCAAGGCCGTTAGCCCCTTCCCAAATCGCCGCTCGAAGGAGCCGAAGTTGGAACAATATCACGGAACCACGATCCTCGGCGTCAAGAAGGGCGGAAAGACCGTCATCGCCGGCGACGGACAGGTCAGTCTCGGCAACACGGTCATCAAGCCCAACGCACGCAAGGTCCGGCGGCTCGGCGAGGACGGGAGGGTCATCGGCGGGTTTGCGGGAGCGACCGCCGACGCTTTCACCTTGTTCGAGCGGCTGGAGAGCAAGCTCGAGCAGTATAACGGCCAACTGCTGCGCGCGGCGGTCGAGCTGGCGAAGGATTGGCGGATGGACAAATACCTCCGCAATCTCGAGGCGATGATGATCGTCGCCGACAAGGATTCGATGCTGATCCTGACCGGCAACGGCGACGTTCTGGAGCCCGAAGGCGGGATCGCGGCGATCGGGTCGGGCGGCAACTATGCGCTCGCCGCGGCGCGCGCGCTCGCCGATTACGAGCCGGACCCGGAGAAGCTCGCCCGGCGGGCGATGGCGATCGCAGCGGAGGTTTGCGTCTTCACCAACGACCAGCTGACCATCGAGACGGTCGATGTCTGAGCCGCTTGAACAGCCATCGCCCCTTCCCAATCTAGCGTGAACATGAACTACCAGGCACCAGTCCCACCCAGCACCGGGGAATCCGACCTGCTGCAGTCCAAGCTCACACCGAAAGCGATCGTCGCCGCTCTCGACGAGCATATCGTCGGCCAGGACGAGGCGAAGAAGGCGGTCGCAGTCGCCCTTCGAAACCGCTGGCGGCGGCAGCAGCTTGCGCCCGAACTTCGCGACGAGATCACGCCCAAGAACATCCTGATGATCGGGCCGACCGGCTGCGGAAAGACCGAGATCAGCCGTCGGCTGGCGAAGCTCGCGGACGCGCCGTTCGTGAAGGTCGAGGCGACCAAGTTCACCGAAGTCGGCTATGTCGGCCGCGACGTCGAGCAGATCGCGCGCGACCTTGTCGAGGAAGCGGTCCGGCTGGAGCGCGAGCGCCGCCGCGAAAAAGTCCGACAGGCCGCCGAGGAAGCGGCGATGGACAGGCTCCTCGATGCGCTCACCGGAAAGGGATCGAGCACCGCCACGCGCGACAGCTTCCGCGAGCGGTTCAAGGACGGAAGCCTCGAAAATGCCGAGGTCGAAATCGACGTCCAGGAAGCGCCACGCATGCCGTTCGAGGTGCCCGGAATGGGCCAGGTCGGGGTGCTCAACCTCTCGGAAATGATGGGCAAGGCGTTCGGCCAGGGCGCGGCCAAGCGCCGCAAGCTCAAGGTTCCGGAAGCCTTTGCCCGCCTTACGGAGGAAGAGGCCGACAAGCGGGTCGACCCCGACGACATCAACCGCTGCGCCCTGGAAGACGCGCAGGCGAACGGGATCGTGTTCCTCGACGAGATCGACAAGATCGCGGTCAGCGATGTGCACGGCGGCTCGATCAGCCGCGAGGGGGTGCAGCGCGACCTTCTGCCGCTGATCGAGGGCACGACGGTCGCGACCAAGTACGGCCCGCTCAAGACCGACCACATCCTGTTCATTGCGTCCGGCGCCTTCCACATCGCCAAGCCCGCGGACCTTCTGCCCGAGCTCCAGGGCCGCCTTCCGATCCGGGTCGAGCTGAAAGCGCTGACCGAGGAGGATTTCGTGCGGATCCTGTCGCAGACGAAGGCCAGCCTGACGGAGCAATATAAGGCGCTTCTCGGCACCGAGGACGTCACTATCGAGTTTACCCAGGACGGGATCGACGGCCTCGCCCGAATTGCCGCTGAAGTGAACGACGCGGTCGAGAATATCGGCGCCCGCCGCCTCCAGACGGTGATGGAGAAACTGCTCGAGGACGTCAGCTTTACGGCAGAGGAGCACAAGGGTGACACACTCACCATCGACGCGGCCTTCGTCGACAAGCAGCTCGCCGGAATCGCCAAGAACGCGGATCTCAGCCGCTACGTTCTCTGATCGACTCTTCGGTACCGCCACAACAAACCGGATGCGAACGGCGGCCACAGGCTCGTCTTCACGCCCGCGAGCCTGAGCTTGTGGGCCGTCCAGCTGTTGCAGGTCCGAAGCGCGTTGAATCGGCCGGTCGCCCAATAGAAAGCGTCGCAGCAGCCGTAGCCCGGGTGGTCGATCCCGATTGGCTTGCCGTCGCGGCCGAGCTCGAAATCGGCGCGAACCGCCGCCCACAACCGCCGGTATTCGGCCGGGCGAAGACGAATCGCGCGCTCGGCATAGCTCGGGTCGTCGACCCATTCGACGTGAAGCACCCGCCGGCTTCCGGTCAGTGCCGCCCAGACCGTCTTTGGCCGGATGTCCCACCAGGTCGGGGTTTCGAGATAGACCTTTTCCTCGCCCGACCCGAACGCCACCCACTTCGCATTCGGAGGCAAGCCCCGCACCACCGTCGCCCAATCGAGCCCCTCGGCATCGGCCGGCATGACGATGTCGGAGTGGATTCCATTGTCGGCGAGATAGAC
>JBDZVP010000109.1:0-5101 GCA_040255765.1 Sphingomonadales bacterium | reverse complement strand
ATCATGCCGCGCCTCCATAACGGGTGAGCATCAGCCACCCGGACACGAGGAAAACGAAGAGCAGGCTCAAGGGCAGGAAGATCTTCCAGCCGAGCCGCATCAGCTGGTCGTAGCGGTAGCGCGGGACGGTCGCCTTCACCCAGCCGAAGACGAAGAAGAAGAACAGCATCTTGGCGAACAGCCAGAGGATGCCGGGAATATAATAGAGCGGCGCCCAGTCGATCGGCGGCAGCCAGCCACCCCAGAACAGGATGGCGTTCAACGCGCACATCAACAGGACGTTGGCATATTCGCCGAGCCAGAACAGCGCGAAGCTCATCGAGCTATATTCGGTCTGGTACCCGGCAACGAGCTCGCTCTCCGCCTCGGTCAGGTCGAAGGGAGTCCGGAAGGTCTCGGCCATCGAGCTGATCAGGAAGATTACGGACATCGGGAAGAGCAGAAGATTGAAGGCGAAGGCGTTGACGACCCCAAGGCCGAAACCCTTTTGCATCAACACGATATCGCTGAGGTTGAAGGTGTTGGCGTAGAGGACGACGCTGATCAGGACGAAGCCGATCGAGACTTCGTAGCTGACCATCTGGGCGGCTGCGCGGAGCGCCGAGAAGAACGGATATTTGGAGTTCGACGCCCATCCGGCGACGATCACTCCGTAGACGCCGAGCGAGCTTGCGGCGAGGATGTAGAGCAGCCCGACGTTGACGTCGGCGAGCACGACTCCGGCCTGGAACGGGATTACCGCCCAGACGATCAGGGCGACGGTGAACGTGATGATCGGGGCGATAAGGAACAGGCCCCTGTTCGCCGCCGTAGGGACGATGGTTTCCTTGAGGAAGACCTTGAGCCCGTCGGCGAAGCTCTGGAGAAGGCCCCACGGACCGACCACGTTGGGGCCGCGCCGAAGCGCCATCGCCGCCCAGATCTTGCGCTCGGCATAAATGATCATCGCCACCGCAAGCATCAGCGGAAGCGCGATGACGAGGATTCCGATCAGCATCGACCAGAACCACGCCCATTCGTAGCTGGCGCCCCAGGTCTGGAAGAGTGCGGTCATTCCGCGGCCTCGAGCGTCTCGACGCGCCCGTGCAGAATCTCCGCCGAGCAACTGTGCATCGTCGGGCTGGAGCGAGCGATCGCGTTGGTGAGGTAGAAGTCCTTGATCGGATAGCTGACCGGTCCCGACACCTTGGCATCCAGTTTCGGCGGTGCCCATTTGAGCTTGAGCAGGCCGGGATTGGCGAGCTGCGGGTGGTCGGCCGCCATCGCCGCGTGAAGCTGGCCGAAGGTGTCGAACGGAAGCGGTGCCCCGAGAAGTTCGGACACCGCGCGGAAGATCGTCCAGTCCTCGCGCGCCTGTCCGGGAGCGAAAGCGGCCTTTTCGGTCCGCTGAACCCGGCCCTCGGTGTTGACGAACGTGCCGTGCTTTTCGCTGTAGGCCGAGCCCGGAAGCACCAGGTCCGCCTGCCGGGCACCGGCGTCGCCATGGTGCCCAATGTAAATTTTGAACGCACCGGACAGCCGGTCCGCCGGCATTTCGTCCGCGCCAAGCAGGATCGCGACCTCGGGCTTTGCAGCCTCGATATCCGCCAATCCGCCCTTTTGCGCATAGCCGAGGATCAGCGCGGCCATCCGCGATGCGGAGGTGTGAAGGACGTTGAAGCCGTTCCAGCCGTCCCTGATCAGGCCCAGCGGTTCGACCAGTGCAAGCGCCGCGCCCAGCGCTCCGGCGCCAAGCGCACCGGGACCGACGATCACCGCCGGCCGCTCCGCTTTCGCGAACGTCTCGGTCACTGCCTTGGGAAGTTTGCCAAGCAGCTTCAAATCGTCGCCAATCCACTCGACTGGCATCGCCAGGTCGATTTCGGGCCCGATCGCAAAGACCTTGCCGCCCTTCTTGGTAACCTTCCTCAAGCGGGTCGCTACCAGCGGCGCTTCCCAGCGCGGGTTGCAGCCGATCAGAAGGACCGCGTCGGCTTGCTGGATTCCGGCGATCGTCGAGTTGAAGTTCACGGCCGCAAGATTGCTGACGTCATAATCGAGGCCGGTCTGGCGACCTTCGAGAAGCTTCGACCCCAGCTGCTTCAGCAGGGCCTTGGCCGCGTACATCGTCTCCGCGTCGAGGAGGTCGCCGGCGATCGCCGCGACCTTGCTTCCGGCAGCTTTCAGCTTCTCGGCGAAAATCCCGAGCGCCTCGTCCCACCGCGCTTCGCGGAGCTTGCCGCTTTCGCGGACCCACGGCCGGTCGAGCCGGTTGCGGACCAAAGCATCCGCGTGGTGGCGGGTCTTGTCGCTAATCCACTCTTCATTGACGTCGTCATTCACCCGCGGAAGGATCCGCATCACCTGCCGCTGGCGAACGTCGAGCCGGATGTTGGAGCCCACCGCGTCCATTACGTCGATTCCCGGCACCCGCCGGAGCTCCCACGGCCGCATTTCGAAAATCTGCGGTTTCTGCAGCAGCGCGCCGACCGGGCAGACGTCGGCGAGGTTGCCGGCAAGCTCGCTGGTCACCGTCTTTTCGAGGTAGGTCGTGATCTGCTCGTCTTCGCCGCGATAGAGCATCCCGATCTCGGGCACGCCCGCGATTTCCTCGGCGAAGCGGACGCAGCGCGTGCATTGGATGCACCGCGTCATGGCCGTCTTGATGATCGGCCCCATGTACTTTTCGTCGACCGCCCGCTTGTTCTCCTCGAACCGGGAGAATCCCCGGCCATAGGCCATTGCCTGGTCCTGGAGATCGCATTCGCCGCCCTGGTCGCAAATCGGGCAGTCGAGCGGGTGGTTGATGAGCAGGAACTCCATCACCCCCTCGCGCGCCTTCCTCACCATCGGCGTGTCGGTGCGGATCGCCTGGCCGTCGGCGGCGGGAAGCGCGCAGCTTGCCTGCGGTTTGGGCGGTCCGGGAGCGACCTCGACGAGGCACATCCGGCAATTGCCGGCGATCGACAGCCCCTCGTGATAGCAGAAGCGCGGAATTTCCTTGCCCGCGAGCTCGCAAGCCTGGAGGACCGTCGCGCCCTGCGGGACCTCGATCTCGACGCCGTCGACGGTGACCTTAGGCATCGTCCTTCTCCTCGCGATGCCGGGTGATCGTCGTGACGCTGGTCCGGCCGCGTTGCATGACCAGGATGACAATCGCGAGGATGGCCACGATCGCGATGACGATGAACAGTTTCGTCATTCCGCAGCCTCCAGCATGTCGCGGCCCTTGCGCTCGGCGATGCGGCGCTCGATCTCGGGGCGGAAGTGGCGGATCAGGCCCTGGATCGGCCAGGCGGCCGCGTCGCCAAGCGCGCAAATGGTGTGACCTTCGACCTGCTTGGTGACGTCGAGCAGCTTGTCGATGGTGGCGACGTCGGCGTCGCCGTCGCGCAGCTTTTCCATCACCCGCCACATCCAGCCGGTGCCTTCGCGGCACGGGGTGCACTGACCGCAGCTCTCATGCTTGTAGAAGTAGGAGATGCGGCTGATCGCGCGGATGATGTCGGTCGACTTGTCCATGACGATGACCGCCGCGGTGCCGAGGCCGGAGCCCAGCGCCTTCAGCCCGTCAAAGTCCATCGGCGCGTCGAGGATTTGCTCGGCGGGTACCAGCGGAACCGAAGAGCCGCCGGGAATGACCGCCAGGAAGTTGCTGAAATCGTCCGCGTTCTTGCCGCCGCGAATGCCGCCGCCGTGGCGGCTGATCAACTCGCGGAAGGGGATGCCCATCGATTCCTCGACGACGCAGGGCGTGTTCACGTGGCCCGAAAGCTGGAACAGCTTGGTGCCTTCGTTCTTCTCGCGCCCGATGCTGGCGAACCAGCTCGCGCCGCGGCGGAGGATGGTCGGCACCACCGCGATCGATTCGACATTGTTGACCGTTGTCGGGCAGCCGTAGAGCCCCGCACCCGCCGGGAACGGCGGCTTCAGCCTCGGCCAGCCCTTCTTGCCTTCGAGGCTGTTGAGCATCGCGGTCTCTTCGCCGCAGATGTAGGCCCCGGCGCCGCGGTGGACGAACAGGTCGAAGTCGTAACCCGAGCCGGCGGCGTTCTTGCCGAGAAGCCCGGCGTCATAGGCCTCGGCGACCGCCTTCTCGAGGACTTCGGCTTCCTCGATGAACTCGCCGCGGATGTAGATGTAGCCGGCCCGCGCGCGCATCGCGAAGCCCGCGATCAACGAGCCTTCGAGAAGTTTGTGCGGATCGTGGCGGATGATTTCGCGATCCTTGCACGATCCGGGCTCGGATTCGTCGGCGTTGACGACGAGGAAGCTGGGTTTCCCCGGCTTGGGCTCCTTGGGCATGAAGCTCCACTTCATCCCCGTCGGGAAGCCGGCGCCGCCGCGGCCGCGAAGGCCCGATGCCTTGATCGCATCGATGATCGGGTCCTCGCCGATCTGCATCAGTTTTTTGGTGTCGTCCCAGTCGCCGCGCTGCTTCGCCGCCTTCAGGAAAGGCGACTGGAAGCCATAGACGTTGGTGAAGATGCGGTCCTTGTCCGCGAGAGGTCCGGTGTAGCCCATCAGGCGAACTTCCTCGCGATGAACGCCAGCGCGCCGATGACGATCGCTGCGATCAGGACGAACTTGATGATCCCGAAGACGAGCTTCAGGACGATGAAGCCGAGGAGGACGGCGACGATGAGGACGACGATCGCGCTCACTGCACGCCCTCCTTCGCGGGGCCGGCGGTGTCGGTCCACAGCGGGCGGTAATCGTAATTGCGCTCCGCCATCTTCTTGAGCGTCGTCGGGCCGCCCACGGGGCAGCTCGTCTGGCGGTCGATTTGCGGGCCGGGCTTGGGGTGTTCGCCCTTAGCCAGAGCGTCGAGGATCGCCCCCATGCTGTCCTCGGTAAGATCCTCGTAATTATGCTCGTTGATCTGGACCATCGGCGCATTGGCGCAGGCACCGAGGCACTCGACCTCCGTGAGCGTGAATAGCCCGTCCTCGGTCGTGTGGCCCTTCTTGAGACCGCGTTTGTAGCAGGCCTCCAGCACGTCGTCGGAGCCGCGCAGCATGCACGGCGTCGTCCCGCACACCTGGACGTGGAATTTGCCCACGGGGCGCAGGTTGAACATCGTGTAGAAGGTCGCGACCTCGAGCACCCGGACGTAGGGCAT
>JBDZVP010000108.1:0-5234 GCA_040255765.1 Sphingomonadales bacterium | reverse complement strand
ATCGCCGCTGTGTTCTTGTCGTTGACGTCCTTCTGCAGCTGCTGGATCGTCTTCGACGCTTCGCGGGAGATTTTCGGGTTGTGCGTCTTGATGGCATTGGGGTTTTGCGCCGGCGCCTGCTCGGCCGCGGGGGCAGCGGACTGCTGGGGAGCCGCCTGCGCGCCGTAATTGGATTGTGCGACCGCCGGAGTGGCCAGGAGTGCGGTGCCTGCAAGCAGGACCGCGGCTGCAGTAAGAGTCGACTTCATCTCTATTCCTCCGTCGGCCGAACGGCCCGATTTGTCTGGAATTGCGCACCGGCAATAGTGCCGAGCGGCAAGATCGCCAAGACTCTGGCGAAAAAGCGATGAACCGGCATTGAACCGGCTGATATCGCTTGGCTTTCGTGCATTTCGTCACGTTTCACGCGCGCGTACGCGTGCGCGCGGGGTGGCGTGCGGGTTCACAATCGGCTAGCATTTCCTATCTGGGGGGCAGGCGCCGTTCGAGCGCTTTTCTTCCTGCGTATCCAGGTTTTCACAGATAGGATTTTCCCTTGGCCACCGAGCCTCCGGCCGACGAACAGCGCATCCCGAGCGAACCCAGCGACATCGTCCCCATCTCCATCGTCGAGGAGATGAAGACCAGCTATCTCGATTACGCGATGAGCGTGATCGTCAGCCGCGCTCTTCCCGACGTCCGCGACGGCTTGAAGCCTGTCCATCGCCGAATCCTCTACGCCTGCCAGGAAGCGGGCTATGTCGCCGGGCGGCCGTACCGCAAGTCGAGCCGCATCGTCGGCGACGTCATGGGTAAATATCACCCGCATGGCGACCAGGCGATCTACGATGCGCTCGCCCGGATGGTCCAGCCGTGGTCGATGCGGGTTCCGCTGATCGACGGCCAGGGCAATTTCGGTTCAATGGACCCAGATCCGCCGGCCGCGATGCGATACACCGAGGCCCGGCTCGCCAAGGTCGCCAATTTCCTTCTTGCCGACTTCGACAAGAATACCGTCAATTTCCAGCCGAACTACGATGCCAGCGAAAGCGAGCCGCAGGTGCTTCCCGCTCGCTTCCCGAACCTGCTCGTAAACGGGGCGGGCGGGATCGCGGTCGGAATGGCGACCAACATCCCGCCGCACAATCTGGGCGAGGTGCTCGCCGCCTGCCGGGCCTATATGGACGACCCGGCGGTCACGTCCGAAGACCTAATGCAGCATGTGAAGGGTCCCGATTTCCCGACGGGCGCCTTCATCCTCGGCCAGACCGGGATCCGCGACGCCTACACCAGCGGCCGAGGTTCGATCATGATGCGCTCGCGCTACACGATCGAGGAGGGCAGGGGCGACCGCCGGTCAATCGTGCTTAGCGAAATTCCCTACCAGGTCGGCAAGTCCGGGCTCGTCGAGAAAATCGCCGAGGCCGCCAAGGACAAGCGCATCGAGGGCGTGTCCGACATCCGCGACGAGTCGAACCGCGAAGGCGTTCGGATCGTCATCGACCTGAAGCGCGACGCAACACCGGAAGTCGTTCTCAACCAGCTATGGCGGCACACCCCGGCACAGTCGAGCTTCCCCGCCAACATGCTGGCGATCCGCGGCGGCCGGCCCGAAACGCTCACCCTTCGCGACATCATCGAAAGCTTCGTTAAGTTCCGCGAGGAAGTGATCACTCGCCGCTCGAAGTTCGAGCTGATGAAGGCCCGCGAAAGGGCTCATATCCTGCTCGGACTCGTCGTCGCGGTGACCAACCTCGACGAGGTCGTGAAGCTCATTCGCGGGTCGGCAAGTCCGGTCGAGGCTCGCGAGAAACTGCTCGCACGCGACTGGCCGATGGAGGAAATCCGGCCCTACATCGCGCTTGTCGAAGCCGTCGAACCTCAAAAGAGCGACAAGAGCTACCGGCTCTCCGAAGCACAGGTGAAAGCGATCCTGGAGCTGAGGCTTCACCGGCTGACCGCGCTCGGGCGCGACGAGATCGGCGGCGAGCTCAAGGAGCTTGCGGAGTCGATTGGCGAGCTGCTCGAGATTCTCGCCAACCGCGCCCGCCTCTACGAGGTAATGCGCGAGGAGTTCGACGAGGTCGAAGCCGAGTTCGCGACTCCCCGGGTCACCGAGCTTGCAGCCGCCGCTGACGGGATCGAGGACGAGGACCTGATCGAGCGCGAGGACATGGTCGTGACCGTGACCATGACCGGCTACATCAAGCGCACTCCGCTCTCGATCTTCCGCGAGCAGAAGCGCGGCGGCAAGGGCCGTTCCGGCATGCAGACCAAGGAAGAGGATGCGGTCACCGAGCTGTTCGTCACCTCCACCCACAATCCGGTGCTGTTCTTCTCCAATCTCGGCCGCGTGTATCGCCTGAAGGTCTGGCGGCTTCCCGAAGGCGGGCCCAACACCAAGGGCCGGCCGATGGTGAACCTGCTTCCGCTTGCCGAGGGAGAGACAATTTCGACGGTGCTTCCGCTTCCGGAGGACGAGGCCGAATGGGGCGGGTTGAACATCATGTTCGCGACCCGCAACGGCACGGTCCGCCGCAACAGCATGGATGCGTTCACCAACGTTCCGTCGAACGGCAAGATCGCGATGAAGTTCGTTTCCGGCGACAATGGAGACGAAGAGGACCTGAGCGACAGGCTGATCGGTGTCCGGCTCCTTACCGCGGAAGACGATGTCCTACTCGCCACCCGCAACGGCAAGGCAATCCGGTTCCGGTCGAGCGACGTTCGCGAGTTCCAGTCGCGAAGCTCGACAGGCGTTCGCGGAATCCGGCTTCTTGGAGGAGACGAGGTCATCTCGATGTCGATCCTCCGCCGGGTCGGAACGACCGCCGAGGAGCGCGAAGCATATCTCCGGTCGCCGCAGTGGCGCGGGAATGAATCCGCCGACGGCCTGAAGCCCGAGCGTTATGCCGAAATCGCCGAGCGGGAGCAGTTCCTCCTGACCGTCACCGAGAACGGCTACGGAAAGCGATCCTCGACCTACGAGTATCGCCGGACCAATCGCGGCGGGCAGGGAATCATCAACATCGTCACCAGCGGCCGAAACGGCGGCGTGGTCGCGAGCTTCCCGGTCACGCCGGGACAGCAGCTGATGCTGGTCACCAACCAGGGCAAGATCATCCGCACGACGGTTGGCGACATCCGGATCGCGGGGCGCAACACGCAAGGGGTCACAATCTTCAACGTCGCCGAGGGCGAGCGTGTCGTCAGCGTCGCGAGGATCGACGAAAGCGACGAGGAAGAGCTCGATTCGGGCGAGGAAGAGATCGCTCCGGTTCCGGACGCGACCGTCGGCGAAGACCTCGCGTCCGGCGAAGACGAATAGGGGAACGTCCCGACCTCAGGGGGCGTTGCTTTGGTTCAGGTTTGAACCGCAAAAGGAGCATCCTTCCATGGCCATTCCTCACGGAGCACTCGTCCTCGTCGCCGACGGCAAGAAGTTGCTTTGGCTGCGCAACAACGGCGATTCCGAAATGCTCGATTTAAGAACGGAATCCCACGACGAGCGTCCCGACCCGATGGACCGCGAGATCAAGACGGATGCTCCGGGTACGCAATCGCCGAGCGTTGGAAGCGGCCGCGATACGATGGGTGAGGCCGACTTCCACCAGCAGGGCGAGGATCGCTGGATCCGCGAGGCCGCCGAAGAGGTGAACCGCCGTGCGCTGGCGAACGATTTCGAGGCGCTGGCGGTGGTGATCCCGCCCAAGGCGTTGGGCGAGTTCCGAAAGAAGCTTCACAAGGAGGCCGAGCGGCGGATCGTGCTGACCGTCAACAAGACCATGACCGACCGTCCGATCCCCGACATCGAGGAGCTTCTTGTCGGCGAAGGCGCTCCGCCAGCCTGATGGGCATTGGGGGGAAGGGCGCGATGCCTAAGGCTCGGATCGTCACTCTGACGCTCAATCCGGCAATCGATATCTCGAGCGAAGCCGAACTCGTCCGCCACACCCGCAAGACCCGAACCCGCAATGAAGCGATCGAGCCTGGCGGCGGCGGGATCAATGTCGCCCGTGTTCTTCACCGCCTCGGCGCCGACGTTCAGGCGGTGTTTCTCGGTGGAGGAATGACCGGGAAAGTCCTTGACGAGCTTCTGGCCCGGGCGGGAATCGACCGCCAGATGATCGAGATCGCCGGCGACAGCAGGATCAGCCTGACGGTCGTCGAAACCTCGACCGGTCATGAATTCCGCTTCGTTCCCGAAGGACCGCGGGTGAATGCCGAGGAAGCCGCCGCCGTGCTCGACTCGGCCGGCTCGATCGATTGCGATTATTTCGTTGCAAGCGGATCACTCCCGCCGGGAGTTCCGGACGATTTCTACGCCAGGATCGGAGCAAAGGTGTCGGATCGCGGCGCGCGCTTTGTGCTCGATACGTCGGGCGCGGCCTTGAAGTCGGCACTCGGCGCGGGCGGAATCTTTCTTGCGAAGCCGAGCCGCGGAGAGTTCGAAGCATTCGCCGGACGGTCTCTCACCAAGAACGAGCTCGCCGCCCAGGCCGAGCGCCTCGTCGCGAGCGGCCGCGTGGAAAATGTCGCGGTCACGCTCGGGCGCGAGGGGGCGATCCTGGCTACTCGAAAAGGTGCGACGTTCCGCCCCGCGCTCCCCGTCGAGGCGTGCAGCGCCGTTGGAGCGGGCGACAGCTTCCTCGCCGGAATGATCCATGGCTTCGCGCTCGGCCGGCCGGCCGGGCAGGCCTTCCGTGTCGGGCTTGCCAGCGGCGCCGCCGCGGTGCTGAGCTGCGGAAGCGAACTTGCCAAGCCCGAAGACCTGAAGCGTCTCGTCGGCGAAGCCCTATACGAATAGGTCGATGACGTCGGCGTTGGGTGCGAGGCTGCGAAGAAGCAGAGTCCGGTGGCAGCCCCCCGGCTCGCGCTCGTAGCAAAGGAGCGCGCTCGGCTTTTCTTTTGCCAGTTCGAGCATTTCCGCGCCCTGCGCGATCGCTTCGGGAAGCTCGAGCTGGCCGGCGTAAATCCGTTCCAGCTCGTCCATCCTTCCCGCACGTGCAGCCGCCCGCCCGTCGGCCGGGGTACCGAGCGCTCGCAAGTGAACATAGTCGATCCCGACCTCGGCAAGCGCGTTCCGGAGCAGGTTTTTGGAAAAACCGGGACGGCGGGAGTTGGCGACCGCCCGGACATCGATCACCCGCTCGACCCGCGCTTGCCTTAGCGCAGCGAGCAACTCGGCGACCGTCGAACTTTCATAACCGATGGTGAAGATGCGCATCACTTGCGATAATAATCGCGGAACCAGT
>JBDZVP010000107.1:0-5256 GCA_040255765.1 Sphingomonadales bacterium | reverse complement strand
ACGACGCTGTCTTCGAGGTCGAAGATGATCGCGTCGGCGCTGGATCGAATCGCTTTCTCGATCTTCTTGTCGCTGTCCGCCGGGACGAACAGCCAGGAGCGGGGCTCCTTGTTCACCGCGGCTTCTTCAGAAGGAGCGCGGTGCGGGTGCATTCGCAGACGATCTCGCCGCGCTGGTTGAAGCTTCGGTGCGCCCAGGTGACGATCCCGGCGTTGGGCCGCGACTTGCTCTCGCGCGCGGCGATGCACTCGGTTTCGCTCCTCAGGGTGTCACCGATGAACACCGGATTGGGAAATTTCAGAGCGTCGTAGCCGAGGTTGGCGACGAGAGTGCCCATCGTCGTGTCGGCGACGCTGACCCCGATCATCAGCCCGAAAGTGAAAACCGAATTCACCAGCGGCATCCCGAACTCCGATTCCGACGCGACCTCATGGTCGAGATGCATCGGCTGCGGGTTGTGGGTCAGCGTCGAGATGAGGACGTTGTCGGTCTCGGTGACGGTACGGCTGAGCGCGTGGGCGACCTTATCGCCGATCTTCCATTCGTCGAAAAAGCGTCCTGGCATGCGCTTGGTCTAGAACAGGAATGGCGGGGAAGGGAAGGCGACTGGTGGTTAGTCGTTCGGAATGCCCTGGAACCGGTCGATGGTGTCGAAGATCGCGGAGATTCCGGACCGCTCTTCCTCGCCGATTTCCGGACGCCAGATGTCGAACAGCAGGATGATTCGGAGTTCACCGCTCGGATTCTTCGCCTCGTGCTCAACGCTGTCGTCGAAGATCAGGAGCTTCCCTTCCTCCCACTCGCGGGTCTCGTTGCCGACGCGCAGCCAGCAGCCCTTGGGCACGATCAGCGGAAGGTGGCAGATCAGGCGGCAGTTAAGCATCCCGGTGTGCGGAGGGATGTGCGCTCCGGGCTCAAGGCGGGAGAAGAGCACGGCGGGAGTGCGGGAGCCGATGTGGCTGAGCGGCACGTGCTCGAGCGCGGCCATCGTCTTCGGGCAAAGCTTGGCGTTGGCTTCGACCGGCTTGCCGTCGCGCCAGAGGTAAAGGGCGGTCCAATCCCGGTTCTCGTTGAGACCGTGGAAGTCGCGGTGCGGGCGGTTGGGGTCGTTTTCGACATAGGGCCGGAAATCGGCGCCTTCGTCGACCAGCCCGACAAGCTCGTCGCGGATTGCGGGCGTCGCGGCTTCCAGCGCCGGGACCCAGTCGAACTCGTCACGCTCGAAAAACTGCCGCTGGGCAAGATAGGGGTAATAAAGGACCGAGGGCTGTTGCGGGTAAACCTGCCGCTGGCCCTTGAGGATTTCGAGCGAGTGGGCGAGCCGCAGTGCGGCGGCGGGCTCGGCCGGGCTGGCGCTGGCGACGGCGTCTTCCAGCGACTGCTGGAATTCGCGGGCACGCTCCATGACGAATGCCTGGGCCCGCTGCAGGTCGGCGATCGTCTGCGGGTCGAGGCCGGCCACGCTGTGAACGCCCTTGAGCGCGGTCTGGTAGAAGGCCACTGCAGCCCGGACATCGCCGCGTGCGGCGAAATCGTCGGCCCGGGCGAGCAGGCTCTTGAGATCGGCCGCCGGCGTAGTCGCGTTCACGCGGCTTCGCTCTCAGCCTGTTCGCGGTCGTAGCGGTCCTGCGCTTCGCCAATCGCGCCTTCGTGGTCGACGGCCCACTGGACGAGGCCGCAGATCGGTTTCTGGAGCGAGCGGCCGAGCCCGGTAAGCTCGTAATCGACGCGCGGCGGGATGGTCGGAGTGACCGTTCGGTTGACGAGGCCGTCGCGCTCGAGATTGCGCAAGGTCAGGGTGAGCATCCGCTGCGACACCGACGGGATCGCCCGGCGAAGCTCGTTGAAGCGCAGCGAGCCGGACCCCAGCGTCTGCACGACGAGCAGGCTCCACTTGTCGCCGATCCTTTGCAGAAGGCCGCTGATCGTCTGGCAGATCGGGCTTTGCGGGTCTTTCATCTCGCCTCCGGTTCCCTTGCTGTTACCGTGTCACAAATTTGTGCGTCGGCCACAAAAAAGTGCGTTCTTGCGGGCCACGAACACGTAGTTATTTAGCGTGCCTCGGTATTAAATCAATACTAAGGAGGCAATAGTGACCACCCTTCATATCGACAGCAGCATCAATGGCGACAACAGCGCCAGCCGCGCCATCTCCCGATCCATCGCCGACCGGCTTGCGGCCGAACAGGTCGCCTATCGCGACCTGGTGGCCGATCCACTTCCGCACCTGACCCTGGACTCCTTCGCGGACACGTCTGTGCTCGACGAGTTCCTTGGCGCGGACACGGTGGTGATCGGCGCGCCGATGTACAATTTCACCCTCCCGAGCCAGCTCAAAGCGTGGCTCGACCGGATTCTCGTTGCCGGAAAGACCTTTCGCTACACCGAGAGCGGGCCGGAGGGGCTCGCCGGCGGCAAGAGAGTGATTGTCGCGCTTGCCCGGGGCGGGATGTACGACCCCGGAACGCCCGCGGCCTCGCTCGAGCATCTCGAAAGCTATTTGCGCGGGATCTTCAACTTCATCGGAATCGAGCCGGAATTCGTCGCTGCGGATGGCCTCAACTTCGGCCCCGAACAGCGCGAGGCCTCGATCAGCGCCGCGCTTGGCGAAACGGTGCGCCTCGCCGCCTGACCGGCCTCAATTTCCTCAATTCGGCGGACCGACGGCCTTTCCGAAGCGTTGGTCCACCGGAAGGAGACTGAAAATGAGCGAGATGGACGCCGAGGACCGCGAAGACCTCAAGGATAGCGAATATGCGTTTCCCAAGGAGCGCAAGGAGCCGCTGTGCGATGCCGACCATGTCCGCAACGCGGTTGCCCGCTTCAACCAGGTCGAAGGCGTTTCCGACAAGGAGCGAGACGAAGCCTGGGACCGAATCCAGAAAGCGGCAAAGAAGTATGATGTCGAGCTGAGCGAGAAGAGCTGGCACGAGCTGTGTGACTGACGGGTTCGCCGGGGCTGGCGCCTCGCCGCCGCGCTGTGCTGTCGCCGCCACCGGGCCAGTCTTCACCTGGGCGGGGACTGGCGCTGATGCGTGCGATCGATCTAGCGAACGGGAGCACTCTCTGGCAGGATGACCTCTCCGCAGGCGGCCAGGCGATTCCGATGCCTAATGAAGCGAACGGGCGGCAATTTGTGGCGATCATGGCCGGCGGCCATTATTGCATCGAAACGCGGATAGGCGATGAGCTGATCGCTTATGCGCGGCCCGCGAGATAGGCGATGCCGCATCGGCCACCACCGCCCGACCTGCCGATGACCCGCCGTGAGTGGATCGAGCATCGCGAGCGATTGCTCGACGAAGCCCTGAAGGAAAGTTTCCCGGCGAGCGACCCGCCGTCGATCGCCAGGCCGAACCCGGCAATCATGTCACCCAAGAAGAAGGACTGACCATCATGGGCGCACGGCTTACGCAATACGCACCTGCCTTCCTCAGCATCCTGCGGATTGTCACCGGGCTGATTTTCCTCGCCCACGGGACGCAGAAATTCCTGCATTTTCCGGCAGGGGACATGGCGGGCTCGGGCTGGGCGCTCGACAATCTCGGTGCCGTTGCGGGGATCATCGAGCTGATTGCCGGCGCGCTGATCCTGGTCGGACTGTTCACCCGGCTGGCGGCGTTCATCGCTTCGGGCACGATGGCGGTCGCTTATTGGTACGCGCACGCGCCGCAGGACTTCTTCCCCGTCAACAATGCGGGCGACGCGGCAATCCTCTACTGCTTCGTCTTCCTCTACCTGGTGTTCGCGGGAGCGGGGCCGTGGAGCATCGATGCGATGCTGGAGGGCCGCCGCACCGTTGTCGAGACTAGCTGAGGAGCCGCAGCGGGTTCTCGATCAGCGGCTTGAGGTCCTGCATGAACGAGGCGGCATCCCAGCCGTCGATGACCCGGTGGTCGCAGCTTAGCGACAGGTTCATGCGCTTGCGGACCTCGATGTCGCCGTCGATCGGAACGAGCTTTTCCTCGATCTTGTTGACGGCGATGATCGCGACCTGAGGCGGGTTGATCACGGGGGTCGAGGCGATTCCGCCCATCGGCCCTAGCGAGGAAATGGTGATCGAGGGGCCGGTCAGCTCCTCCCGACTCGCCTTGTTGGTGCGCGCGGCCTCCGACAGGCGGCTGATCTCCGAAGCGATCTGCCACACGCTCAGCCCCTCGGCTCCGCGGATGACGGGGACCATCAGGCCGTTATCGGTCTGGGTGGCGATTCCCATGTCGACGGAGCCATGGCGAGTGACCGCCATCGCCTCGTCGTCGAAGGTTGCGTTGAGCATCGGATAATCGGCAAGCGCCCGGCACATCGCCGTAATCAGGAACGGGAGGACCGTGAGCTTCGGGTTGGAGCCGCGGTCGCGGTTCATCATCGCTCGAGCGTCCTCGAGCGCGGTCACGTCATATTCCTCGACCAGGCTGAAGTGCGGGATGCGCCGGTTCGCCTCAGCCATGTTCTCGGCGATCTTGCGGCGAAGACCGACGACCTTGATGACTTCGTCGGAGCGCTTCGGACCGGTCCCGCGGGCGGAGACGCTTCCCCCCTGGTTGAGGATGAAGGCGTCGAGGTCGGAGTGACGGATCCGGCCTTCGCGCGCTTTCACCTGCGCAAGGTCGATCCCGAGATCGCGGGCGCGGGCACGCACGGCGGGCGAGGCCAGGACGTGGGTGGCGGCCTTCGCGACTTCCGGCTCCGGCTTTGGTTCGGGAGCGGGCTTTGGAGCTGGCGCTTCCTCCACCGCCTTGGTGACGGGAATCTCTTCGGCCTGCTGCGGCGTCGCTTCGACGGCGCCGTCGGCGAGCGGTCGTTCGTCCTTGCTGTCCTCGGCGCTCTCGGCGGCCCGGTCCGCGCCCGCGGTCTCGATCACCGCTAAGACGGAGCCGATCGGCACCATGTCGCCGACTTCGCCCGCGAGCTCGACGACCTTGCCGGCGACCGGCGATTCCATCTCGACGGTGGCCTTGTCGGTCATCATGTCGGCGAGCTGCTGGTCCTCGGCGACCTCGTCGCCCACCTTGACGTGCCAGGCGACGATCTCGGCCTCGGCAATGCCTTCGCCGATGTCGGGCAGCTTGAACTGGTAACGTGCCATTATTCAGCCATCACTTTCTCGAGGGCGCGTTTCATTCGCTTCGGGCCGGGAAAATAGGCCCATTCGTAAGCATGCGGGTAGGGCGTGTCCCAGCCGGTGACCCGGACGATCGGCGCTTCGAGGTGATAGAAGCAGCGCTCCTGAACCTCGGAAACGAGCTCGGCGCCGAA
>JBDZVP010000106.1:0-5281 GCA_040255765.1 Sphingomonadales bacterium | reverse complement strand
GAGACAAACAGGAAACCGGCCGCGAACGTTGTCGCGAACAGCTTCACGTCGTCGGGAATGCTCCAGCTCCTCTCCTCGCGTTGATCGAGAATGCGCATCCGCCCGCGGCCGAACAGGCGTGGATCGACACGCGCAGCACACCCGGGGAGTGTGCGAGCATGGCGATGGCCGAAGGCCTCGAAGGCAATCGCGGAGGGGGCGTGAGCCATGGGGAAAAGCTTAACAGCCATTTAACCATGTTCAACGGCCTTGATGGGACATGGCTCCCAACGTCCCGCGATGAGACGCATGCTCCCTCTCCCGCCAGCGGGAGAGGGCTGGGGTGAGGGTGCTTTTTTGCGGAATGCCCAAGCTTCGCTTGGAGCGCTGGCTTCGCCGATCTCCCGGATCGGCTGCAGGCAGCGATGGTGCGGACGGTGGGAGTCGAACCCACACTCCCGTTACGGGAAGAGGATTTTAAGTCCCCAGCGTCTACCGTTCCGCCACGTCCGCAGTGGCTCCACGGTCATAACGCGCCGACGGATTCCTTCAGGTTCAGCCGCTCGCGCATTTCCTTGCCGGGCTTGAAATAGGGGACGCGCTTGGCGTCGACTTCGACCGACTCGCCAGTGCGCGGGTTGCGGCCGGTGCGCGCGTCCCGCTTGCGAGTCGAAAAAGCGCCGAAACCGCGGAGTTCGACTCGACCGCCCATTGCGAGCTGATCGCCAACGGAATCGAAGAAGGCGCCGACGACGCTTTCGACTTCACGCTGGGTCAGGTCTGGAAAGTCCTGGCACAGCTTCTGGACCAGCTCGGAACGGATCATGATTTTCCCCGCAGATTCGGCAGCCCTGTTCCCCTAGGGCAGGGCTCACGCTGTCAGGAAAGTCCGGACGGCGCAAGCCCTTGCCATTCGTTACTTCTTCTTCGTCGTCTTGGCCGGCGCCTTCGTCGATTTTTTCGACTCGGCTTCCTTCAGCGCCTGGCCGAGAATGTCGCCCAGCGACGCGCCCGAGTCCGAAGACCCGTATTGCGCGACGGCCTGCTTCTCTTCGGCGATCTGGAGCGCCTTGATCGAGAAGTTGGGCTTCTTCGACCGGTCGAAGCCGGTGACCAGGGCATCGAATTTCTGCCCGACCTGGAAGCGCTCCGGACGTTGCTCGTCGCGATCGCGGCCAAGATCGGTGCGCTTGGCAAAGCCGACCGGGCCGTCGTCGCCGACCTGCACGTCCAGCCCGCCGTCCTTCACGTCGAGGACAGTGACGGTGACGGTGTCGCCCTTCTTGACCCCGCCAGCGCCGCCGGCGGACGTGCCGCCGCCGACTCCGCCGCGCTCGAGCTGCTTCATTCCAAGGCTGATACGCTCCTTCTCGACATCGACGTCGAGAACGACGGCCTTGACGGTCTCGCCCTTGTGGTGAAGCCCGAGCGCTTCCTCGCCGGACACGCCCCAGGCGATATCCGACATATGCACCATTCCGTCGACGTCGCCTGGAAGGCCGATGAACAGGCCGAACTCTGTCGAATTCTTGACTTCGCCTTCGACCTGCGACCCGACCGGGTGCTTGTCGGCAAACTCGGCCCACGGGTTGGCCTGGGCCTGTTTGAGGCCGAGCGAAATCCGGCGCTTCTCCTCATCGACCTCGAGCACCTTCACTTCGACTTCCTGTGAAGTGCTGACGATCTTGCCGGGGTGAACGTTCTTCTTGGTCCAGCTCATTTCGGAGACGTGGACAAGGCCTTCGATCCCGGGCTCGAGTTCGACGAATGCGCCATATTCGGTGATGTTGGTGACACGGCCGGTGAAGGCTCCGTCGACCGGGTACTTGGCGCTCGCGCCTTCCCACGGATCCGCCTCGAGCTGCTTCATTCCGAGGCTGATGCGCTGCGTCTCGCGGTTGATGCGGATGATCTGCACCTTCACCGTGTCGCCGATGTTCAGCACTTCCGACGGGTGGTTGACGCGCTTGTAGCTGATGTCGGTGACGTGGAGCAGACCGTCGATCCCGCCGAGGTCGACGAACGCACCGTAATCGGTGATGTTCTTGACGACTCCGTCGAGGACCTGGCCCTCGGTGAGCGACTGGATGAGCCCGCTGCGCTGCTCGGCGCGGGTCTCTTCGAGGATCGCTCGGCGCGAGACGACGATGTTGCCGCGGCGGCGGTCCATCTTCAGGATCTGGAACGGCTGCGGCTGGTCCATCAGCGGTCCGACGTCGCGGACGGGGCGGATGTCGACTTGCGAACCGGGAAGGAAGGCGACGGCGCCGCCGAGGTCGACGGTGAAGCCGCCCTTCACGCGGCCGAAGATGACGCCGTCGACACGGTTGCCGGCCTCATATTCCTTTTCGAGCTTGTCCCAGGCGGCTTCGCGGCGCGCGCGGTCGCGCGACAGCATCGCTTCGCCCTGGCTGTTCTCGACGCGGTCGACGAAAACCTCGACCTCGTCCCCAACGCTGAGATCGGCCTTCTGGCCCGGGGCAGCGAATTCGCGAAGCGCGACGCGCCCTTCGGACTTCAATCCGACGTCGATCACCGCCATGTCGTTTTCGATTGCGGTGACGGTGCCCTTGACGACCTTGCCTTCGAAGCTCTCGCCTTCGCCGCCGAGGCTTTCGTTGAGGAGGGCCGCGAAATCGTCGCGGCTCGGGAATGCCGTTGTGGCCATGAAAATTGTGTCTTTCTAAACTTCAAACGGGCCTGCCGCTTGGCCGCCACCATGGCGGGCCTTCACATGCGGACCTGGTCGAACCAACTGCCGCGGCGGCCCCATGCCGGCGCGGCGTCCCTTCGAGACCGCCAAAACGAAAAGGCGCGTAAGAGTGCCGGTGCAGGTCCGGAACTCCACGCGCTCGCCGAATGACGGGCTCCGCGGTGCCGAACGGCCTCCGCAGGACGGCGCGCGCTATATGCGAGAGGGGCCGAAGGGGCAAGCAGAAGCGCCTGAGTAGGAAATTTCCTATTGCACGCTAGGAACAAATAGGGAACAAAGACTCGTTGGAGTCGCTAGTCCCATGCTCGTAATCGATCCTGCAATGCTGCTTGCCGTCGCTGCCCTGATCAGCAGCGTGTCCGCGTTCGTCTGGGCAGTCCGCCGAAAGCCCTGAGCTTTCCTCAGACCGGATATTCTTCGTGTCCGTAGACCAGCACCGTCATATATCCGCGGCGAAGCTGCGATGAGGGGCGGGCGCTCGCCTCGAACCTTTCGGTCTTCGCCTCGTCGCATCCAAAGGGCGGCCGCATCGTTCCAGACTTGTCGACGACCTCGCAGCTCAGGACCGAGCCTCGATGGTCGATCGCGAGCGACAGCACCTGCTCGCCGAGCAAGGTGTCGCCGGTCTGCAGCTTGACCGTTTCCGGCTGGGGCGCGGGCGTGAAGCGCCGCTCGATGGTGATCTTGGTATAGCTCCCACCGGGCATGCTCGCGGGCTGGACGCTTGCGTTCGAACTCTCGTCTCCGCCGTCGTCGCCGCAACCGGGAGCTCCGGTGCTCGGCAGGCTCGTCGCATATTGGCAGGCCTGCTGCGTTCCGTCGTCGGTCATGGTGAAGGTGAACTTCTCCCACCACGGCGCGGCGGTTGTGAGCGCCGGCGGTTGGGCAGGGGAAGCGGTGGCCAGCATCAACGCGGCAATGGCAAGCACGAGGAACTCTCCTTTTCGTGCCCGCTCCAGCAGCGCCATTGCCGCCGCCTTACGGCTCCAAACGCGCAACTCCGTATTTGGTCCCGCCTGGGTCGAGGTGGTCAGCGAAAGGGTGCTCCCCAAAACGAAAAGGGGGCCCGCATCGCTGCGAGCCCCCTCTGCGCCGAGCGAAGGATCCGCCAAACTTCAAAACTCGGTCCCAGGGGAACCTCATCCTGAATTCCGGCTCACCAGCTCAGGCGTCGCTTTCCACCGACCACTCCCTCCGAAGAGGAGCCTTGCAGCCTCTACTCCAGTGCGCCGGCCGAAGCCTCGCTTCTGTTTCGCGCCGCCCGGCCTGACCGAGGTCAAAGCCGACCGATGTTCCGCGGCCCTTCTTGGGATAACCCACTCCTGCGTCCCGCTTTGCTCCCCTCGACCGAAATCGCTGGAAGCCGCGTCGCGCTGGCGAAAGATTATCTCTTCCGGCGCCTCGTCCCGACTGGCCCCGCATCCGCTCCCGAAAGAGCCTCAACATTGCCTGTCGCGGAGATCGGACCTTTGGTCACCTGCCGCATCTTCTTTCCGTTGCCGGCTTTCCGATGAGGCCGGGACCGCCGTCCCGATCACCCATGCACACTGACTCCACTTTCCGAGTCGCACCTAACGAAAAATGTGGGAACAAGCCTGTGGATAACGTGGATATCGGGAACAACCGTCGGAACCTTTTTTGAACCGCCCATTCGGTTGCCGTTTCGTTCTCCCGAGCCTACCTCCGGCAAGTGCCTGAATCGCCGCAAACAACCCCCGAGCCCCCCTACCTGCAGGGCCTGAACCCGCCCCAGCGCGAAGCCGTGCTGACGACGGAAGGGCCGGTGCTTGTGCTCGCCGGCGCAGGCACGGGAAAGACCGCCGCGCTGACCGCACGGCTTGCCCATCTGATCGCCAGCAGGAAGGCGTGGCCGAGCCAGATTCTCGCCGTCACTTTCACCAACAAGGCGGCGCGCGAGATGAAGGAGCGAGTCTCCGCGATCTCGGGCGGAGCGATCGAGGGGATGCCCTGGCTGGGCACCTTCCACTCGGTCGCCGCGCGAATGCTCCGAGCCCACGCCGAGCTGGTCGGGCTCAAGAGCAACTTCACCATCCTCGACACCGACGACCAGCTGCGCGTGATGAAGCAGCTGATCAGCGCGTCGAACCTCGACGAGAAGCGCTGGCCCGCACGGCAGCTTGCCGGCCTCATCGACCGCTGGAAGAACCGCGGCTGGACTCCCAGCCAGGTCGACGCGGGGGAAGCGGAGAGCTTCGGTCCCGGCCGCGGCCGTGAGCTCTACGCCGCCTATCAAGCGCGGCTGAAGACGCTCAACGCCTGCGATTTCGGCGACCTGCTGCTGCACATGCTGGTGATCTTGCGAACACACGCCGACGTGCTCGACACCTATCGCGACCGGTTCAAATACATCCTTGTCGACGAATACCAGGACACAAACAGCGCCCAGTACGAATGGCTGAAGCTCCTCGCCGAACCGCGCCGCAACCTGTGCTGCGTCGGCGATGACGACCAGTCGATCTATTCCTGGCGCGGAGCCGAGGTCGCCAATATCCTCAAGTTCGAGAAGGACTTCCCCGGCGCCAAGATCATCCGGCTGGAGCAGAATTACCGCTCGACCAGCCACATCCT
>JBDZVP010000015.1:6202-28724 GCA_040255765.1 Sphingomonadales bacterium | reverse complement strand
ACCGCGATCAGCGCCGCCTGCCGAAGGAAGGTCGACTTGCCGCCCATGTTCGGCCCGGTGATCAGCCATAGCCGGTCGTCGCGCCCGAGGCTGCAATCGTTCGCGACAAACCGCTCGCCGGAATCCCGGAGCGCCGCCTCGACCACGGGATGCCGCCCGGCTTCGATCTCGAGGCACGCTTCGTCTGTGATGCTGGGCAGGGTCCAGCCGCCGTCGGCTGC
The DNA here is from genome assembly GCA_040255765.1 of Sphingomonadales bacterium. Taxonomy (GTDB): domain Bacteria; phylum Pseudomonadota; class Alphaproteobacteria; order Sphingomonadales; family Sphingomonadaceae; genus Sphingomicrobium. The sequence continues at coordinate 28,503 of JBDZVP010000015.1, read as the reverse complement.
GCGCTGGGCGTTGCCGGCAGCGACATCGATCCGCGCTAACGCCTCGGCGGTGACCAGGATTTTCGAGTAGTCCGCGACCGCGACCGCGGTCAGCTCCTCAAGATGCTTCGCCTCCAGCGCCAGCGCATGCCCGCCAGCCTCGACGACCCGCGAGGCTTCCTCGTGAAGCTCGGGCGAATTGAAGCGCACTACTCCCGCGAGCGTCTGCCGGTGGGCGAACCCGCTGTCCGACGCCATCAGCCTGTCGGCGTGCCGCGAGGCGACCTCGATATGATAGCCGAGCACTGCGTTGTGCCGGATCTTGAGCGACGGAATTCCCGTCGATTCGCGATAGCGGCTTTCGAGTGCCGCTATCGCTCGGCGCCCGTCGCTCGAAGCGGCGCGAAGCGAATCCAGCGCCTCGTCATAGCTTTCGGCGATGTAGCCGCCCTTCGACGAGTCGAGCGGGGGCGACTCGACGAGCGCCTCGCGCAGCCGATCCACGAGTGCCGCATGACCGCCGAGGCTGGGCAGCAGATGGTCGAGTAGCGGCGGGCGGTCCGGCGGGCTTTCGAGGTCCTCCTTGAGCGCCCGTGCGCCGGCAAGGCCATCGCGAAGCTGGCCGAGATCGCGCGGCCCGCCTCTCCCCGACGTCAACCGCGCAAGTGCGCGCGCGATATCGGGAAGAGCCTTGAGCGCCGTGCGCGCGCGGTCGCGCCGAAGCTGGTCGTCGTGAAACCAGGCGACCAGCGCCAGCCGCCGCTCGATTTCGGCTTTGTCGGTCAGGGGCGCCGATATGTCGCTCGCAAGCAGCCGCCGGCCGCCAGCCGTGACGCAGCGGTCGATTTCGCCGAGCAGGCTTCCGGCCGCGCTCCCCGATGCCGACCGAGTCAGCTCCAGGCTCTCGCGCGTAGCCGAATCGATCTGCATGAACGCGGTGCGCGCGACCCGCCTGGGCGCATCGAGAAGGACCCCGGCGCCCTTCTGGGTCGAGTCGAGGTAGGCGAGCAATCCGCCGGCTGCGGCAAGCTCCGCCCGCCCCGGCGCCCCAATTCCGTCGAGGGTCGCAAGCCCGAACTTGGCTTTCAGCGCCCGCTCTCCGGAGAGACTGTCGAACCCGCCCTGGCCGGCTCGAGTTCTCGCCCCCGGCACCGCTCCGTCGGCGATCGTCTCCGACGGCGCAAGCCGCGCCAACTCCGATGCAAGCTCGCCCGGCCCGCAGGCGACGAGTTCGAACCGCCCCGTGGATATATCCGCGGCGGCGATTGCCCAGTCGTCGCCCGCCCGGCCGACTGCCGCCAGCCAGTTGGCGGCGCCCGACTCCAGCAAGGTCTCCTCGGTCAGGGTGCCTGGAGTGACGAGGCGGATGATCGCCCGCTCGACGAGCGCTTTCGATCCGCGTGCCTTGCGCGCTTCCGCTGGGCTTTCCGTCTGCTCGGCGATCGCGACCCGGAATCCGCCCTTGATCAGCCGGGCGAGATAGGATTCCGCCGAATGCACCGGCACGCCGCACATCGGGATCGGCTCGCCGGAATCCTCACCCCTTTTGGTGAGAGCGATGTCGAGGCAGGCCGAAGCCGCCTTCGCATCGTCGAAGAAAAGCTCGAAAAAGTCGCCCATCCGGTAGAAGAGCAAAGCGTCGCCCGCCTCGTCCTTGAGGCGCCGGTACTGCTGCATCATCGGCGTCGGGGCGTCGGCTCTGGCCATTCGCGCTTGGTAGCGGCTTGGCGTGACTCTTCCCACACCCTTTGGCTAAAGCGCGTGGCCAAGGAGCCCTCGCGAATGAACGAAAGCAACATCAAGTACACCGAAGCGGAGGCGCTCGACTTCCACTCGCAGGGGCGGCCCGGAAAGATCGAGATCGTCGCATCGAAGCCGATGGCAACGCAGCGCGATCTCAGCCTCGCTTATTCGCCCGGAGTCGCGGTGCCGGTACGGGCGATCGCCAAGAACGCGACCTGCGCTTACGATTACACCGCCAAGGGCAATCTGGTCGCGGTCATTTCTAACGGCACGGCCATCCTCGGCCTCGGCAATCTCGGGGCGCTTGCAGCCAAGCCGGTGATGGAGGGCAAGGCGGTGCTGTTCAAGCGCTTCGCCGACGTCGATGCGATCGACATCGAGGTTGCCACCGAGGACGCGCAGAAATTCATCGAGGCGATCGCGCTTCTCGAACCCAGTTTCGGCGGAATCAATCTCGAGGATATTGCCGCGCCGGACTGCTTCATCATCGAGCAGACCCTGCGCGAGCGGATGAACATCCCGGTGTTTCACGACGACCAGCACGGCACCGCGATCATCACCGCGGCCGGGCTGATCAACGCCTGCCTCCTGACGAACCGCGACTTCGCCGACGCGAAAGTGGTGGTCAACGGCGCCGGCGCTGCCGCCATTGCCTGCACCGAGCTGGTCAAGGCGATGGGCGTCAAGGGCGACAACGTCATCATGTGCGACCGCAAGGGCGTCATTTACAAAGGCCGGACCGACCTCGATCAATGGAAGTCCGCGCACGCGGTCGACACCGACAAACGGACGCTCGCCGAAGCGCTGGTCGGAGCCGACGTGTTCCTCGGCCTTTCGGCCGCCAACGTTCTCACCCCGGACATGGTGAAGACGATGGCGGACCAGCCGATCATCTTCGCAATGGCCAACCCGGACCCGGAAATCTGGCCCCCCGATGCGATGGAGGCACGGCCCGACGCGATCATCGCCACCGGCCGGTCGGACTTCCCCAACCAGGTCAATAACGTCCTCGGCTTCCCCTTCATCTTTCGTGGAGCGCTCGACGTTCGCGCCACCGCCATCAACGAGGAGATGAAGATCGCGGCCGCCGAAGCGCTTGCCGAGCTCGCCCGCGAGCCGGTGCCGGAAGAGGTGGCCGCGGCTTACGGCGGCCGCAACCAAAGCTTCGGGCGCGACTATATCATCCCGGCGCCGTTCGACCCGCGGCTGATGGAGGTCGTCGCCTCCGCAGTCGCCCATGCCGCGATGAAGAGCGGCGTGGCCCAGCGGGCAATCGAGGATTTCGCCGCGTACCGGCAGGAACTTCGGGCGCGGATGAACCCGACCGTGTCGGTTCTCAGCCTCTCCTACGAAGCCGCCAAGTCGCGGCCCAAGCGGGTTCTGTTCGCGGAAGGCGAGGAGCCCAACGTGCTGCGAGCAGCGATCGCTTTCCGCGAAGCCGGCTACGGAACGCCGGTGCTGGTCGGGCGGGAAGAGGTCTACGACAAGCTGAAGGAGCTCGGAGTCGACGACCCCGATAGCTACGAGGTCCTCAACAGCCGCAATTCCCCGCTCGTCGGCCGCGCCGTCGACTATATCTACAACAAGCACCAGCGGCACGGCCTTCTCCGCCGCGAGGTCGAGCGAATGGTCAACCAGGACCGCAACTATTTCGCCGCGGCGATGCTCGCGCTCGGCGAGGCCGACGCGATGATCACCGGTACGACCCGTCCGTTCAGCCAGTCGCTCCGGCAGGTGCGGCAGGTCATCGACGACGAAAAGGATGCGGTTCCCTTCGGGATCAACCTCGTGGTCTCGGGCGCCCGCGCCGTCTTGATCGCCGACACCGCCGTTACCGAGCGACCGGATGCCCGCCAGTTGGCAGCGATCGCGATGCGCTCGGCCGCATTCGCGCGGCGGATGGGACTCGACCCACGCATTGCCTTCATCAGTTACACGACCTTCGGCAACCCGCCGGGGACCCACATCGACGAGCTTCGCGGCGCGGTGAAGCTGCTCGACGAAATCCACACCGACTTCGAATATGAAGGCGAGATGGGCGCGGACGTCGCCCTGAATTACGACATGCAGCGGCGCTATTATCCGTTCAGCCGCTTGAGTGGGCCGGCCAACGTCCTGGTCATGCCGGGGCTCCAGTCCGCGAGCCTGTCATCCAAGCTGCTGAAGCAGCTCGGCAATGAGAGCGTCCTCGGCCCCTTCGTCGTCGGGCTCGAATTGCCGGTTCAGATCGCTCCGATGACCGCGAGCGCTTCGGACCTCGTCACGCTTGCCGTTCTCGCCGCCGGCGACGTTCGCGAGAGGCTCGGCAAAGCCTAGATCCGCTCCACGGAGCTGACCGGATCGGCGTCGCGAAGCGCGGCGATGATCGTGTGCAGGTGGGCGAGATCGTGGACCTCGATGTTGAGGTGGAAGGTCTGGAAGCTTCCGTCGCGGTGAACGAGGTGCAGGTTGATGATGTTCGCGTGCTTGGCGCCGAGAATCCCGGCCATCGTCCCCAGCGCCCCCGGAACGTCCTGAAGAACTACCGCCAGTCGCGCCGCACCACCCGAGCCCTCGCCCCAGGCGAGATCGAGCCAATCGGCGTCGACCCCGCTCGCCAGCGTTTCACAGCCGATGACGTGGACTTCGATTTCCTCATCCTCGCGGCGGAGGCCCACAATCCGGTCGCCGGGAATTGGGTGGCAGCATTGGGCGAGGTGATAGGCGACTCCGGGCGTTAGCCCCTTGATCGAGATCGCGGTTCGCTGAGCGGGCGGGCGAGGCGCGACGTCGGCTCCGGCCGAGCCGGGCATCAACGCTTCCATCACCTCTTCGTCGGTCACGCGTTTCCGCGCGATGGCGACCATCAGCGAATCCTCGTCCTCGATCTTCAGCTTCTTGAGCGCCCGCTTGACCGCATCCTCGCCAAGCTGGGCGGGCAGCCGCTCAACGATGTCGTCGTAGATCTTGCGGCCGAGTTCGATCGTCTCGTCGCGTTCCTTGTGGCGGACGAAGCGGCGGACTCCCGCGCGCGCCTTGCCGGTGGCGACGAACCGGAGCCAGGAGGGCTGCGGGTGCTGCGCCTCCGAGGCAAGGATTTCGACCTGGTCGCCGTTTTCGAGAACGGTCCGAAGCGGCACGACCCGGCTGTTCACCTTGGCTCCGACGGTGCGGTCGCCAAGGTCGGTGTGAACCGCATAAGCGAAGTCGACCGGAGTTGCGCCTTTCGGAAGCTGGATCAGCTCGCCCTTGGGAGTGAAGGCGAAAATCCGGTCTTGGTACATCGCCATCCGGGTATGCTCGAGCAGCTCCTCGGCATTTTCCGCGTGGTCGAGAATTTCAACGAGATCGTCGACCCAGGGGATTTTTAGGTCGGCGCTCGGCTTTCCTTCCTTGTAAGCCCAATGGGCGGCAAGGCCTCGCTCCGCCTGCTCGTGCATCTCCCGGGTCCGGATCTGGATTTCGATCCGCATCTTCGAATCGTGGATCACGGAGGTGTGGAGTGAACGATAGCCATTCCGCTTCGGCGTCGAGATGTAATCCTTGTAGCGGCCGGGAACCATCGGCCAGCGCTGGTGGATCAGCCCGAGCGCGCGATAACAATCTTCGAGATCGTCGACGATCACCCGAAAGGCCATGACGTCGGACAGTTGCTCGAAGCTGATGTGCCGCTCGGCCATCTTTCGCCAGATAGAAAAGGGGTGCTTCTCACGCCCCGTCACCTCGGCTTCGAGCCCGTTGTCGGCGAGATGAAGCTGAAGCCCCAGCCCGATCCGGTTGACCAAATCGCCGCCCTGATCGTGGAGCTGCTTGAGGCGGCGCGTGATGGAGGCATAGGCGTCCGGCTCGAGCTCGCGGAATGCTAGGCTCTGCATCTCCGTCATCATCTCGTACATGCCGATCCGCTCGGCGAGCGGCGCGTAGATATCCATCGTCTCGCGGGCGATCCGGCGGCGCTTTTCCTCGCTCTTGATGTAATGAAGCGTCCGCATGTTGTGGAGCCGGTCGGCGAGCTTCACCAGCAGAACGCGGATGTCGTCCGACAAGGCGAGCAGGAACTTGCGCAAATTCTCCGCGGCCCGTTCGCTTTCCGACTGGGCCTCGATCTTGCTGAGCTTGGTCACGCCGTCGACCAGCCGGGCCACCTCCGCTCCGAACAGCCTCTCGACCTCTTCGGGGGTGGCGACCGTGTCCTCGATGGTGTCGTGGAGGATCGCGGTGACGATCGTCTGGTCGTCCAGCTTGAGATCGGTGAGAATGCCGGCGACCTCGATGGGGTGACTGAAATAAGGATCACCCGACGCGCGCTGCTGGCCGCCATGCGCCTTCATTGAAAACACATAAGCGCGGTTGATCAGCCCCTCATCCGCGTCGGGATCGTAGGACCGGATCTTCTCGATCAATTCGTACTGGCGCAGCACGTTCCTAAGATGGTGCGTCCAGGCGCCTTTGTGCAAGCGCGAAAAGCCGCGCCCGTGGGGGGACGAGCGCGGCTGACTGGGATGCTAGCGTGCGTTAGCGAGCGCCGAGCCGGCTTCACGCGCGGAAGCGTTGCAGCGCTCGAGCTCGGCAGCGGGAAGTTCGCGGCCGTCGACGAGGAAGGAATCGATCCGGCCCGCCTTTTTTGCGAGGCTTTCACAAATGACAACCGGGCGGCTGTTTGCGGTCGAGCCGGTGCAGGCGCCGGAAGCGCAGGTCCAGAGCATGTCGCGAACCGCGATCCGCTCGGCTGGCGCCGGCGCGGAGGTCTTGGCGGAGTAAGTAGCGGCTGTAGCCGGCGAGACGGCCAGTGAAACAGCGGCGAGAGCAAAAAGCGGACGGAGCATCGCAATCCTCCTGTTCGTTGCGAATTGCAACGGATTACTATTGTGCGTTTTTGTTTGCAACTGGTCTTTTTTGCAGACTTGTGCTTCTAGTGTCAGGACAGGGAGAAACTTTATTGGCCGCTGACGCGAAGCACTCCGCCGATATGGATGCGTTCCGGGAGGCGGCGCTCAGCTGCCCAATTCCCGCAGCGGTCGAGCTGATCGGCGAGAAATGGGCATTCCTGATCCTCCGGGGCGCCTTCAACGGCCTGGAGCATTTCGAGGAATTCCAGGCGGGGCTGGGGATTGCCCGGAACATTCTTTCCGACCGGCTTTCAAAACTGGTCGCAGGCGGGATCCTGGAACGGTCCGCCGACGCCTCCGACAAGCGCAAGGTGATCTATGCGCTCACCGAGAAGGGCAAATCGCTGCTCCCGGTGATGGTCGCGATCCGGCAATGGGGCGAGGATTGGGGCCTGGGCGAGATGCAGATCGTCCTCGCGGACCTTCGTAACCGGCGCCCGATCCGGCGAATCAAGGTGTTCGCCGATGATGGCCGCGAGGTGAGTCTCGGCGACCTTACGTGGCTCAGCAGCGAGGAAATCGCCGGCAAGGCCGACCGAGCCGCCTAGCTCCTCCCCTCCCGGCGAGGGAGGAAAAAATCACTCGTAGTCGCCGCCGCTCGGCGTCGGGCGCGGCGGAGCGGCCGCGGTGAGTCGAAGAGCCTCGGCCGATTCGCTGAGGCTCGCCAGCTCGTCGGTCTCATCCTCTTCGTCGATCCGGACCTTCTGGAGGTTGGTGACGATCGCTTCCTGGAGGTCCTTCGGCTTCACCGTTTCTTCGGCGATTTCGCGAAGCGCGACGACCGGGTTCTTGTCCCGGTCGCGGTCGAGAGTGAGGTCGGCGCCGCCCGAAATCTGCCGCGCACGCTGAGCCGCGAGCAGGACCAGATCGAACCTGTTCGAAACCTTGTCTACGCAATCTTCAACTGTAACGCGCGCCATCTATCGCTCCGTGCGGCCAAATCCATGGGGAATATGGGATTTCGGGAAGGCGGCGCCAATAGCCTGCGGGCGGGTAAAACGCAAGGAAATCGCATCATTCGCCTGGAGACGCCGGTTTGACGGAACCGCCAATCTGGCCGATGCCAAGCCAGCGATTTGCTCTTCGGAGGTCAACAATGAACCGCCTTCTCGTCGCAACGGACTTTTCGGCCCGCTCCGACCGGGCAGTTCGCCGTTCGACTCTGGTCGCTCGAAAACTTGGAGCGGCGCTCACGCTCGTCCACGTCGTCGATGGCGACCAGTCGGAACGGCTTGTCGAAGCAGATAGGGCCGCCGCGTCCGACTTGCTTGCGGAGACTGCCGCCACGCTGCGCGAAGGCGACGGTATAGACGCTGACTGGGCAGTCAGAATCGACGATGTGGTCTCCGGAATCCTTTCCGCCGCCGAGGAGATTGCTGCCGAACTGGCCGTGATCGGCCCGAATCGCCGCCGCTTGCGCGACATATTTGTGGGAACCACCGCGGAGCGGGTCGTTCAACAGAGCAGCCATCCGGTGCTGATCGCGGTCGACACCCCAAGCGGCGACTATCGAAAGGCGCTGCTCGCGCTCGATTTCGATGAGGCCTCGCAGAGCACCGGCCGGAAGGCGGTCGAAATGGGCATCTTCGACCACACGGACGTCGTCGTGATGCATGCTTTCGACGCCCCCGCGCAGGGCATGATGCGACGGGCGATGATGGAAACGGAAGAGATTGACCACTACATCGACGGGCAAGGCGTAGCCGCCGCCGAAAAGCTGGAGCAGCTGCGAAAGGATCTCGGACTCCCCCGGACCGAGCACGCGGTCGTCGCGGCCACTGGAAGCCCGGCCCGGACCATCCTCGAATCGGCGCAGTCCAGCGGATGCGACCTCATAGTCCTGGGCGCAACCCAGCGGCGCGGGATCGAGCGTGCCCTGGTCGGAAGTGTAAGTGCGGATGTCATTCGCGACGCGCATCGGGACATCCTGATTATCCCGGCTGGGGAGCAGGACTAGCCTCGTCTTCGCCGTCGCCCGAACGGCGAACCGCCGCAAGCCAGAGGGACGCAACGCCAAAAATGGCAGCGACTGCGGATGCGGTGAAGATCGCGAGCTTCGCGGCATCGAAGTCGGACGCAACGGCGAAGGACTGGCTGGCGATAAACAGCGACATTGTGAAGCCGATTCCGGACAGGAGGCCCGCCCCAATCACCTGGTCCCAGCCATAGGCATCGGGCTTGGTTGCAAGGCCCGACCTTACCGCGATGTACGAACCGCCGACGATGCCCAGCGGCTTGCCGACAACGAGCCCGGCAATGATTGCAATGAACAGGCCGGCATGGCCGCCGAGTAGCCCGGGGACGATCGTCACGCCTGCGTTGGCGAAGGCGAAAATCGGAAGCACGACATAGCTGGAACCGACTTCGACGTGACGAAGCAGCCGGTCAGCGGGCGATTCGAGGCGGTTGTGGATGGCGTCGATCGCCCGCATTGCTCCAGCCGAGAGGCGATGGCGCATCTCTTCCGGGCCGCGTGCTGTTTCGGTCGCGATAATTGCGTCGACCTGGGTGATCAGCGCGGAATAATTGGGCGGCGGGCGGGTTGGAATGAACAATGCCAGGAGGACTCCGGCAACGGTTGCATGAATGCCGCCCTCATGCACGCAGAACCATAAAAGAAGCCCGAGCGCGACATAGGGCGAGACTCGATAGACGGCCGCCCGGTTCAGGGCGGCGAGCGCGATGACCACGCACAGCGCCGCGAGTAACCAGAGGAAGCTCAGGCCCTTTGAATAGAAAAGAGCAACGATCAGGATCGCGCCGATATCGTCGACGATCGCGGCCGCCGTCAGGAATATCCGCAGCTCGATCGGTACGCGCTGGCCCATTGCCGCGATGATCGCGACGGCGAAGGCCGTGTCGGTCCCGATCGGAACGCCCCAACCGCGCATCCACGGTCCCGCCGGAATTAACAGCAGGTAGATGGCGACCGGTACCGCCATTCCGCCGATCGACGCGGCAATCGGCATTGCGGCGAGATCCCGGGTGGACAGATGGCCGACGGTAAACTCGCGCTTGATCTCCAGGCCGACCACGAGGAAGAAAATCGTCAGCAGCCCGTCGTTGACCCAGCGGATCAATGGCAGCGTGAAACCGCCGCCGTCCCAAGTCACCCCGAATTCCGTCCGCCAGAAACTCGCGAGCGCGGGAGCCCAAGCCGTATTGCTGAGGAGGAGCGCGAATAGCGTCGCTACAAGCAGGACGATTCCGCTCGACGCGCTCCAGTTGACGAAATCGAGAGCCGCGAGCCTGACCCGGTAGCCAAGCGCTCCGAAAAGGGCGTCGGAAAAGGAAACGTCGTCCCACGGCCCGTCGTAGCGGCGGCCATTGATGAAGAACGCAGGCGTTAAGCGCACGCCGCTCGAAGCCGCGCTCTTTTCATCGGTTCGCACTCGCTTCGCGGCGCGCTTTTGCGACGCAGCTGTGGGCGGCGGAAGGTCGAGTTCGCGTGCAATCTCTTCCAGGTCCTCTGCCCGGAGCGAATCCGACCGGGTCATCAGCGCAACATGCGCTTTCCAGAATTTCCCCTGTTCAGCCGCCCTTTCGGCCAGTTCGGCTGCCGGCACCGCCAGTTCGCTGCCGGGCAGGGGCCGATGCCGGAAGGCGTAGACCAGCCGGTCGCCGAATTGATCCCGAAGCTGGACGACGCGCAGGTGGGCGGCACGGCAATGGGAGCAGGCGTAACTGCCATATTCAACAAGGGTGATCGGGGACTGCGGGTCGCCGAGCAGGTGATCGGCCGCCGGATCGAGGGGGGGCTCAAGGCGCTGGGCTGGTCGGTCTGCGGCCAATCGGCTGATCCCCTTTCGCTATTCCACTTACCGGCAGGATTCCCGAACGTCACGAGGGCGGCAAACGATGCATCCCGCGAATGAAATCGCCCGCTTGCCGCGGGCGAATCTCGCGGGCACACCGGATAGGATGCCGGATGAGCCGACACTGTCGCCGAGAGCGCCAATTCGCGTCGAAGTCGCCGGCAACCGGCTGGAAATCATCGAGACCGGCGATGCCCGACTCAGGGCGATCATGGAGCTTATCGCGGGTGCGACGACGAGCCTCCACGTGCTCATGTACATGTTCAACGCCGACGAGGCCGGCGACATGGTCCGCAACGCGCTCGACGCCGCCGCCTGCCGCGGGGTCGATGTGAAGCTCTTGATCGACGGCTTTGGATCGGCGGCGCCGCACCCGTTTCTCGAAGTGCTCAAGAGGAGCGGCGGCGATTATTGCCTTTTCAACCCGACCTACGGGCGCAAATATCTCATTCGCAATCACCAGAAGATCATCGTCGCCGACGGGCGGGTCGCGATCATCGGCGGCGCCAATATCGACGAAACCTACCTGACCGACAGCGGGCCCGAGCACTGGCGCGACCTGTGGCTGCGGATCGAGGGCTCAGAGGCGGCCACCGCAAGCCGCTATTGCGACGGCCTGTTCCGCTGGGCGAAGCGCAAGCATTCGAGCCTTCGCTCGCTGCGGCGGAGAGTGAACGAGTATAGCGAATGGCAGGGGCCGCTGCAGTGGAAGTTCAGCGGCCCGCTAAGCCTTCGCAACAGCTGGTGGCGAAGCGTCGGCCGCGACATCCGCCGAGGACGCCGCCTGGAGATGATCTTCGCTTATTTCGCTCCGCCGGGAGCAATGCTCCGGAGGATCGGCAAGCTTGGGCGGAGAGGCAAGGCGCGGATCATCCTCGCCGCGAAATCCGACAATACGGCAACGATAGCGGCCGCTCGCTACAGCTATCGCCGGCTACTGAAGTCCAATGTCGAGATTTTCGAATATCGGCCCGCGAAGCTCCACACGAAGCTCGTCATCGTCGACGACGTGGTCCATATCGGCTCGTCGAATTTCGACTACCGAAGCTTCTATTTGAACCTGGAAGTGATGTTCCGGATCAAGGACGCGGCGTTCGCGGCCGCCATGCGGGCCTATTTCGAACGCGAGCTCCACGACTGCAGGGCGATCACTCCCAGGCTATACAAGCGGCGTGCAACACTCTGGCGCCGGATCAAATGGGCGCTCTCGCACTACCTTGTGAACATCATCGATTATACGGTGACCCGGCGGCTGAACCTGCGCGGGTGAAAAACTAGTCCTTGTTCGCCCAGAACAGGGTCGCCGGGGGCACATTGATCCATTCGAAGCCCCGGTCGATTCGATCGAAGAAGGGCTTGAGGAAGTCGAGGACCTTGGGGCTGAACTGGTAAACCAGGAAGGCTCCTCCCGGCCGGATCACGCGCGCCGTGGCGCTCGCGATCGCGTCGCCGACGCCCGGCGGCAGGGTCGAGAAGGGAAGGCCCGAAAGCACATAGTCGGCCGACTCGAACCCGTGCTCCTTGACGATCGCCTCGACGTCCGCGGCCGAGCCGTTGACCGGCACCAGCCTCGGGTCGTGGATCGACTTGCGAAGATATTTGATGAAGTCCGGGTTGGTGTCGATCGCGATCAGGGTCGAGTCCTCGCCCATCTTGTCCAGCACCGGCCTAGTGAAGGTACCGACCCCGGGGCCATATTCGACGAAGAGCTTCGTGTTTTCCCAATCGACGGGCTTCAGCATCCGCTCGATCAGGACTCGGCTCGATGGGATGACCGAGCCGACCATGACCGGATGTTTGAGGAATCCCCGAAGGAACTGCCAGTGCGGGCTGGCCGACCGCCTTACTGCCCGCTGGACGAGTCGTCGCGGACCTTTGAGTGTTCTGGCGGTCGAGGTGTGCATGAAGGGCTCCTGAAGGCAACGGTTCCGGTTGGCAAATGAGAAGGCGGTTTGCAAGGCTACCGCTTTACATTGCGCTACGGCCCGTGCTCCTGGCGCGGCTGGGGCTCGGCCTCCGCCGGTGAGGGAGCGTTCTCCGGGGCGCTCCTCGGGCGAAGCATTCCAGGAAGTACGAACCCGATCCCCGTTGGCCGCACCGCATTGCTTTTCAGCGTGTGGCTAAGGCGGTCATATTCCTCGAGCATGTCGGACGTGACCGAAGCGCGGGTATCCCCCAGCGCGGTATCGAAATCCGCCTTGGTGACCTTGCCCGCGTCGAGCCCGCGCCGGAGCGCCGTAAGACCCGCGCGGCGAACGAGGTCCTCGAGGTCGGCCCCGGTGAAATTCTCGGTCCGCTGGGCGAGCGATTCGAGATCGACGTCGTCGGCGAGCGGCATTCCCGAGGTGTGGATTGCAAGGATTCGCCTGCGCCCCGCTGTGTCGGGCGGCGCGACGTAGATGAGCTCGTCGAAACGGCCCGGGCGAAGGAGCGCCGGGTCGATCAGGCTCGGCCGGTTGGTCGCTCCGATCACAACGACGTTGTTGAGCTCCTCGAGCCCGTCCATTTCCGCGAGGATCGTATTGACCACCCGCTCCGTCACCTGCGGCTCCCCGAGCCCGCCGCCGCGCGCCGGGACGAGGCTGTCGATCTCGTCGAAAAAGATGACCGTCGGCGCGACCTGCCTTGCACGGGCGAAGAGGCGAGCGATCTGCTGCTCGCTTTCGCCGTACCATTTGCTGAGCAGGTCGGAGGATTTGGTTGCGATGAAATTCGCGTGGCTTTCCCGCGCCGTGGCCTTGGCTAGGAGCGTCTTTCCGGTTCCGGGAGCGCCGTAGAGCAGGAAACCCTTCGCCGGCCGGATTCCGATCCGCCGGAACGCTTCGGGGTGCTTGAGCGGAAGCTCGATCCCCTCGCGAAGCTTTTCCATGGCGTCATCGAGACCGCCAATGTCCGACCAGCGGACCTGCGGCGCTTCGACCATTACTTCCCGCATCGCCGACGGCTGCACCCGCTTGAGCGCGTTCTCGAAATCGCGGCGCTCGACCGACAAGGCGTCGAGCACTTCCGTCGGGATCGTGTCTTCCTCGGGATTGATCCGCGGCATGATCCGGCGGACGGCCTCCATCGCCGCCTCGCGAGTAAGAGCGGCTAGGTCGGCGCCGACAAAGCCATAGGTGCGGCGGGCGAGCGATTGGATATCGACGTCCGGCGCCAATGGCATGCCCCGGGTGTGAATTTCGAGAATTTCGCAGCGGCCCTGCTCGTCGGGAACGCCGACAACGATCTCGCGATCGAACCGCCCCGGGCGGCGAAGTGCCTCGTCGATGGCTTCGGGGCGGTTGGTGGCAGCGATGACCACCAGGTTCTGCCGGGGCTCGATCCCGTCCAGCAGGCTCAGGAGCTGGGCGACCAGCCTTTTCTCCGCTTCGCCGGTGACCTGGCCGCGCTTGGGAGCGATCGAATCGATTTCATCGATGAAGACGATTGACGGCGCCGCCGCCGCAGCCTGCTCGAACAGCTCGCGCAGCTTGCGCTCGCTCTCGCCATAGGCCGAGCCCATGATCTCAGGACCGGCGATGCTGAAGAAGTGGGCGCTGCTCTCGTTGGCGACCGCTCGGGCAAGCCGCGTCTTGCCGGTCCCGGGCGGGCCGTGAAGCAACACGCCCTTGGGCGGATCGACTCCCAGGCGCTGGAACAGCTCCGGGTGGCGAAGCGGAAGCTCGACCATTTCGCGAAGGGCGTCGATGGTATCGCGCATCCCGCCGAGATCGTCGTAGGTTACATCGGCCCGGCGATCGCCCTCCCCGCCGAGATATTCGGGGAGCAGCTCGACGTTGGTCTTGGCGTCGATGTGGACGATTCCCTTGGGAAGCGCAGATACGACCTTGAGGCGCACTTCCTGAAGGGCGAAGGCCGGTGCGTTCAGCATCTGTCGGACGGCATCGGGAATATCGGCATTGATCCGTTGATGCCCGGCGGTCGCGACCGTGTCGCCTTCGGTCAGCGGGCGTCCGGCAAAGGTGCGCTTGAGCGCTCCCGCGGAGCCCTGCAGCCGCACATTGTCCTGGGCGGGAGCGAAGACGACCTTGGTGGCGGGTTTCGAGCTGGCTTTGCGGACCTCGATAAAATCGCCCGAACCGACGCCCGCGTTGGCTCGAGAAAGGCCGTCGAGCCGAATGATATCGAGGCCTTCGTCGTCCCCATAGGGACGGATCGCCCGGGCCGCGGTGGAGCGCTTGCCGATGATTTCGATGGCGTCGCCTTCGTTGAGGCCGAGATCTTTCATCAGCTTTGCCGGCAGCCGGGCGATGCCCCGGCCGCTGTCGCCGGGGGGCAGGTTCGCGACCTGCACGCGCATCGTTCTCGGCCGTTCAGCCACGTCGGTGTCCGCCATCGGATCTCCTCTTTACCCGCCCGCGCATTGGAAACGAAACGGCGGCGAACGCGTCGGGTTCAATTTGGGACTTTCGCCATTGGTTAAAAGTCCCAGGGTCAAAACTTGATCGCTCCGGCAATCTTTCGAAGCAAGCTTCGCGGCAACAGCCGGTGCCCCTGTGCGGAAAGCTTGTTGAGCAGGCCCGGGATCACGACGGCCTGGTTTCGATCGAGCCCGCGCAAGGCAGCGCGAACGACGCCCGGAGCGTCTGAATAAGCGAATTTGGGGATGGTCTTGCCGAAGCCGGCGACCTCGCCGAACTCGGTTGCCGTGGGCCCGGGACAGAGTGCCGAGACCTTGATAGAGTGGCGCTTCAGCTCTTCGTGAAGCGCCTCCGTAAGCGACAGGACATAGGCCTTGGTCGCGAAATAGACCGCCATCCCCGGCCCGGGCTGGAAGGCTGCCGTGGAGGCGACATTGAGGATCGCGCCAGACCCGCGCTCGACCATTCCAGGAGCGGCCGCTCTGCACAGCTCGGTCAAAGTGCCGCAATTGAGGTCGATCATTTCGCGCAGACGCGCCGGCTGCTGGTTCGCGAAACGCCCGGTCAGCCCGAAACCGGCGTTGTTCACCAATAGATCGACGCATTCCCCCGCGGCCTCGACGTCGGCAATAAGGGCAGTAGCCGCGCCTTCGCGGGCGAGGTCGATTTCCACGGTGCGGGCATTGCCGAGCTCTGCGGCAAGAGCCTCCAGCCGGTCCTTTCGCCGGGCGGCAAGCACCAGCGCATAGCCCCGCTTCGAAAGCTCGCGTGCAAACTCGACGCCGAGACCGGCCGAAGCGCCGGTGACCAGCGCGACTGGCTTAGCCAACCCTGGCTTTCTCGATCTTGCCGGGGTTTGCCGGCGGCTCACCCTTCGGGAGCGCATCGACATGCTCCATGCCGCTCTCGACTTCGCCCCACACGGTGTACTGACCGTCGAGGAAGCGGGCGTCGTCGAAGCAGATGAAGAACTGGCTGTTGGCGCTATCGGGATTCTGCGACCTGGCCATCGAACAGACACCGCGAACATGCGGCTCGTCTGAAAATTCCGCCTGCAGGTTGGGCAGGTCGGAGCCATGGAATCCGGTCCCGGTGGGATCGCCGCCCTGGGCCATGAACCCGGGGATCACGCGATGGAAAGTCACGCCATCGTAAAAGCCCTGGTTGGCGAGCGTCGTGATCCGCTCGACATGGTCGGGTGCGAGGTCCGGCCGAAGCTTGATGACGACGTCGCCGCCGGTGGAAAGGGAAAGGGTCAGGCGGTCGTCGGCCATTTTGCGCTCCATATCGCTTCGAACCGCGACGATTTAGGCGGGCAAGGGCGCTTGCGCCAGACTCGGTCCGACAATAGGAGACGGCCGAGCGTCGAGAAGGGGTGAGGGTCATGAGCGAGAGCGAGAAAGTCGCCGCCGCGCTCGAAGCCAATCCGCTCGACGCCGCCGCCGCATCCGCAATCGACGAAGAGGATCGGCTCCGCCCCGAGTTCGTCGCTCGGGTCCTCGATGCCGTCGAAGCCTGCGACGACCATACCGCGCGCGAACTCGTCGAGCCGCTTCACCCCGCCGACGTCGCCGACCTGATCGAGCTTGCCGCCCGCGACGAGCGCGATGGCCTCGTCAGGGCGCTCGCCGAAATCGTCGACGCGGACGTGATCGCGGAAATGAACGAGCACGTCCGCGACACCTTGCTGGACGCGATGGAGCCGCAGCAGGTCGCCGACATCGCCGGGCAGCTCGAATCCGACGACGCGGTTGCACTGATCGAAGACCTCGACCGCCACGAGCAGCAGGCGGTGCTCAGGGCGATGGAGCCGGACGACCGGGCCGCGGTCGAGGAAGCTCTCACCTATCCGGAAGAGTCCGCCGGTCGCCTGATGCAGCGCGACCTCGTCGCGGTGCCCGAGCATTGGAAGGTCGGCCAGGTGATCGACTACCTGCGCTCGACCGACGAGCTTCCAACCGATTTCTGGGAAGTGTTCGTCGTCGATCCCGGCCACCACCCGGTCGGCACCTGCAAGCTGTCGGCGATCATGCGCGCGCCTCGAACGACGGCCGTCACCGAGATCATGATGCGCGAGCAGACCTTGATCCCGGTCGATATGGACCAGGAGGATGTCGCCCTTCGATTCCAGAAATATGCGCTCGTGTCGGCCGCGGTCATCGATGGCGAAGCGCGGCTCGTCGGAATGATCACGGTCGACGATGTCGTCCACATCATCCAGGAAGAAGCGGGCGAAGACGTCCTGCTGCTGTCCGGCGCCGGCGAAGGCGACATCAACGAGCCGATCCCGATGACTATCCGGCGGAGACTGTTCTGGCTGGTCATCAATCTTGGAACCGCAATCGTCGCTGCAAGCGTGGTCAGCCTCTTCCAGGGCGAAATCGGGAAATTCGCGGTGCTCGCGGTGCTGATGCCGATCGTTGCCGGAATGGGCGGCAATGCGGGCACCCAGACGCTTGCCGTCACGGTCCGCGCAATCGCGACCAACCAGCTCACCGAATCCAATACGCTTCGAACCTTCGGGCGCGAACTGACGATCGCGCTCGCAAATGGCCTGTCCCTTGGAATCATCATCGGCGTGGGGGTTACGATCGTCTTCCACAACCCGCTGCTCGGTGCAGTGATGGGGGCGGCGATGGTGATCAACAATCTCGCCGCGGGCCTCGGCGGAATCATCGTCCCTGTGACCCTCGACCGCTTCCGGATCGACCCCGCGGTGTCGTCCGCGGTCTTCGTCACGACACTCACCGACGTGACGGGATTCTTCAGCTTCCTGGGGCTCGCTTCCCTTGTTGGCCTGGGAGGCTAGGCGGTTGAAATCGGGGCCCCATCCGGCCACCTAAAAGTCCGTGCCGAAACTCCATCTGACGAAGGTCGCATTCGGTTGTCGCGACGTCGAAGCGCTCGCGGCCAGGATCGCGGCGCGTTCGTCCGGTGGAGAGCTCAGAATTGTAACCCGAATGCGACCGCGCCGGGCCGATGAGCTGATTGGCGGCAATCTCTACTGGATCATCAAGCACCGCTTGGTCGGCGGCAACGAGATCGTCCGGATCGAAGATCGCCCGGACGGCCGGATCGACATCGTCTGCGTCGCCGAATTCATTGCCGTTACCCCGGCTCACAGGCGCGCTCACCAGGGCTGGAGGTATCTCGAGGACTCGAGCGCGCCGACGGCTGGCGACGACGGCACCGGCCTCGCCGAACTGCCGCCGAAACTCTACGGCCGCCTGGCAGCGCTCGCTTTGGTTTGAGCCTGTCCGTCCTAGAGCAGGATCATCAGCAGGATGATCAGAAGGACGAGCCCGCCGATACCGATATACATTGCTTTTCTCCTGTTTTTCGTTGGTTGACACTTTCAACGATCAACGCTGGAACCGGTTGCTGAGGCTGAAGCGGATTGTCCGCTTGCCGACGCAAGTCGGCCCAATTATTGCGGTGCACAAACAATTGGAGGGCTGAGCAATGACTGGACTGTCGGTTTCTGAGGCGATTGACTCGAAGGTTTCGGCACGGGCGATGCTGAGCCATCCCTTTTACCAGGCGTGGACCGAGGGTCGGCTTAGCCTCGACGACCTTCGCGCATATGCCCGCCAGTATTTCCACCATGTCGAAGCGTTCCCGCGTGCGGTGAGCGCAGTTCACAGCAATTGCGCGGACGCCGGCGCTCGCCGGATGCTCGCCGAGAATCTCGCCGAGGAAGAGGGAGTCGAGGCGGGAAAGCAGGATCATGCAACGCTTTGGCTGATGTTCGCATGCGGCCTCGGCGAGAGCGAGGACAGCGTTCGCTCGCAGCAGCTGAATGCCGGGACGAAGGGGCTGATCGACACATTCCGGCGCCTATCGCGCCAATCCTACGCCGCCGGGCTTGGAGCGCTCTACGCCTATGAATCGCAATTCCCGGGCGTGGCAACCGCCAAGATCGAAGGTCTCGTCGATCGCTACGGCATCTCCGACGAGGAAACGCTTCGCTTTTTCCAGGTCCACTCGACCGCGGATGTCGAGCATAGCGCCGTTTGCCGCGGCCTCCTCGACCGGCTTCCCGCGGATGAACGGGCCGAGGCTGTTGCGGCGGGCGAAGAGCTTGCCGGAGCGCTCTGGAACTTCCTGTCGGGCGTGGAAGCGACCACTTCGGTAAACTAGCGGGCGCGGCAGCCGGTCACCGAGGCCGGTCCCTCCAGGTTCAGCGTGCAGGAGGGGTTGCCGGAGAGCTCGACCGTAACCGCGCCTTCTCCGTTCACCTTCACGGTGTTGGTCGCGGTCAGCTTCACGACGCCCGCCCCCGACGCGCCGATCGTCGCGTTTTTCACGGTGAGCGCCTGAGCGCCGACGCTGGACGTTCCGCTCACCGTGGCCGCGGCCTCGTTGGCGGTACCGCTGAGCACCGCCGACCCCGAGCCGGAGACGCCCACACCGACATGGTCGACCTTGAGCTTGTCGACTGAGACGGACCCTGCGCCGACGACGGAAATCTCGAGCGAGGGGCCGTCGACCGCGTTGACTTTCAGCCCGCCCGACCCGTTGAGCCAGATCGTCGTCAGGTCATGCGTTCCAACCGCGACCGTGACCGGCCCCGGATTGTCGCCAGGAAATCCGCCCCAGCCGGACCGGCTTTTCCGGATAACAAGGGTTTGCCCCTCGACCTGAACGGACAGATTATCGAGCGCGGTCGAAGACCCCGACGCCTTCGCGGAGGGCGGAACGCCGGTCGCGAGCTTCACCGAATAAGGGCCGTCGACCCGAATCCTGGTGAAATCGGTGACCATGAAATTCCGCTCGGCAGCCCATGCAGGCGAAGCGACGGCGGCCAAGGCGGCGGCAAAAGTGAGAAGGCGAAGGCTCATGCCCCCACCTTCTCTCGAATATGGTTAATTCGCGTTTAAGAGCAGTTGACGTCGCCCGATCCATGCTTGGTGACGTTGCACTTGGCGCCCCCAGTCAGGGTGACGTCGCCGGAGCCCATGATCTTCACGTTTGCGGCCGTGGTTGCCTGGCCATTGATGCTGCCCGAGCCGGCGATCGACACTTCGGCAGTCTGGGCGCGAACGGCTCGCGCATCGATTCCGCCCGAGCCCATGATCTTGTAGGCGGCACTTCCCGTTTGTCCCGACTTCGCCCGAACGTCGCCCGAACCGGCTATGACGAGATTGAGCGACTGGACGTCGAGCGAGCCGATATCGAGATCGCCGGAGCCGGCAACGCTGCCGTCGAAGCTGTCGCCCTTCACATTGTCGATGCTGATCCCGCCCGAGCCTGCGAGAGTGGCGCCGCTGATGGCGGGAACCGTGACTGCGATGTCGGCGCTTCCGCTGGTCCCCCGGCCCCAGTTGAACCAGCCATTCCGCGATTCCGTATGGATGACGAGCTTGTCGCCTTTCACCTCGACGACGAGCCGCTCCATCAGCTTCTCATTGCCTTTGGCGCTAACGCTCGGAGCAGAGCCGGTGCGGACAGTGACGTCGAACGGGCCCGCAACCTCGAGCTTGGTGAAATTGCCGACCTGATAGCTCTTCTGAATCACCGGCCCGGCGGTCTCGGCGTGGCTCCGGCCGCAGCCCGCGGTCGCGGTGGCAGCCGCCGCGACTCCGATGAGCAATGCGTTGCGCATCCCAATCCTCCTCACGTGTATTATCTCACCAATACAGCGGTTGGAGTTGCGTCGCAAGCGCAAAAGAAAAGGGCGCCCGGCGAGGGGCGCCCTTTGCGTAGCTACGCCACAGTAGTGCCTAACGGACTTCCTCCGGAGTCCTATTCCACAGAGGTTGCCCTACGGAGCGCCCCCGGCGCTCCTAAGCAACCTCTTCCTTCGGCTTGTGGTGGATCAGCGCCGCCTTGTTGAGGATGTCGAGGATCTTGGCCAGCGCCGACTTCTCGTCAGTCTGCTCCATGGCGCCAAGCTCGCGCGCCAGCCGCGACGAAGCGGCCTCGAAAATCTGCCGCTCGGAATAGCTCTGCTCCGGCGCGTCGTCGGGGCGGAACAGGTCGCGGACGACTTCCGCGATCGAAGTCAGGTCGCCCGAATTGATCTTGGCTTCATATTCCTGGGCGCGGCGCGACCACATGGTGCGCTTTACCTTCGGCTTGCCCTTGAGGGTCTCGAGCGCGTCCTTCATCGTCTTGTCCGACGACAGCTTGCGCATTCCAACCGAGTCCGCCTTGTTGACGGGAACTCGAAGGGTCATCTTCTCTTTCTCGAAGCGGAGGACATAGAGGTCGAGACGCGTACCAGCGATCTCCGTGCTCTGCAGTTCAACGACGCGGCCGACACCGTGCTTGGGGTAAACAACATAATCGCCAACGTCGAAGCTCAAAGCCTTGGCAGCCATTCGTACACCTTTCCGTTCAATGGCGATCAGAGCCGACACTCGATGTATCGTCCCCCAAAACGACACCTGCCCCTAAAGAACAACGGGTCGTGGCTCTCCGCCTATTTAAGGTTCCTGCTAGACAGGCCGTCACGGAAGGCGGCGGCCTCTGTTATGATTTTATATCACAACTGACCTCAAAATGCGAGTCTGAGCTGGGGCTGTTGGTCGAAACGATCGCTCAGGTTGTGGAGTCCAAGGCCCAAAAGCCGGATTCCCTTGGGCAACGAATGCAGCGATGAAAGCAGCTGCTGACCCGCGGCGGCGAAGGCGTCGCGGTCGGGGACGGAGTCGCCAAAGCTCTTCGATCGGGTGATCAAGGTGAAGTCGCCGAACTTGACCTTAAGGGTCACCGTCCGCCCGACCACTTCGGCCCGCTCGACCCGCGCCCAGGCATAGCCGGCGATGCGGTCGAGCTCGGCCGCAAGCCGCTCGGGGTCAGTCAGATCCTCGTCGAAGGTCCGCTCGGCGCTGACCGATTTGTAGGGCCGGTCCGCCTTCACCTCGCGATCGTCGATACCTCGGCAGATCCGGTAGTACCAGCCGCCGGAGCTGCCGAACCGGGCCTCCAGCTCCGGCAAGCTCCAGGCGCGGAGGTCGGCTCCGGTGTGGATTCCAAGCCCCTCCATCTTTTTCGCGGTCACTGGCCCGACTCCGTGGAATCGGGCGACTGCGAGCGAAGCGACGAAGTCCGCCCCCTGCTCCGGCCGGATCACGGTCAGCCCGTCCGGCTTTCGATAGTCGGAGGCGAGCTTGGCGATGAACTTGCAATAGGACACGCCCGCCGAGGCGGTCAGGCGGGTCTCCTCGCGAATTCGGCGGCGGATATCTTCGGCGATCGCTTTCGCGCTGCCGAGTCCGCGCCTGTCCTCGCTGACGTCGAGATAGGCTTCGTCGAGGCTCAGCGGTTCGATCAGGTCCGTATAATCGGCGAAGATCGCTCGGATCTGGTTCGACACCTCGCGATAGGCATCGAATCGCGGCTTCACGAAGATGAGGTCGGGGCACTTTCGCTTCGCTGTCACCGACGGCATCGCCGAGCGGACTCCGAACTTGCGTGCCTCGTAACTCGCCGCCGCGACGACTCCGCGATGCCCGCCCCCGACCGCCACCGGAAAACCCCGAAGCTCCGGGTTATCGCGCTGTTCAACAGACGCATAGAAAGCGTCCATG
>JBDZVP010000015.1:1543-6102 GCA_040255765.1 Sphingomonadales bacterium | reverse complement strand
ACCCCGAAGCTCCGGGTTATCGCGCTGTTCAACAGACGCATAGAAAGCGTCCATGTCGACGTGGATGATCTTTCGGACGGGGGCGGAGTCGCTTTGCATCGCTGCGCTCTTCTGATTAAGGGCGCAGCCCATGAACATCCACGAATATCAGGCGAAAGAGCTTCTTTCGAAGTTCGGAGTGCCGGTGCCCGCGGGCTTTGCCGCGATGAGCGTCGACGAGGCAGTCGAGGCCGCGAAGAAGCTTCCCGGGCCGCTCTGGGTCGTCAAGGCGCAAATCCACGCGGGAGGCCGCGGCAAGGGCAAGTTCAAGGAACTTCCCGAGTCGGCCAAGGGCGGAGTTCGCCTCGCCCACTCGATCGACGAGGTCCGCGAGAATGCCGCGGAGATGCTCGGCAAGACGCTGGTGACGGTGCAGACCGGACCTGCCGGAAAGCAGGTCCAGCGACTCTACATCACCGACGGAGTCGACATCGCCAAGGAATTCTACCTCGCGCTTCTCGTCGATCGCGAGTCGAGCCGGGTCGCGATCGTCGCTTCGACCGAGGGCGGAGTCGAGATCGAGAAGGTCGCGCACGAGACGCCCGAGAAAATCCACACGCTGACCGTCGACCCCGCGACTCGGCTGATGCCGCACCATGGCCGGGAAGTCGCGGCGGCGCTTAACCTCACGGGCGACCTTGCGAAGCAGTGCGGCAAGATTGTCGCCAAGCTCTACGACGCGTTCCTCGGCACCGACGCGTCGCAGATCGAGATCAACCCGCTTGCGGTTACAGACAAGGGCGAATTGCTGGTCCTGGATGCCAAGGTCGGCTTCGACAACAATGCCGAATTCCGCCATCCGGACATCGAGCAGCTTCGCGACCTCACCGAGGAGAATCCAGCCGAGATCGAGGCGTCGAAATACGACCTCGCCTACATCAAGCTCGACGGAAATATCGGCTGCATGGTCAACGGCGCCGGTCTCGCCATGGCGACGATGGACATCATCAAGCTGAATGGCGCCGAGCCCGCCAACTTCCTCGACGTCGGCGGCGGCGCCAACAAGGAAAAGGTAACCGCGGCGTTCAAGATCATCCTCAGCGACCCGGCGGTCAAAGGCATCCTCGTCAACATCTTCGGCGGGATCATGCGCTGCGACATCATCGCCGAGGGCATCGTCGCCGCAGCGCACGAGGTCGACCTGAAAGTGCCGCTGGTGGTTCGCCTCGAAGGCACCAACGTCCAGCAGGGCAAGGACATCCTCGCCAACAGCGGCCTTCCGATCATCCCCGCCAACGACCTGGGCGATGCGGCGAAGAAGATCGTCGCCGAAGTGAAGGCTGAGGTGCTCGCATAATTGCCGTTCGGGCTGAGCTTGTCGAAGCCCTGCATTTCCTTAAGTGAACAACAGCCCTTCGACAGGCTCAGGGCGAACGGGTTTGGAGAGTGAATCGATGAAACTCCTCGTCGCGGTCAAACGCGTCATCGACTTCAACGTGAAGCCGCGGGTGAAGATGGACGGCTCGGGCGTCGATCTTGCCAACGTGAAAATGAGCATGAACCCCTTCGACGAGATCGCGGTCGAGGAAGCCATTCGCCTCAAGGAAAAAGGCGTCGCGAGCGAGATCGTCACCGTGTCGATCGGCCCGGCCAAGGCGCAGGAGACGCTTCGCACCGCGCTGGCGATGGGCGCCGATAGCGCGATCCTCGTTCAGACGGACGAAGAGATCGAGCCGCTGGGCGTCGCCAAGATCCTCGCCAAGATCGCCGACGAGGAAAAGCCCGACATGGTCGTGCTCGGCAAGCAGGCGATCGACGACGACAATAATGCGACCGGCCAGATGCTGGCAGCGCTGCTCGGCTGGCCGCAGGGGACGTTCGCTTCGAAGGTCGAAGCCGAGGGCGGCAAGCTCAAGGTGACCCGCGAAGTCGACGGTGGCCTTGAGACCGAGGAGCTGAAGATCCCCGCGGTCGTCACCACCGATCTTCGTCTCAACGAGCCTCGCTACGCGTCGCTTCCCAACATCATGAAGGCCAAGTCGAAGCCGCTTGCGACCAAGACTCCGGACGAACTGGGCGTCGAAATCGCGAGGAGACTTGAAACCATCAAGGTCGCCGAACCGCCCAAGCGGCAGGCGGGGATCAAGGTCGGCTCGGTCGACGAGCTTGTCGACAAATTGAAGGCCCTGGGAGTTGCGAAATGAGCGTTCTCGTTCTCGTCGAACATGACGGAAAGAGCGTCCGCGACGCGACGCTGCCGGCCGTCACCGCTGCCTCGAAACTGGGCGAAGTCCACGCGCTCGTCACCGGGTCGAATGTCGGCTCCGTCGCTGACGAAGCGGCGAAGATCGCGGGCATCTCGAAGGTGCTGGTCGCCGATGCGGCGCACCTCGATCATGAGCTCGCCGAAGAAGTGGCGCCGGTCGCTGCGAAGCTGATGGAGGACTACGACGCGTTCGTGGTTCCTGCCACCACCACCGGCAAGAACATTGCGCCTCGTGTCGCGGCGCTGCTCGATGTCATGCAGGTCAGCGACGTGCTGTCGGTCGAGAGCGCGGATACTTTCACCCGCCCGATCTACGCCGGAAATGCGATCGCGACGGTCAAGTCGAACGATTCGAAGAAGGTGATCACCGTCCGCACCACGGCCTTCGACAAGGCGGCGCGCGAGGGCGGAAACGCATCGGTGGAAAAGGTCGATGCAGGCCAGCCTACCGGCATCTCCACCTTCGTCGGCCTGGAAGCTTCGAAAAGCGAGCGGCCCGAGCTGACGAGTGCTGGAGTCATCGTCTCCGGCGGCCGCGCCTTCGGCAGTAGCGAAGACTTCCACAAGCTGCTCGACCCGCTCGCCGACAAGCTCGGCGCCGCGGTCGGAGCATCGCGCGCCGCGGTCGACGCGGGCTATGCGCCCAACGACTACCAGGTCGGCCAGACCGGCAAGATCGTCGCACCAAGCGTCTATATCGCCATCGGCATTTCGGGCGCGATCCAGCACCTCGCCGGAATGAAGGATTCGAAGGTCATCGTCGCAATCAACAAGGACGAGGAAGCGCCGATCTTCCAGGTCGCGGACATCGGCCTCGTCGGCGACCTGTTCAAGATCGTCCCGGAGCTGACCGAGAAGCTCTAGAACCCGCCGAGGAACTCGGCGACGTTGGCGCCCAGCGCTTCAACGGCATAGCCGCCTTCCATCAGGACGAGCGTCGGAAATCCCGCCGCTGCGATGCGACTCGAAACCGCGCGATATTCGGCGGTCTCGAGCTGGAAATGGCTAATCGGATCGCCGCCCCAGGTGTCCGCTCCGAAAGAGACGATGAGGAGCTCGGGCGAGAACGAGCCGAGCCATTCGCGCGCCGTCTGCAATGCCTGCGCATATTGCCGCCATGTCGTCCCTCGCGGCAGCGGCAGGTTGAGGTTCGCGCCCGCGCCTTCGCCCTCGCCGGTTTCGTCGGCGCGGCCCCAGAAGAAGGGATAGTCTGTTGCGGGATCGGCATGGATCGAGGCGAAGGCGACGTCGCCACGGCCATAGAAAATATCCTGGGTTCCGTTGCCGTGATGATAGTCGATGTCGAGGATCGCAACGCGGGACAGGCCGCCATCGAGCCCAGCCTGGGCCGCGATGGCGGCGTTGTTGAGGTAGCAATAGCCGCCAAAATAGTCGGCGCCGGCATGATGGCCGGGCGGCCGGCACAAAGCGAAAGCGAGGCCGTCGTCGAGCGCCGGCCGGACTCCGGCGAGCGCGGTCTGCGCGCTCCAGTAAGCGGACTCCCATGTGCCGTCTGCAATCGGCGTCGAGGTGTCGAAGCCGTACAGGCCAAGGTCGCCGTCGATCCGGTTGAACGCAAGCGGTCTCCGGCGGACGATCGGGAAGGTGTAGGGAAAGGCATCCCCCTCGCGTCCCGCCGCGCGCCATTGCGCATGAGCGGACTCGAGGAAGTCGAGATAGGCCGGCGAATGAACCCGGCGAAGCGGCACCAACCCGCGATCCGGCGGTGGTTCGACGTTGCCGATGCTGCCCAGAATCGAATCGACCCGTCCGCGATGTTCGGCGGCGGCATGGAATGCGCCGTTGAAAAATTCGCCGGACGGCTTGTGCGCCCGCTGCCGCTCGTCCCAGAAACAGCGCATCAGGCGCTTTCCTCGCCGGCGTCTTTCCAATCCTCGCCGAATATCTCGTGCGCCTCGTCATCTTCGCCGGGCACCGCTTCCCCCCGTCCGGCGAAGCGCAGCACGACCCAGCCGGCAATCGCGGAAAGCAGCGATCCCGCGAGGGTCCCAAGCTTCGCCGCGTCCACTTCGTCCGGCCGCCCCGGAAAGGCGAGGCCGCCGATGAACAGGCTCATGGTGAAACCGATTCCGCACAGCAGCGCGGCGCCATAGACATGCCGCCACGACGCCCCGGCGGGGATCTTCGCCAGCCCGGAGCGGACCACCAGCCAGGTCGCGCCGAAGATACCGGCCTGCTTGCCGATGAAGAGCCCGAGCCCGACGGCCAGCGGCAACGGCTGCAGGAGTTCGCCCACGCCGCTGATATGAACCCCGGCGCTCACGAACCCGAACAGAGGCATCACGCCGAACAT
>JBDZVP010000015.1:0-1443 GCA_040255765.1 Sphingomonadales bacterium | reverse complement strand
AAGAGTGCGATGATGAGCACCGCGCCGACGTCGTCGATGATCGCGATCGTCACCAGCAACAGCTTGATCGAGGGCAGGGCGCGCGCGCCCAGGAGCGCGAGCACGCCGATTGCGAATGCGATGTCGGTGGCCGCCGGAATGGCCCAGCCGTGCACCAGGGCCGGGTCGAATCGCACGACCGCAACATAAACCAGCGCCGGCAGCGCCATGCCGGCTCCCGCCGCGATGAACGGGAGCCGCCGCTCCGCCGCGGTCGAGAGGCGCCCTTCGTACCACTCGCGCTTTACTTCCAGACCAACCAGCAGGAAGAACAGCGCCATCAGCGCGTCGGCGACCCACAAATGAACCGTGGGCACGCCGATCCGAGGCAATGCCGGCCCGAACTGGAAGTCGAGCAAAGCGTGATAGGATCCCGCAAGCCCGCTGTTGGCTGCCGCAAGCGCGAGCACCGCGGACGCGATCAGGACGAGCCCGGCGGCTTTCTCGATCTGCTGGGCTTTGGTTGCGGCGCCGGCCATGGAACGGCCGTAACGCCGCAACGAGGCCAGCTAAAGCCTAATCGTTCGGCAAGGGAGAGCCTTAGCTGGCGTGCTCGGGTTTCCCCTTGCGCTTGGTCGAAGCCATTTTCTCGAGCTCTTTTTCGCTCATCGACATCATCGACTTGGAAGCGCCTTTCAGCTCGCTTTTCGGTGTGTCGCCGCGCTTGGCGGACAGGGCCGCTCCTGCTGCTTTCTGCTGTGCCTTGGATTTGGCAGGCATGATGCTTCTCCTTTCGCCGATTCAACGCGTGAGGAGAGCGAACGCTTCGCCATTTATCGCTCCGCGGAGTGCGCCCGGCCAATTCCGAAAATCCAAATGGCCTGCTAGGGCGAGCGCCGATGAGTGACGAGATCAGCCGCAAGACACTTGAAGGGATCGACCTGAAGGTCGTTTACGGGCCGAACGATGCTGCGGGCATCGACCCGGGCAATCCGGGCGAGCCGCCCTTCACGCGCGGTCCCTATGCAACGATGTATGCGGGCCGGCCGTGGACCATCCGCCAGTACGCCGGCTTCTCGACAGCGGAGGAGTCGAACGCTTTCTACCGCCGCAATCTGAAGGCGGGGCAGAAGGGCCTGTCGGTCGCCTTCGACCTCGCCACACACCGCGGCTACGACAGCGACAATTCGCGCGTTGCCGGCGACGTGGGGATGGCGGGAGTCGCGATCGATACCGTCGAGGACATGAAACTGCTCTTCGACGGAATCCCGCTCGACCAGATGTCGGTCAGCATGACGATGAACGGCGCGGTTCTTCCGGTCATGGCCTTCTTCATCGTCGCCGGAGAGGAGCAGGGCGTCCCGCACGCCAAGCTGACGGGCACGATCCAGAACGACATCCTGAAAGAATTCGCGGTCCGCAACACCTACATCTATCCGCCCGAGCCGAGCATGCGGATCGTCG
>JBDZVP010000105.1:0-5398 GCA_040255765.1 Sphingomonadales bacterium | reverse complement strand
GCCAAGGTCATCTACCGCTGCACGCCCCAATGGTTCATCCCGATGGACAAATTGATGGACGAGCGGAGCTGCCGCTGGTTCTTCGAGGGGCGCTGGGAGAATGAAGGCGGCGCATTGCTCGAAAAGCCGCTCGAGAAGCGCCCGAAGCGTTCGCTTCGCGAAGTCGCTCTCCACGCCATCGCCGACACCCGCTTCGTCCCCGAAAAGGGCCGCAACCGGCTCCAGTCGATGGTCGAGGGGCGCCCCGACTGGGTGATCAGCCGCCAGCGCGCCTGGGGTGTGCCCATCGCCTTGTTCGTCGAGCGCGCGACCGGTGAGGTCCTGGTCGACGAGAACGTCAACAAGCGCATCGTCGAGGCAATCCGCGAGCGGGGCGTCGATGCCTGGGACGAGTCCAGCGCCGCCCATTTCCTTGGCGAAACGCGCAATCCCGCCGATTACGAGATGGTCGGCGACATCCTCGACGTCTGGTTCGACAGCGGCTGTACCCACGCCTTCGTTCTCGAAAGCGGGCGCTGGCCCGACCTCGTCTGGCCCGCGGACATCTATGTCGAGGGCTCCGACCAGCACCGCGGCTGGTTCCAGTCCTCGCTTCTGGAAAGCTGCGCCACCCGTGGCCGGGCGCCGTACGACGCGATCCTGACCCACGGCTTCACCATGGACGCCAAGGGCATGAAGATGTCCAAGAGCCTGGGCAATACGATCAGCCCGCTCGACCTGATGAAGGAATACGGCGCGGACATCCTTCGGCTGTGGGCGCTTTCCGTCGATTTCACCGAGGATCACCGGATCGGGAAGGAGATCCTGGGCGGGGTCGCGGACCAGTATCGCAAGCTGCGCAACACCTTCCGCTACCTTCTCGGCGCGCTGGCGGACTTCTCGTCTGAGGACCGGGTGAGCGACGTGGCCGCGATGCCGGAGCTGGAGCGCTACATGCTCCACCTGACCGGGGAGCTGGACGCCAAGCTCCGCCAGGCGGTGAACGACTTCGACTTCAACGCCTACACGCGGCTGCTCTCGGACTTCGCCAACGAGGATCTGAGCGCCTTCTATTTCGATATCCGCAAGGACGTCCTCTATTGCGACGTCAACGCGCTGAGCGGGCAGCAGTCCGACACGCGGCGGGCCTACCGCACCGTGCTGGATATCCTGTTCCAAGCGCTGGTCCGCTGGCTTGCGCCGGTGCTGGTCTTCACAACCGAGGAAGTCTGGGGCACGCGCTATGCGGACGCGGGGTCGGTGCATTTGGTGGAGTGGCCGGAGATTCCGCAGGTTGAGGCTGACAACGCGTTCTGGGCGCACCTTCGCGAGCTTCGCTCGACCGTTACCGAGGCGATCGAACCCCTGCGGCGCGACAAGGTCATCGGGTCGAGCCTGGAGGCGGAAGTCACGCTCCCGGAGCTTCCCGCGCCCGCTGATTTTCTCGCCGAGCTTTTCATCAGCTCGACGGTTCATCAGGGCGCCACGCTGAAGATTTCAAAAACGCACAATCACAAGTGCGGCCGGTGCTGGCGCTACCTGCCCGAAGTCGAGGAGGACGGAGCGTTGTGCGACCGCTGCGAGGAGTTCGTCGATGCGTGAGCGGACGTTTGGCTTTTCGATCGCGCTGGTGATCTTCGCGCTCGATCAATTAGCGAAGTGGATCGTGTCGGGGCCGCTTCGCCTCCAGGAAGTCGGGCAAATCTATCTGCTGCCCTTCTTCAACCTGACCTGGACCGAGAATAACGGGATCTCGCTCGGGCTGCTCAATGCCGAGACGGAGACCGGGCGCTGGATGCTGGTCGCCCTGACCACCGCAATCGCCATCGCCGTCGCCGTGTGGATCGGTCGCGAGAAGCGCCGCTGGGACCAGGCGGCGCTCGGGCTGATCCTCGGCGGAGCGCTCGGCAATATCCTCGACCGCGTCCGCCACGGCTTCGTCGTCGACTTCGCCGACCTTCACTTCGGGGCGTTCCGCCCCTTTTTGGTCTTCAATGTCGGCGATGCAGCGATTAGCATCGGCGTCGTCATCCTGTTAGTGCGCGCGTTCCTGATCAAAGACGAGCACAAGAAGCTGCCCAAGGAGTCCGTCGAAAATGCGTAAGAGCCTATCCCTCGTCCTGATCCCGGCGATTGCGCTTGGCGGCTGCGCGCTGTTCAAGAGCAAGTCGGGGACGCCCGACGAGTTCGCCGTCGCCCGCAACGCACCGCTGGTGATTCCGCCCGATTATTCGCTGACCCCGCCGGTTGCGGGAACCGCGACCGCGACTCCGCAGGATGCCCAGCAGCAGGCGATCGAGGCCCTGTTCGGCGGCCCGGCGCCGCGCCCGCAGTCGGAATCGCTGCTCCTTGACGAGGCGGGCCGCGACCGTGTCGCACTCGGCGCCCGCTCGATCGCCGGCGATCCCAACACCAACGTCGTCGACATGGGCGAGACGACGCGGACGATCCTTGCGGCGCCGCAGAGCGACACGCAGGTCGCCTCCGCACAGATACCGTAAAAGCGAGAGCCCGGGGGAAGCGAACGAATGGCCGAAGAAACTCTCTCAACCCGCCTCGTCGAGATCGAGTCGATGCTCGAC
The DNA here is from genome assembly GCA_040255765.1 of Sphingomonadales bacterium. Lineage (GTDB taxonomy): Bacteria > Pseudomonadota > Alphaproteobacteria > Sphingomonadales > Sphingomonadaceae > Sphingomicrobium. The sequence continues at coordinate 2,837 of JBDZVP010000105.1, read as the reverse complement.
CGCTCGCGGCGGCGCTTCGAGGAAGGCACTCGGCTGGTCGAGGAAGCGCACAAGGCGCTCGCCGAAATCCAGCAGGCGCTGATCGGCTCGCCAACGAGCGTCTCGCGCGAGGAAAGCGATGAAGCCGCGTCGAAGCTGGTTGCTTCGCTTCGTGCATCGGGCGGCGAAATGCCGGAGACGCTCTGCGGCGGCCGCCTGTCGGTCGACCAGGTCCAGCGCCTGATCCGGATCGACGGCCACCCGATCGGAATCACCGAGATGGAATATCGCGTGCTCGAATTGCTGGCCTTCGCCCGCAACAACGTGGTCACCCGGGCGATGCTCCTGAAGCACCTCTATCGCCGCGCCGACGACCAGCCGCAGCCCAAGATCATCGACGTCTTCATCTCCAAGCTTCGCAAGAAGCTCAGGAGCGCGGCGGGCGGCGCCGAGTTCATCGAGACGATCCCCCAGCGCGGCTGGATCCTTCGAGACATTCCGCCGGAGGGCCGGACCTGATCGCTCCTCCCTGTGCACGGAGTGCATGGGGAAGGTGGCAGCGCGAAGCGCTGACGGAGGGGCCCCTCCACCATTCAGCTGCACTGAACGGTTCCCCTCCCCATTCCTGCGCAACGGGGAGGTTCTTCACACTTTCTTAGGCACGCCCGTTCACAACGGGCGCCATGTTGCACCTGTTCGCCCAAGCCCCCGCACCGCAACCCGCGGAGCGGCTCCGCCCGGAACCCGTCACTCGCCTTGCGAGTGTCCGCAATGCCTTGCGCGTGGTGGACGAGTTCGGCGGCGGACCGGCTGACGATCTCGACGACCGGATATCGGCGCGGTGGGAGAGCGCGGACGGGGCAGCCAGGCGCTGCTTCGACCGCCGCTCGGCCGAGCTGATCGCGGTGGCGACCGTTGGCCTCGAGGCAGTGTCGTTCCAGCGCGAGCAGGGACTCGACGCGAGCGTCACCGCGCTTCGGGTCATCGCGGACGAACTGAAGACCGGGCTCAAGGACCTCGAGCGAATTTTCGCCAGCTAGGCCGCCGGACCAAGCTCCTTCGGGGTTGCCGGATCGGCGCCCCATTCGCTCCAGCTTCCATCGTAGAGTTTCGCTTCGTCGTTGCCGAGGAGGTGCGCGGCGAAAATCAGCGCGTTGGCGGTCACGCCCGACCCACAGCTTGCGACGAACGGCTGCACTGCATTCGCTCCGGCACTTTCGAACAGCCGGTGCAGTTCCTCGCGACTCTTGAAGGTGCCGTCCTCGTTGTAGATCGCCGAAAAAGGCACGTTGCGGGCGCCGGGAATGTGGCCCGCGGCGATCCCCGGACGCGGATCGGCTTCGCTGCCATCGAACCGGGCCGGACCCCGGGCGTCGACGACCGGAAGCGGGATTCCGGCGAGAATCTCCTGCTTCGTGACGACTTCCTCCGGCCGCTCGGCAGCGTTGAACGTGACCTCGCGCCGTTCCGGCTCCCCGACTTCGACAGGGCGTCCTTCCGAGGTCCATTTCTGGAAGCCGCCATCGAGGATCGCGACCTTCGCTCCAAAGTGGCGGAGCATGAACCAGCCGCGCGCCGCCGTCCGGATCGGCGAGTTGTCATAGACGACGATTCGATCGTCGCTGGAGATTCCGATCTCTTCCATCGCGCGCGCGAAATCCTCCGCGCCCGGAAGCATGTGCGGCGCCGGGTTGGATTTGTCGCTGACCGCGTCGATGTCGAGGAAGCGGGCGCCGGGGATATGGGAGCGCAGATATTCCTCGCGGCCGTCGCGGCCGCTCGCCGGCATGAACCAGCTGGCGTCGACGATGGTTAGGCCGGGCTCCCCGAGATGGTCGGCAAGCCATTGCGTAGAGACAAGCGATTCCATTTAGCGAAGATAGGCGCCAGAACGCCAAAATGAATAGCCGGGAGATCAAACTTCACCCCAGCTGGCTGGGCCCGCTGCGCGCGGAATTCGAGCAGCCGTACATCAGCGAGTTGAAGCGATTCCTTGTCGGGGAGCGGGAGAAGGGGCGGACAATCTTCCCGCGCGCTTCCAACTGGTTCCGGGCGCTCGACCTGACTCCGCTCGACAAGGTGCGCGTCGTCATCCTCGGGCAGGACCCCTATCATGGCGAAGGCCAGGCGCATGGCTTGTGCTTCTCGGTCATGCCGGGGGTCCGCCCGCCGCCGAGCCTCGTCAACATTTTCAAGGAGATGCAGAGCGACCTCGGTGTCCTCCCCAGCCGCCACGGCTTCCTCGAACATTGGGCAAGCCAGGGCGTGCTCCTCCTCAACAGCGTGCTTACGGTCGAGATGGGGCAAGCCGCATCGCACCGCGAGCGCGGGTGGGAGCGCTTCACCGACGCGGTGGTGCGGCTGGTCAACGAAAAGACCGAGCCGGTCGTCTTCATGCTTTGGGGAAGCTACGCGCAGAAGAAGGCGGCGTTCGTGGATAGCTCGAAGCACCTCGTGCTGAAGGCGCCGCATCCATCGCCGCTTAGCGCCCACAGCGGGTTCTTCGGCTGCCGCCATTTCTCGAAAGCGAACGCGTTCCTCGAGAAGCGCGGCCTCGAACCGATCGACTGGGCGTTGCCGGACAACGTCGAAACTTCCCTCGACCGCTCATCCTGAGTAGGGGCGGAAGCCCCGTATCGAAGGATCCTTCGCTACGCCGATTTCACCGGCTACTCAGGATGAGCGGTTGAAGTGACTGAACCCAAGCATCTCGGAAAGCAGAGCACCCTCCCCGCCTCCCCCGAAGAGGCGGTGCTCGACTACGTCCCGAACCCGCGGCCGCAGGAGCTGTACCTCGTGCGTTTCGCCGCGCCCGAGTTCACCTCGCTGTGCCCGATCACCGGCCAGCCGGACTTCGC
>JBDZVP010000104.1:0-5512 GCA_040255765.1 Sphingomonadales bacterium | reverse complement strand
AACGATCCGGCGACCGCCGCGGCAATCGCGAGCGTTCGCGACCCGCGGATCGAAGTGGTTGTCGTTCACGAGGATGGGCCAACGACCAAGGCCGATTGCCTCAATCATCTCTACGACGCGCTGATCGAATATGAGCTTCGGGAAAATATATCGGCCTCGGCCGTCGTTCTCCACGATTCCGAGGACGTCGTTCATCCGCTCGAACTGGTCGTATTCAACAGCCTGATCGACCGCGCCGCGCTGATCCAGCTCCCGGTCCAGCCGCTCCCCGATCCCAACTCGCGTTGGGTGGCGGGTCATTATTGCGACGAATTTGCGGAGGCGCACTCCAAAGAGCTTGTTGTTCGCGAGGCCATCGGAGCCTCGATTCCGCTCGCCGGGGTCGGCTGCGCGATCGCCCGCGAGCCGCTGGCGCGCCTGGCCGCTCTCAACGAGGGCTATCCATTCGCCGATGGAAGCATGACCGAGGATTACGAACTCGGGCTTCGGATGGGCGAATTGGGGATGAAGACCATCTTCGTCCGGATGCCCGCGGTCCCGGGAAATCGGGGGGTAATCGCCAGCAGGGGGCACTTCCCCGCGACGTTCGGCGAGGCGGTTCGGCAGAAGGCGCGCTGGCTTGGAGGCATTGCGCTGACCGGATGGGACCGGCTCGGCTGGCGCGGAGGCCTCGGCGAGCGCTGGATGCGGATGCGCGATCGCCGCGGACCGATCGCCGCTCTGCTCCTCCTGTCTGGCTATCTTGCCGCCCTGATCTGGTCGCAGCTGTGGCTGGCCGAAGCGATCGGCGCGCCTGTACAGGTCGGAATCGACCCGATGCTCTCCACACTCTTGTGGATCAATCTCTGGCTCCTGCTGTGGCGGATCGCGATGCGGGCCCTGTTCACCGGCTCGGCTTATGGCTGGCGGGAAGGTGTGCGCTCGGTTCCGCGCCTTGTCGTCGGCAACCTGATCGCGATTTGCGCGGCGGCTCGGGCGTTGGTGATTTACCTCGGCCGATCGCCTCCAGCCTGGGACAAGACCCGGCATCGGTTCCCGAAAGAAATATCGGCGTGAGCGCCCCGATCCGGTTTCTCGCCCTCGTTCTCGTGGGCTGGGCAGGCGTTCGTGCAGTCACGCTCGGCGCCATTCCGGGCTTCACCGTCAGCTACGCGAAGGAACCGCCCGCAAGCGCTCTTCCGCCGATTGTGGCGACTCAATTCCCCCCGCTCCCGCCCGTCCGGGCTGTGCCGCAGGCACCCGCTTATCCGGGCTATGCGCCCGTGCCGGTTCCGGCCGGTTATTACATCCCTTATGGCTATGCCTACGCGATACCCTCGCGATCCACTCAGCAGCAGCCAATCCCGCCGCGCCCGGCATGGCATTTGGCATCGTCCACCGCGCCCGGCCTTCCGTTCAACTCCCCATCGGCGACGTACAGTGACTGGAAGCTCTCGGCGCTTCCTGCCCTGCCGCTGGCACAGAGCCGCCCGATTCCCGTGTTCCCGGCCCAGCCGGTGGTGCAGCCCCGGCTCGATCGCCTGCAGATGACGACCTGGGCGCTTCTTCGCGGACCGTCGGAACCCGGCGCGCTCGCAAGCGGCGGCACCCTGGGCGGAAGCCAGGCCGGAGTCCGGCTGGCCTATAATTTCAACCGCTGGCTGGCCGCATCGGTGAGAACCACTTCGCCCGTCGGCGGCTCCCGAGGTGTTGAGGTCGCGGGCGGGGTGAGGGTCACTCCTTTCCGCTCGATCCCGATCGCGATTACCGCCGAGCGGCGGCAAGCCGTTGGCCGGGGCAACGGGCGGTCGGCATTCGCCTTGTTCGCGGAGGGCGGGCTCTACCGCCAGCCGATGCCGCTCGATTTCAGCCTCGATGCCTATTTCCAGGCTGGGGTCGTCGGCCTCAACAGCCGCGATCTTTTCGCCGATGGGGCGCTTTCGTTCACCCGGCCCGTGTGGGGCCGGTTCTCGGCGGGACTCGGGCTGTGGGGCGGCTACCAGCCCGGCATTTACCGGATTGATGCGGGACCGAGGGTTTCGGTACGCCTTCGCGACAACATCTACGCCCATGTCGACTGGCGGCAGCGGCTCGCTGGGCGTGCCGAGCCGTCGTCAGGGCCGGCGCTAACAGTCGCCGCCGATTTCTAGCTTCAGGTTCCAACCGTACGAAGCGTTGGCCAGCCGCGGCTTTGCCGCTAGCGTCCTCGCCGACGATGGACATCTACCTCCCGATCGCCGGCCAGTCGGTCAACGCCCTGCTGATCATCCTGCTTGGCGCGGTCGTCGGAGTGCTGTCCGGCATGTTCGGAGTCGGCGGCGGATTCCTGACGACTCCGCTGCTAATCTTCTACGGAATCCCTCCGCCAGTCGCCGTCGCTTCAGCCGCAACGCAGATCACCGGGGCAAGCGTCGCCGGGGTTGCGGTCCACCTTCGCCGCGGGGGCGCCGACCTGAGAATGGCCGCAGTGATGACCGTCGGCGGGCTGTTCGGCTCGATCGCCGGGGCGTTCGTCTTCAGGGCGTTGCAGGCGAGCGGACAAATCGACCTGGTGATCGGCCTTCTTTACGTCGTTCTGCTCGGTTGGATCGGCTCGCTGATGCTGCGCGATGCCATGGTCGCCCTCGGCTATATCGGGAAGCACGCCGAGGCGGCGGGGCCGACCACGCATACGCGCTGGCTGTCATCGCTTCCGATGCGATGGAAATTCTCCGCTTCCGGCCTTTACATCTCGCCGATCGCGCCGCTGGTCCTTGGCGTCGGGACTGGAATCCTCACCGTCCTGCTTGGCGTCGGCGGCGGATTCATCATCGTCCCGGCAATGATCTATCTGCTTGGAATGCCGGCGCGGGTCGTGGTCGGCACTTCGCTTGCAATGATCCTTGCAGTCACCGCGGCGACGACATTCATCCATTCGGTCACCACCCACGCAGTCGACATCGTCCTTGCCGGCCTGCTTCTGATTGGCGGTGTTTTCGGAGCGCAATATGGCGCCTTGCTTGCAACCCGGCTGAAGCCAGACCTGCTGCGGCTGGCACTGGCCGTTCTCATCCTGCTGGTGGCCCTCAGGATGTTCATCGGCTTGTTCTGGCACCCCGACGAAATCTTCACGATCGCGCCGCTATGAAGCGCCAGATTGCAACCCTGCTGGCGCTTGCCTCGATCGCCCTGGTTGGCGCCGACAAACCGACGCTGGTTCCAGACGTGTCGTCCCGTCAGGTCGAAATCCGCTACACGTTCGCGGGTGCGGAACTGCTTCTGTTCGGCGCGATCGTCTATCCGAGCGGACGGGTGCCGAAGAACCGCCCCGACGTAGTCATCGTCGTCAAAGGCCCTGCGGAGCCGATCATCGTCCGCGAAAAGCAGCGGATCGCGGGGATCTGGATGAACGCCGATTCCAGCCGATTCCGCTCCGCCCCCTCTTTTTACGCTGTCGCCTCGTCGAACCCGGTTTCCAAGCTGGTCGATGACCGTACCGCAGCCATTTACGAGCTCGGAATCCGCAACCTGCAGCTGTCGCCCGGCACCAGCGCCCTTCCGGATCGCGCGCGCCGGTTCGAGGCGGGCCTTCTCGATCTTCGCCAGCGCCAGGGCCTCTACTCTCAAGACGACCACGGCGTGGAAATCACCGATGGGGTCCTCTACCGGGCGACGATCCACGTCCCGAGCCAGGTCCCCGTCGGTACCTATACCGCCGAGACCTTCCTCGTTTCCGACGGGCGGGTGCTGGCGGCAGCGACACGCGACATCGAGATTGGCAAGAGCGGGTTCGAGCGCTTCATCGCGGTCGCCGCGCGGCGCTACTCGGCGCTCTATGGATTGTTCTCCGTCCTGTTGTCGCTTGCGCTCGGATGGGCGGCGGTAGCGATTTTCCGGCGCCGGATTTAGATTTCCGCGCCTAATATCTAAGGTAAATTTTAACGGCTCTGCTGTAGCGCCAGTCCCGCCGCGACATGCGTGTGGGAGCAAATACGAGACATGGACGATCAGCCGAACCTGCGCCAGTTCATCGACGAGATGAGCAGCTTCGATGAGGAAGCTCAGCCGACAACCGCCAGGGGGCCATCCACCGAGCTGCCGCCGATCGGCCAGGTGGTCGAGATCGCCGGTTCGGGCTCGCGAATCCAGATGAATACCGAGGTTCTGCTTTCTCTGCAGCCTCACCCCGACCCAGCCGTCGCGATGTCAGGCCAGGTTGGCAGCCAGGTGAAGATGGTGGTCGGCAATACGTGGCTGATCGCCAACGTCCGGACCATGAGCGCCGACGACAATGGCGGTATCAGCGCGCTGGTCGACTTCCTCGGCGAGGGCAGCCGCACCAGTTCGGGGACGATGAGTCACTTCCGCCGCGGCGTCACCCGCTACCCGATCCCCGGCTGCGAGGTTCAACCGGTCACGACCGACGACCTTCGCGCCGTCTTCGCCGCAAGCGACGAAGCCAATATCGAGATCGGCACCGTCTATCCGACCGACGACATCCGCGGCGCGCTTTACGTCGACCCGATGCTGTCGAAGCATTTCGCGGTCCTGGGATCGACCGGTACCGGTAAATCGACGTCTGTTTCACTGATCCTTCACCGGATTTCGCAGCTCAGCCCCGAGGGTCACATCGTGATGATCGACCCGCACGGCGAATATTCGGCGGCCTTCAAGGGTTGCGGCGAGCTGTTCAACGTCGACAACCTCCAGCTCCCCTATTGGCTGATGAACTTCGAGGAGCATTGCGAGGTCCTGCTGACAACGCAGGGCGCCGAGCGCGAGCGCGATTCCGACATTCTCGCCAAGTGCCTGCTCGCCGCGCGCACCAAGGGCAAGGACATGAGCCAGTTCGGCAAGGTGACGGTGGACTCGCCGATCCCCTATTTGCTGACCGACCTCAACACCATCATCACCAACGAGATGGGCAAGCTCGACCGTGCCGGCGACACGCTTCCCTACCAGCGGCTGAAGACCAAGCTCGACGAGCTGAAGGCCGACCCGCGCTACACCTTCATGTTCTCGGGGATGCTGGTCTCGGACTCGATGCCTGCCTTCATCTCGCGCCTGTTCCGGCTTCCGGCGAACGGACGTCCGATTTCGATCGTCGACGTCTCCGGAGTTCCTTCGGACATCACGTCGGTCGTGGTTTCAGTGCTCGCCCGCATGGTGTTCGACTATGCGATCTGGTCGCGGACCGAGGCACAGCGCCCGATCCTGCTAGTTTGCGAAGAGGCGCACCGCTACGTGCCGAAGGACGAAAACTCTGGCGCCCAGGCGGTTCGAAAGATTCTCGAGCGGATCGCCAAGGAGGGCCGAAAGTACGGCGTCAGCCTCGGCCTCATTACGCAGCGGCCGTCGGACCTCGCCGAAGGCGTTCTTTCCCAGTGCGGAACGATCATCTCGATGCGTTTGAACAACGACCGCGACCAGGCCTGCGTGCGCGCGGCGATGCCCGAAGGCGCACGCGGTTTCCTCGACGCCATCCCGGCCTTGCGCAATCGCGAGTGCATCGTCTGTGGTGAAGGCGTGTCGATCCCGATCCGGGTCCGCTTCG
>JBDZVP010000103.1:0-5586 GCA_040255765.1 Sphingomonadales bacterium | reverse complement strand
CGAACCGGGTCCATAGGTGTTGATGATGGAATAGCCGCCATAGGCGTCGCCACCGATCCCGCCGACCGCACCTTCCGCGGTGGTGCCGCCGAAGCCTTCAGCGTTGATGGTGACGGAACCCGCAACATCGATTGTGCCGTCTTCGGCGCTCAGCCCGGCCCAGCCGCCGCTACCCGTTCCTCCGTAGCTAGCGGTGTCGAGCATGTCGCCGCCGAAGCCGCTGGCAACAGCTGCGACATCGCCGGCGATCGTTACCGAGCCGCCATCGGCGTTGACGAAGATATTTCCTCCTCGTCCCTCGCCACCGGCGTAATTCTGGTACATCGCGGTGCCACCGGCGCCGATAGCGCTCGCCGTCAGGTTCTCGAGGCTGATTGATCCTCCTGAGCCGACGAGGCTGACATTCCCGCCATACCCCGAACCAGCGGTAAAAGTGCTTCCGCCCCCATTCCCTTGCCCGTTCGCGTCCGCAAACATCTGCACGTCGTGAAGTACGACATTGCCACCGTTGATCGAACTGATCGAAGCAGTCCCGCCGTAAGCGCTTCCGCCGCCGTCGTTCGGCACCGTGGATGCGACGGGCACGGACGCATACAGACCGGTCGTACCTGCGATCGAAATATTGCCGGCGTCGGCCGAGATGATCGCCGAGCCGGCCGTTCCGTCGGATCCGGCAATGCCGACGAAGCCGTTGGCAATCAGTGTCGCATCGCCGCCGACTTCTACCGATCCACCGCCGTTCGCGTAGAGAAGCGCCAAATCGCCGGTGCCGTCGAAACCGCCGTTAGCGAGGAGCGAAACCTGCCCTCCGACGAGCAGGCGATTGCCGCTTTCGGCCCCGAGCATGACGACGTTCGGAGATTCGAAGGAGACATTTCCGGCAAACGTCAGGTCGCCCGTGTCGGCGATCCCGATTATGTCCGTCGAAGCGATCGCGGTCACATCGGAGTTGAAGGCTCCTGACCCAATCTGGATACTTGCAGGCGTGGTGGTTACCTGGCCGAAGCTGCAGCACGAATCTCCGCTGTCCGAAACCGCCCATCCGGCCGAAAGCACGATCTGGCCATTCTCGACCCCCGCCTGGGTCGCGTTCTCGAAACCGACGTTGCCTCCGAGAAGCATGGTCAGCGCCTGGTTCTTTGGAACAGCGACCATGTAAATCCGGTGCGGGTCGGCGACCGAATCCGTGCTCGCGGGGCCGCCCGTGGTCCCGCTGTGAACGATTCCGTTCGAATCGTCGGTGCCGACATCCACCTGGATATCGAACAGCCCCTGGTTCATCGTCATGCTGAGCTGTTCGCCGGCGACGTAGGCGGCAGCGCCATTCACCTGAACATTGCCGCCCTGTTCGATCCGCGGAGCGACCAGCGCCACATAGCTGCCCTGCTGGAGGGCGTTGACCTGAGCGCCGTCGAGGATCCGGATCGCGGATGTCGAGCCACCGGGCGCCGAGAAATAAGCGGAAAAGCCGCTGGAATTCGCCGTGAAGCCGTTCGGCAGGTCCGCGGTCGAAAGAAGAAGCCCGCCAACGTCGATCATCGCGCTGGAGCCGATCAGGATTCCGCCGGGGCTGTAGAACCAGACATGCCCGCCGGTCGACGAATTGATCCCGTCCGTGATCTGGCTGACGATCTGCCCGTTAAGCATGATCGAGCGGCTGGGGTCGGTCGGAACGATCCGGTTGAGAACGGTATAGTCGGCGGTCAGGTTCGGGTCGTTGACGAAAGTCGCCACGTAGCCGCTGGGAAGGAAATCGATCGGGCCGGTGCCGTTCGCGTCGTAGGGAGACCAGTTGATCGTCGCATTAGGGCTTCCGACAATAATCGTCTCGCTTCCGATCGAGCCGCGATCATAGGTGACAGTCCCAAGGGCGGTCGTCGGATTGCCCTGGAACGCGCCGGGGGCCGATTGCGCCTGCGCCTCTTGCGGGAGCGCGAGTGCCGTGCCCACGGCCACCATTGCGCACGAAACGAAGAGCTTGCTGCGCTGCCGTCGCAGCGCCGGCTTAACTGACGCCATCATTTATAGCTCCATGGCCACAGCCGAGTTGTCAGCGAAATCAGGAACCGCACCGGCGGCTTGCGAGCGGGGGCACCGATCCGGGTGAGCGGCACCGCGAGCCCGCCATCGAGCGTGAAGCGATCGAACGTCACTCGCGCTCCGGCACCAACGGAGTCGAGATGCTTCGATTGGTCGATGACCAGCAACCGGTCGAGATTGCTGACCCGTGAATGATCCCAGAAGGCGTAACCTTCGACGGCTGCCTTGTTCGCTGCTCTCGGGATCCGGCTTCCGACGCGAATTTCCGCCTGTGTTCCCCAGCCGCGATCGCCCAGCAGAGATCCAGGGTCGTAGCCGCGCCCGACGGTATAGTTGCCGGCCGAGAATTCCTCGAAGCTAAGCAGCGGCTTCCACGCGTATTGCGCCCTGCCGCCAAGGGCGAAGGTCAGCTTGGGAACAGGGCGATATTCCCCGTAGAGGAGCCCCCGGACCACCGCCGCGGTTGAAATTCCCTCGGTTCTGCTGGGTCCGATATTCGGCGCGACGCAGTTGATTCCAGCGGGACCGCATGGATCGGTCGCGTCGAAAATGTCGAGGCCCTTTCGGAACTCGAGTTGCCCGCTGAGATGCCATTCCGGTTCTGCGAGCGAACGTCCATTGGAAAAGCGGGTGCTCAGGGCATCGAGGTTGAGCCGGAGAAAGCCGACCCGCAGCTTGTCCCGAGACAAGGGCTTGCCGTTGAAGTCGACCGCCTGGTTTACGAAGTCGAGCCCCGTCGATCCGCGCAAGGTCGTGCCGAGCGTGCGAATGAAGGGATAATCGAGCTGGAGGGTCGCCAATAGGGTCCGCGCGCGGACGTTGGCGCCGCCCGGGATCGAGGGATGCGCCCAGGCGTAGGTGAACAAGCCGGAGGCACCCAGCCCGCTGGGCCCGAACCGAAAATCGTGACCGAGCTGGATGGTCTGCTGTTCGTCGAAGTCTGCGGTCGAGAAGGCCGCGAGAGTCGTCCGGTCGGCGAGCCCGGTGAGACCGAAAAACTGGGCCCGTGCAAACCCGCCCCAGGGCCCTAACGCATGCGATCCGCCGTTCTGGATATTCATGTCCGCATAAGCGGGCGTCCGCTGAACGGTGACATCGCCAAGCACTTCGCCCGGCTTCCCGGTCGGCCGCAAGGTCAGGCGGACACTGTAACCGGGCAGATCGCTGGCAAGCAGGAGGTAGCGCTCCGCTTCGTAACGGTTGAACACCGGCTGCTTTGTCAGCTGGTTCAAATAGCCGGCGATAATCCGTTCGGCGCCGCTTGCATCGCCACGCACTCGAACCTGGACGAGATGCGCCATCAGCACCTGGAAGTGGACGACTCCATCGGCAATTTTCTGCTGGGGAACCTCGACCGCGGCGATGTAGCCTGCATTCCTGAGGATCGTGGCGGCGCGATCACGAATGGCACAAACGACCGAAATCGGCTGATCGGTGCCCACCACATCGGTGAAAGACGGGTTGAGATCTCCTGGCGAAAGCCCCTGAAGGCCGTCAAATACCGCGCCTCGAAGAGTGAAGCGGATGTTGGCGAACTCAGGACTGTCGAGGGCGCAGGGCGCGCGCTCAATTCCTCCCTCGACCTCGAGTTGGGGGGCTTGGCGCTCGATCGGCTGCGCCTCCGGCCGAGTCACTTCCTCGCGGGTTGGCGGGAGTGTTTGCGAAGGTTGTGGGGGCGGAGGAGCCTGAGCCGCCGCGGCCGACGCAAGCGACGTCAGCAGAGTCCCCATCAACAGCCGCGCCAGATGACGCGCAGGCCGAAAACGAAACGAATCAACTGCCGGTCGAACCATTCGGGGTGCCCCTTCCCCAAACGCGCGAGTCGCACGCCGAAGGATTCAGTGTAGAGCAGGTTAACCCTGAACCGACAAGCCCGATTTCTAATCTGTCTCAAGTCGTTACATTGTTGTTGTTGTTTTCATCTTCAGCGCCCCTGAGGGCTTGCCAGGTCGCCGAGAGTCATTGAGCCTGCGTCAGAGTCGCAGCGATTCCAAAGCTATGGGAATAAAAGCGGTTAACCGCAGTGAATGTTTGGCTGCAAATATCTATGACTTCGGCATTAGCGTTCGATAGTAATGAAGCAGCCAGTTCGACTTGCCCGCTCTTTGTTGACTCTGGCCCCCGCAGTGTTACCCCTGTCCGGTTAACCAATTCCGGTTAACGACAGGGGAGTTGAGCCATGACCGGGACCACGGCCAACAATCGCAATAAATATCTACTTTCGGGAGCGGCGGTGATTCTCATCGCGGCGGGAGCCTATGGAGTGGGGAGAGTTTATCCTCCGCTCGGGCCCAGCGCCGGGACGATCGCGCCAGCCGAACGCTACCAGGCCTCGCAGGTTGGGGAAGGCGATGTCACACTTGGCGACACGTCCGTTCCCGAACTGATGCAGACGGACGCCTTCCAGGTCATGGTGAATGACCCGAACTTCCGGAAGCTTGCAGCCGATCCTGCATTCGCGGCGCTCGCCTCGAATCCGCAGGCGATGGCGGCGATGGCCGCCAATCCGAGGGCGTTCGCGCAGCTCGCAAGCAATCCGCGCGCGTTCCAGCAACTGGCCGCTTCGGCCGCCGCGGTTTCCGCCGCAGCAACGGCGAGCCAGGCGCAGGCCGCGGCCTTGAGCGCGATGGCCATCAATTCGAAAGCGTTCGCCAATCTCGCGACCAACCCGCAGATGTTCTCAGCGCTCGCGTCGCATCCGCAGGCCTTCGCCGCCCTGGCGAGCCATCCGCAAGCATTTGCGGCACTGGCGACCAACCCGCAGGCCTTTGCTCAATATTCCGCGAACTTCGCGGCGTTCAAGGCTGCGGCGCTCGGCGGGACCAATCCGGCGATGCGTGTCAACGCACAGGCCTTCGCGGCGCTCGCGAATGACTCCAGGGCGATGGCGGCGCTGAGCAGCGACGCTTCGGCCTTCTCCGCTCTGGCTGCCAACGCAAAGGCGTTCCAGAACCTCGCCGCGAACCTGTCGTCGAACCTCGCTGCGATCAATGCGATGGCGCAGAACCACGCCGCTTTCTCGGCTCTCGCCGGGAACGCTAGCGCGCTTTCTGCGGCGGCGACCGCTGCGCAGAGCATGGCTTCGCAAATGGGCGCAGCCAACCTCAACGCCGCGGCAATCTCCGCAATGGCGATCAATTCGAAGGCGTTCGCCAACCTCTCGAGCAACCCGCGGGCGTTTGCAGCTCTTGCAACCAACCCGCAGGCGTTCGCGGCACTCGCTACGCACCCGCAGGCGTTCGCGGCGATGGCGTCGCAACCGCAAGCTTTCGCTCAATATTCGGCGAACTTCGCGGCGTTCAAGGCTGCCGCGCTCGGCGGGACCAACCCGGCTATGCGGGTTAACGCGCAAGCGTTTGCGGCACTCGCAAATGATGCAAAGGCGATGGCGGCGCTCGGTGCGAATGCGTCGGCTTTTGCCCAGCTCAATGCGAATGCGAAGGCGTTCCAGGCGCTGACCGCGAACAGCTCGTCGCTGCAAAGCGCGGCGATCGCGGCCAAGGCAATGGCGCAGAACCAGGCGTCGTTCGCGGCGATGGCGCGCAA
>JBDZVP010000102.1:0-5597 GCA_040255765.1 Sphingomonadales bacterium | reverse complement strand
TTACTTCAGCTCGACGGTTCCGCCGGCTTCCTCGATCTGCTTCTTGAGCTTCTCGGCCTCGTCCTTGGACACGCCTTCCTTGACGGCCTTCGGAGCGCCCTCGACCAGAGCCTTCGCCTCGCCGAGGCCAAGGCCGGTGATCGCGCGGACTTCCTTGATCACGTTGATCTTCTTGCCGCCGTCGCCGGTGAGGATGACGTCGAACTCGGTCTTCTCTTCGGCGGCCGGAGCGGCAGCGCCGCCAGCGGCGGGGCCCGCAACCGCGACCGCAGCCGCGGCCGAAACGCCCCACTTCTCTTCGAGCGCCTTGGCGAGGTCAGCAGCCTCGAGGACGGTCAGTTCGGAAAGCTGGTCGACCAGCTTGGTGATGTCAGCCATTTATCTAACTCCTGTGCGGGGCATCGCCCCATCGTGCGTTGAATAGAAAAGCGAAAAACTCAGGCGGCTTCCTTGGCCCCGTAGGCCGCGAAAATCCGCGCCAGCTGCGCGCCCGGCTCGGCGACGGTGCGAGCGATCTTGCTCGCCGGCGCCTGGATGAGCCCGACAATCGTCCCGCGAAGCTCGTCGAGCGACGGAAGCGCTGCGAGCGCCTTGATCCCGTTCACGTCGAGCACCGTGTCGCCCATTGCTCCGCCGACGATTTCGAGCTTGTCGTTCGTCTTTGCGAAATCGACCGCGACCTTCGCGGCAGCGACCGGGTCGGACGAGGTCGCCAAAGCGGTCGGGCCTGTAAGAAGGTCGCCGATCGGCTTGTAACGAGTCCCGTCCAGGGCGAGGAGCGCGAGCCGGTTCTTCGCAACTTTGAACTGGGCGCCGGCGTCGCGCATCTTGTTCCGGAGGTCGGTGGACTGGTCCACCGTGAGGCCGTGGTTGCGCGTGACAACGACGACGCTCGTCTCCGAAAAGACGTGCTTCAGCTGGTCGACCAGATCGGCTTTTTGCGAACGATCCATGCCAACTCCAACTATTCGGCCGGATTGCTCCAACCGAGGTTCAACAAAGCTCAAGCGCGGTTGCCCGCGAATGAGCAGCGAAGTCCGGGGGGAGTTGGATCTTTGGCGCCGCTTGGTGCAACGCACGCGAAACGCCTGAGGCGCTCCGATGATTCCTGTCCCCGTCTAGGCTGCGGATTAAGGGGCAAGCCCCAGCAGCTGTCTCGGACGGTCGCGCGGAAGCGGAAAAGCTCCCGCGACGGCGCGCCTATTACCGATTTTCCCCACAAAGAAAACCCCCGGCGAGACCGAAGTCCCGCCGGGGGCATCTCTCCAGCCTAAGGGTGTCGCTTAGCCGCGCTCACCAGAAGGCGGCGGTGGCGGCGGAGGCGGTGGCGGCGGCGGCGGGCAAACATCCGTCGCCAAAATCACCGATCCGTCGGGGCAGGTCTGGGTTGCCGGCGCCGGCGGAGGCGGGGGCGCCGGAGCCGCTGCCGGGATCGGAGCGGGGGCCGCGGCAGGTGCGCCGAAGTGGTAGATCAGGCTCGCGAGAACGCTGTGCGAGCTGAACTTGCCGTGACTGTCGATCCCGACGCCCGCGTCGGCGAGAGCAGCGTCGTCGTTGAAGTTGAGGCTCGCCGTCCGGAAATAGCGGTACTTCAGCCCGACATCGACGTTGCTGCTGACCGGAACGCTGGCCCCCGCGATCAACTGCCAGGCGAAAGCGTTGTCGCTGTCCCCGAACTGCTTGACGTGGGCATAGCCGACGCCGCCGCCGCCATAGAGGCTGACGCCGCCGAGGTCGGCGTTGACCAGTCCGTTGACCATCCCCGACAGGACCGTGGTGTGGTCGCTCAGATCGAAGTTGCTGTCGGTAAGCGTAACTCCGGTCGCTGCGTCGTAGGCGCCGACAAAGGCCGGATTCACGTGAGCCTGGCTCTTGGCGCGCTTGTATCCGAGCTCGCCCTCAAGCCGGAACATGCCAAAGTCGTACCCGGCGATGGCGTCGATATCCATTCCGGTCTTGCGGTTGATGTCGAACGCATCGGTGTAGGTCGCGTCCGGAATTGCCGGGTCGATGTAATTGACCGTGGCGTCGGCGTGCGAATCCTTCGGAAACAGCACACCGCCTTCAAGTCCCACGTACGGCCCGCTTGTCTGCGCTAGCGCAGGCGCTGCCAGTGCCGCTGCCGCAACCGCGGCGAGATAGGCGTATTTCATTTGCTTCTACCTTCTGGGTGACCCCTGTCGCCGCCGGAACAGGCGGAGGTCCTTTTGTTTCCACGATCACGTCGAATTGGTCGAAGCAGGCGGTAATTTGTGTCGACAAGGCAACGGTTTGTGAACGCCACATGAAATGGGGGTGAACTCGGCAACTCCAGCGCCGTTAAGGCGGAGTTGACAAAGCGACCGTCCTGGGGCCCCATCCGCGCTTCATTTCCGGGGGAGCTGCCGATGGCTGGGCGGCTGTTGAGGAAAGTCCGCCTCGCAATTGCCGCGCTCGTCGCGGCGATCCCGGCGCTTGCAGCCGCTCCGCCGCCGCAACCGCAGGCGCCGCGGATCATCGCAATCGGCGATCTTCACGGCGACTTCTCGGTCTGGCGCGATCTCGCGGTCGCTGCTGGAATCGAGAATTCGGATGGGCACTGGACCGGCGGCCGGACCGTGCTCGTTCAGGTCGGCGATGTCGTCGACCGCGAGCCGGACTCGCTCAAGATCATCCACGAGCTGATGCGCCTTCAGAAGGAAGCGCCAAAGCAGGGCGGCAAAGTCCTCGCTCTCGTCGGAAATCACGAGGCGATGAATATGACGGGCGACCTTCGCTACACGGTCCCTGCCGATTTCGCGGCCTATGTGACTCCCAATTCCAGCGCGCTTCGCGAGCGCCTGTACCAGGCGCGAAAGGGCGAGATCGAGGCCAAATACCGTGCGAAGGACAAGCGAATGTCCAGCGCCGCGATCCATGATGCGTGGATCGCTGCGACTCCGCTGGGATGGGTCGAGCAGCGGCTCGCCTGGGCTCCCGACGGAGAGATCGGGAGATGGGTCGATCATAACCCTGCGGTCGCGCTGGTTGGCGGGACCTTGTTCGTGCACGGCGGGCTAAGCGCCGAATATTCGAAGCTCACGATCGACGAGATCAACAGGAAAGTGGACGACGCCCTTCGCTCGATCGACCGATCGCCGGACTCCATCTTGACCGACGGTCTCGGTCCACTTTGGTACCGAGGGCTCATCAGCCGCGATCCGAAGGTAACCCAGCTTCCAACCACAGGGCCGGCACGGCCGTCCATCGACCAGGAACTGGCGACGGTCCTGACCGCCTATGGAGCGAAGCGGATCGTCGTCGGCCATACGCCGAACCTGAAGGGCATCCAGATCCTTTATGGCGGCAAGCTGGTCACGATCGATACCGGAAATTCGCGCTTCTACGGCGGTCCGCCAAGCTATCTCGAAATCCTCGGCGACAAGCTGGTGCCGCACATCGTCAAGCGCTCGCCGGTGACAGGGGGAGGGGGAGAATGATCGAAAGGATTCTGCTCTGGTTCGCGATCCTGGCGCTCGGCTCTCCGGCTTTCGCCGCTTCCCCCGAAAAGCCACTGTTCGCCTCGTCCGACCCGCTGCGGATCACGCTCGCCGGCCCGATGGCGACCTTCGCCCGCAACCGGGCGGAAGAGTCGAGGCCCGGGACCATAACCGTTGCCGGTACCGCGCAGCCGCTTGCAGTGACTCTTTCACCGCGCGGGATCACTCGCAGGGCCAGCGACGTTTGCGATTTCCCGCCGCTGAAAGTCCGGTTCACCTCGCGCCCGCCCGCTGATTCCGTCTTCGCCGGGCAAAAGTCGCTGAAGCTGGTCGCCTTTTGCCGAAAAGCGGAGTCGTTCCAGCAATATGTGCTTCTGGAATATGCCGCTTACCGGATGTTCAACCTGCTCAGCCCGGCGAGCTTCCGGGTGCGGCTCGCGCAAATCGACTTCGTCAATGACGACGGCCGTCCGTACATCACCCGCTATGGCTTTTTCGTCGAGGATCTCGACGATGTCGCCAAGCGCAACGGGATGTACGAGGCGAAGCTTCCCGACCTCATTCCAATCAACTCGCTGAGCCCGCATCATGCCGCGCTCTATGCGATGTTCCAGGACATGGTCGCCAACCACGACTGGTCGATGCGCGCCGGGCCGAAAGGGGAGGAATGCTGTCACAACGCCAAGATGATCTCCCCGGCCAGGGGAGTCGCTGCGGGGGTCGTGCCGATCCCCTACGACTTCGACTTCTCCGGCCTGGTCAACGCGCCTTATGCCACTCCGCCGGACCAGCTCCACATCTCCAGCGTCCGCCAGCGCCAGTATCGCGGCTACTGCATGCATGAGGCGCAAGCCTATGAAGTCGCGGCCCAGATGCGCGCGGCGAAGCCACAGATGCTCGCGGTGCTGAGTTCGACTCCCGGGCTCGAGGCGAAGACCATCCAGCGCGCCACCGATTATCTCGGCGACTTCTTCGACCAGATCCAGTCGAACGACACCGTCAAAGCGAAGGTGCTGAAGACGTGTATTTGAGGTAGGCCCTCACCATGCCGGAAACGGTTCGTTACCGAACGAACCTGGTTTCCGGCATCCTCTCCCGAAAGCGGGAGAGGGAGGAATGCGCGGGTGAGGGTTCTTCCTGCTAGGCGCCGGGAACCTCTTCCAGGGCGACCTTCACGCCGGGGCCCATGCTGGAGGCCAATGCGACCTTCTTCACGAACTTGCCCTTGGCGCCGGTCGGCTTGGCCTTGACGATGGCGTCCATGAACGCGGTGAAGTTCTCCTTGAGGTCGGCTTCGGGGAAGCTCGCCTTGCCGATGCCGGCGTGGATGATCCCCGCCTTCTCGACCCGGAACTCGACCTGGCCGCCCTTGGCGTCGGTGACCGCCTTGGTCACGTCCATCGTCACCGTTCCGAGCTTCGGGTTCGGCATCAGCCCCTTGGGGCCGAGCACCTTACCGAGGCGGCCGACGACGCCCATCATGTCGGGGGTCGCGATCACGCGATCGAAGTCGATCTTGCCGCCCTGGATGGTCTCCATCAGGTCCTCGGCGCCAACAACGTCGGCACCCGCCTTGGTCGCCTCGTCAGCCTTCGCGCCCTTGGCGAAGACGGCGACTCGGACGGTCTTGCCGGTGCCCTTGGGCAGATTGACGACTCCGCGGACCATCTGGTCGGCGTGGCGCGGATCGACGCCCAGGTTCAGCGCCAGCTCGACGGTCTCGTCGAACTTGGCGGTGGCGTTCTGCTTGACGAGCGAAATGGCCTCGTCGACGCCGTAGAACTTCTCGCGGTCGACGCTCACGAACTTCTGCGCGCGCTTGCTCTGCTTCGCCATTGCTTAGCCCTCCACCACGGTGAGGCCCATCGCCCGGGCGCTGCCTTCGATGATCTTGGTCGCGGCGTCGATCGAGTTGGCGTTGAGATCCTTCATCTTGGTTTCCGCGATCTCGGCCAGCTGCGAGCGCTTGATGGTGCCCGCGGGCGCCTTGTTCGGTTCCGCCGAGCCCTTCTGGATCCGCGCCGCCTTCTTCAGAAGGTACGCCGCCGGAGGGGTCTTGGTGACGAAGGAGAAGCTGCGGTCGGCATAGACCGTGATCTTGGTCGGGATCGGAGCGCCCTTCTCAAGGTCCTGCGTGGC
>JBDZVP010000101.1:0-5669 GCA_040255765.1 Sphingomonadales bacterium | reverse complement strand
CCCGCTGCCAGCCCGGCCTCGAGCGCCAGCATGACGAGGCTGAGAATCATGTTCCGGGTGCGCGCGAGATAGATCAGTGCCGCTTCGCTGACGAACGCGGCGGCGGCGATCACCTCTGCTGCCAGCAGGAAACCGAGCATCGCCGTGCCGCCGGTGAAGTCGGACCCGACGAGCCCCATAACGGCGCGGCCGGGAATCCCGAGCGCGAGCGCGATCCCCAGCTGCGCGGCGATGATCCAGTAGGTGACCTGCCGCACCTGCTTGGCAACGGAGGCAAGGTCGCCCGCCGCGATCCTGCGGACGATCGCCGGCCCGAGCACCGGCTCGAAGCTGGTTTTCAGCTTTGCCGGCAGGGTCGCGACCTGTTGGGCCGCGTAATAAACTCCGACGGAGCTCGCGGGAAGGAATGCGCCGAGGACTGCGAGATCGATCCGGCGCGACGCCCATTCCACGGCGTCGGCGGCTGCAAGCGGAACGTTGCGCCACGCGGTCGCCGCCGAGGTGCGAAGGTCCGGCTTCCAATCGTGCGGAAGCCCGAAGGAGCGAACCAGCGGGACCAGCGCGGCGATCAGGGCGGCCACCATCGACAGCACGTAGGCGATGATCAGCCCGTCATCGAGCGAGATGAACGACCAGCCGAGGGCGACAATTGTGATCGTCCACGGCTGGACGATCGAACGCGCCCGAACCGTCGAGGCGACGTCGTCGCGATAGGCGAGGGCCGCGAGCGCGATATCGGTCCAGCTAATCGCCAGGACCGTGATCGCCAGCAGTCGATCGAGGCCGTGGACGTCTGTCGTCGGGTACATCGCCTTTGGAAACAGGAAGAGGATTCCGGTTCCGACCGCCGACGCGATTGCCGCGACCAGCATGGCGTCGGCGACGATGCACGATTGGGGTTTCTTGGCATTGGCCAGCAGGTGCGCGAGGCCGCGACGAAGTCCCAGCGCCGCAATCTGCGCCGCGAATTCGACCGCGAGCACAGCATAAGCGAAGCGGCCGAGTGCTGCGGCGCCGTAAATCCGTCCGCCGATGAACAGGAACGGCACCATCCCCGCGAGGCGGAGGACGAAGCCGAAGGCGTTGAGCCGGCCGCCGCGGGCAAGCGATGCCATCTCCGCATCGGGCGCCGGGTCGGTTGCGGCGACGCGGTCGGAATCCGTCAATGCGCGGCGCCCCAATGCTCGCCCCATCCCACCTCAACATCGAGCGGGACGTCAAGCTTGAGCGCGGGCTCTGCCGCCTCCGACATGATTTTCCGGACCACCCCCGCGGTCTCTTCCTCGCGGCCCTCCGGCACTTCGAACACAAGCTCGTCGTGCACCTGGAGGAGCATCTTCACGCCCTCGAGATCGGCTGCTGCAAGCGCATCGTCCATCCGCGCCATCGCCCGTTTGATGAGGTCGGCGCTCGTGCCCTGGATGGGGGCGTTGATGGCCGCGCGCTCGGCTCCGCCGCGGATCGACGGGTTGCCTGCGCGGATATTCGGGAAATGCGTCTTCCGCCCGAACAGCGTGCGGGAAAAGCCGTGCTCGCGAACGAACTGAAGCGTCTGCTCGATGTAGAGCCGGATTCCGGGGAAGCGCTCGAAATAGCGGTCGATGATCGCCTTCCCTTCCTCCTTGGAAATGCCCAGCCGCCCCGCGAGGCCCCAGGACGAAATCCCGTAGAGGATTGCGAAATTGACCGTCTTCGCCTTGTTGCGATTGTCGCGGTCGGCCGACCCGAACAATTCCTCCGCGGTCAGGCTGTGGATGTCCGCGCCGTCGCGGAAAGCGGCCTTCAATTGCGGGACGTCGGCCATGTGCGCTGCCAGCCGAAGCTCGATCTGGCTATAGTCCGCGCTCATCAGGACATTGCCCGGCTCGGCGACGAAGGCATCGCGGATCTTGCGGCCGATCTCGGTCCGGATCGGGATGTTCTGCAAATTGGGATCGTTCGAGGCGAGCCGCCCGGTCTGGGCCCCGGCGAGCGAGAAGCTTGTATGCACCCGCCCGGTTTCCGGATTGATCTGCGCCTGCAATGCGTCCGTGTAGGTGCTCTTCAGCTTGCTGAGCTGCCGCCAGTCGAGCACGAGCCGCGCGCATTCCACGCCTTCGCCCGCAAGCCGCTCGAGCTCATTGACGTCGGTCGAATATTGCCCGCTCTTGCCCTTGCGCCCGCCTTTGAGGCCGAGCCGCCCGTAGAGGACTTCGCCGAGCTGCTGCGGCGATCCGATGGTGAAGGGCCCACACGCGGATTCGTAGATCTTCTCTTCGAGCTTGACGATCTCCTCGGCGAAATCGTGGCTCAGTTTCGCGAGATAGTCGCGGTCGACCTTGATCCCGCGCCGCTCCATCCGGCTGATGACCGGGACCAGCGGCCGGTCGACCCGCTCATAGACCCGGGTGACATTATCGGCGGCAAGCCGGGGCTTCAGCCGCTGCCACAGCCGAAGCGTGATGTCCGCGTCCTCGGCCGCATATTCGGTCGCTTCCTTCAGCGGCACCTTGTCGAAGGTGATCTGGCTCTTGCCCGTCCCGCAGACCTGCTTGAACGGGATGCACTCATGGTCGAAATTTTGCTTCGCCAGCTCGTCCAGCCCGTGCCCGCCGAGCCCCCGCCCGGCATCGAGGTCGAAACTCATCACCATCGTGTCGTCGACCGGCGCGGTTTCGATGCCCGCCTTGTCGAACATCACCCAGTCGTATTTGAAATTGTGCCCGATCTTTAGAACCGCCGGGTTCTCGAGGAGGGGCTTTAGCTTTTCGACCACGAGCGCCATCGGCAGCTGGTTCGGCGCATCGGAATAGAGGTCGGCGCCGCTATGCCCGACGGGGATGTAACAGGCCTTGTTCGGCGCGGTCGCAAGGCTGACCCCGGCCAGGCGAGCGATGATGCAGTCGATGCAGTCCGTCTCGGTATCGACCGCCACCACGCCCAGCGCCGTCGCCTCGGCGATCCAGCGGTCGAGCGTCTCCGCGTCGGTGACCGTCTCGTACTTCGAGCGATCGACGGTGATTTCTTCCGGTTCCGGAGCCGACGGAGTCGAAGCAATCGACGCTGCGGCAAGGTTGATTCCGCCGCCGCTGCTGCTCCGCCCCGAAGTCGGCCCGCCGCCGCCGGTCAGCCGGTTGAGAAGCGACTTGAACCCCTGGTCTTCCAGGAACTCCTTGAGCGGCTCCGGCGGGATATTCTTCAGTGCCAGCTCTTCGAGCGGCTGCGGCAGCTTCGCGTCGCACACCAGCTCGACCAACTGGCGCGAGAGTCGCGCGGCGTCCGCATGCTCGATCAGCGACTGCTTGAGCTTGGGCTTGGTGATGCTGTCGGTCCCCGCCAGGACCGCCTCCAGCGACCCGAACTCGGCAATCAGTTGCGAGGCCGTCTTCGGCCCAATCCCCGGCACTCCCGGTACATTGTCGACCTTGTCGCCCATCAGCGCGAGAACGTCGCCAAGGTCGATGGGCGCGACCCCGAACTTCTCGCGAACATAAGCGCTGTCGATCCGCCGGTCGTTCATCGTGTCGAGCATGTCGACCTGGCCGTCCTCGACCAGCTGCATCAGATCCTTGTCGGAGCTGACGATGGTCACCTTCCACCCTGCCGCCTTCGCCGCCATTACATAACAGGCGATGATGTCGTCCGCCTCCAGCCCGGCTTCCTCGATGCAGGGGATGGAGAAAGCCCGCGTGGCGGTGCGGATCAGCGGGAATTGCGGGACCAGGTCTTCGGGCGGCGGCGGCCGGTGTGCCTTGTATTTGTCGTAGAGCTCGTTGCGGAACGTATGCTCCGACGCGTCGAGGATGACCGCCATGTGCGTCGGCCCGTCCGCCTTCGCCAGCCCGTCGGCGAGCTTCCACAGCATGGTCGTATAGCCATAGACCGCGCCCGCCGGCTGGCCGTGCCGGTTGGTGAGCGGCGGCAGCCGGTGATAGGCGCGGAAGATATAGCTCGACCCGTCGACCAGATAGAGGTGCGGGCTCGCGGAAGGCGTGGAAACGTCAGGCATGGAGGGATGCGATTTAGCAGGGTGGCGGCGGGAAGGAAGCGGGTGCTGATATGGGGTGCGGGCGGCTGTTTTTGAGTCACTCCAGTGAGAACCTCCCTGCCAGTCCGGACGATGTATCGGCGTTTCATCGCCCCGCCATCCCTCCGCTGGCCGAATTCCCCGCTAAAATCCGCCGAAGGTCACGAAGTGGAAGAAATGGAAGGACCCCCGATTCAACGTCTTTGAAAAGATGATCCGTGACCTTAGGGCACGAGAATCGTGTCTTTCGGTTGCGGCAGCGTCTCCGGATAATCCAGCGTATAGTGCAGCCCCCGGCTCTCGTGCCTCGAAAGCGCCGAGCGGATGATGAGGTCGGCAACCTCGACCAGGTTGCGAAGCTCGATGAGGTCGGGGGTCACCCGGAAATTCTTGTAATATTCGGTGACTTCCTGCCGGATCATGTCGATCCGCCGCTTGGCTCGCTCGAGCCGCTTGGTCGTCCGGACAATCCCCACGAAATTCCACATGAAGCGGCGGATTTCGCCCCAGACCTGGTGGACGACGACTTCCTCGTCGCTGTCGGTGACCCGGCTTTCGTCCCAGGCCCTGGTCGGCGGCGCTTCGGGGAGCGACGCCCAGTTGGCGAGGATATGCCTGGCCGCGGCCTCGCCGAACACGAGGCATTCGAGCAGGCTGTTGGAAGCTAGGCGGTTGGCGCCGTGCAGTCCCGATTGCGTGACTTCTCCGGCGGCATAAAGCCCCGGCGCGTCGGTCCTGCCGTGCATATCCACCAGCACGCCGCCGCAGGTGTAATGCTGGGCCGGGACCACCGGGATAGGGCCAGCGGTCATGTCGATCCCAAGGCCGAGAAGCTTCTCGTAGATGGTCGGAAAATGCGCTTTGACGAACTCGGGCTCGCGCTGGCTGATGTCGAGCCAGACATAATCCAGCCCATCGCGCTTGATCTCGTTATCGATGGCCCGGGCGACGATGTCGCGCGGCGCAAGCTCTGCCCGCTCGTCGTAGCCGGGCATGAAGCGCTCGCGGGTTTTCGGGTTGACCAGCAGCCCGCCTTCGCCGCGGACCGCTTCGGTGATCAGGAAGTTCTTGATCTCCAGATTGTAAAGGCAAGTCGGGTGGAACTGCATGAATTCCATGTTCGAGATCCGGCAGCCCGCGCGCCATGCCATCGCGATTCCGTCGCCGGTTGCGCCCCTCGGTGCGGTCGAGAACAGATAGGCGCGGCCCGCGCCGCCGCTTGCAAGAATGGTTGCCCGGGCCGTCAGCGCTTCGACCCGCTTGGTTCGCCGGTTGTAGGCATACAGGCCGTGGACGTCGCCGCTGGTCGAAAAGTCCGCCGCGTGACGCCCGGTGACGAGGTCGATAGCGACCATGTCGGGGATGAGCGTGATGTTCGGTTGCTTCGCCGCGGCCGCTTCCAGGGCTTGCTGGACCGCATGGCCGGTGGCGTCGGCTACGTGGACGATCCGGCGGTGGCTGTGCCCGCCCTCACGAGTGAGGTGGAGGGATTCCCCTTCGGTCGCAAACGGAACTCCGAGCTCGATCAGCCGTCCAATCGCCCTCGGCGCCTCGGCGACGACATGCTCCACCACGGTCCGGTCGTTGAGGCCGGCGCCGGCGATCATCGTGTCATTGACGTGCGCCTCGAAGGTGTCGCCTTCCTCGAGGACGGCGGCGATCC
>JBDZVP010000100.1:0-5689 GCA_040255765.1 Sphingomonadales bacterium | reverse complement strand
GCGAAGCGGGCGAGGGACCGATCGTCTGCGTCGTGTCGGGCGGGAATATCGACCTGGCAAAATTCGCGTCGCTTATTACTGACTGATGTCAACCGGAACGCCCGCCCGAAGCGAATTGCCGATGGTGGTCAGCCGCTTCGCGCGCTCGATCAGGGGCGCGGGATCGGCGCCGTCCTCCAGCTTGCAATCGACATCCATGCGCACGTTAGTTGCGCGCGACGGAGTACCGGCGAAGTCGATGGAGACGGTGACTTTGAGGTCCGCGACCCTGACACCCGTTTCGTCAGCAAGCGCCTGGACATCGTTGCAGAAGCAGCCCCCGACCGCGAGCGCGAGCAATTCGCCGCCGTTGAAGCCGAGGCCCATGCCGCCGGCTGTTCCTTCGGGCCGGTCCGCGACGACGTGGTGGGCGCCCGCTCGCCCGACTGCTGCTCGCGTACCGGGGAGGGTTCGATAGTGGATCGTTGTCGTGCTCATTTGCCGGTGAACTTCGCCGGCCGCTTCTCGAGGAAGGCGGCGACGCCCTCGCGATAGTCCTGGGTGAAGCCTAGCCGGCGCATCTCGTCGCGCTCGAGGTGCAATTCCTGGTCGAGGGTTCGGCCCCAGGTCGAGCGGACGATCGACTTGATCGCGGCGAGGCCGAGCGGCGGGAGGGCGGCGAGCTTCGTCGCGATTCCCTCGACTTCGCCGGCAAGGGCATCATCGTCGACGCATTTCCAGATCAGTCCCCATTGCTCGGCCCTTTCGGCGGACAGCGGCTCGCCGGTGAGCGCGAGCCCCATTGCCCGGGCCTGTCCAATGAGGCGGGGGAGAATCCAGCTTCCGCCGCTGTCGGGGATCAGGCCGATGGCCGCGAAGGACTGGATGAACTTCGCCGAGCGGCCGGCAACGACGATGTCGCAAGCGAGCGCGATATTGGCTCCAGCGCCGGCGGCGACACCGTTAACCTGGGCTATCACCGGCTGCGGCATCGTTGTCAGCAGCTTGATTAGCGGGTTCCAGCTGGTTTCAACCGTTTGACCCAGGTCGACCGCGTGCCCCTCCGACGCAACGGCGCGCTCGTTGAGGTCCTGCCCGGCGCAGAAGGCTCGCCCTGCGCCGGTAATTATCACGACGCGCGCGGCCGCTGCGTCCGCGAGCGCGGAGCGAAGTTCCTGGTGCATGTCGGCCGTGAAGCTGTTGAGCCGATCGGGGCGGTTGAGGGTGATGCGGGCGATACCCTCATCGAGCTTGAAGTCGATGGTCTCGTAATCCATGCCGCCAAACTAGCGAAGGAGTGGCAGTGGACGCAAACGAGCTTGCGAAGAGAGTCGCGCACGAGATGCTTTCGAAAGAAGGCACCGGCCCGACCTGGGGGATAAGCATCGAGGAAGCGCGCGAGGATTATGCGCGAGTCTCGATGGTAGTCCGCGCCGACATGCTGAACGGGCACGGCTTTGCGCACGGCGGAATGATCTTCGCGCTTGCCGACACGGCCTTCGCCTATGTCTGCAACGGCGCCAACCACGCGAGCATGGCCGCGCAGGCTTCGATCGTGTTCCTTGATAAAGTCCGAGAAGGGGAAACGCTGGTTGCGGAAGCCCAGGAGGTGGCGCGCGAAGGTCGCGCCGGGGTTACCCGAGTCGCCGTCCGGGGCGGTGACGGCCGGGCGGTCGCCGAATTCACCGGCTATTCGCGTACTCTCGGGGGAGCGGTCGTCGAGGCCTGATCTTGAAGCCGGCGCCGGCGACTGTCACAGTTGATCGAGGGGTGAGCATGAACGATCGATTGGACGGACGCGCCCAGCCGTGGCCGGCACGTCCGTGGGTCATGGCCGGGATCGGCGCCGCTGCCGGTTTCCTGTTCTATCTCCTGGCCAAGCAGATGTTTCTCGAGCCGTTGCCGATCTGGCGCCAGGCCGCGGCGACATTCGTGGTCATCGCCACTTTGAGCTTCCTGCTTACGGTCGAACGCAGCCGATGGCTTTGGACCCTGGGTTTCGCCGCCGCGTGGGGCGCGGTGATCGCTTTGGTTGGCTGGTTCACGGCCCGGTACAACGTCCAGCCGACCATTTTCGAATGGCCCTATTTGTCGGGACTGTTCGCGGTCATGATCGCTGCGCCGCTGTTCCAGACGGTGCGGGACGAGGGGCGCTGGTCACTCCCCTACGAGCGCCTGCACGGGCACGCCTGGGCCGACGCCGTCATCGGTGCCGCCAGCCTGCTGTTCGCTGGAATCGTCTTCCTTCTCGCCTGGCTGATCGCCGGCCTGTTCGGGCTAATCGGGATCGACGAAGTCCGAAGGCTGCTGATGAAGGACTGGTTTTCCTGGAGCCTGTTCGGATTCGCCTTCGGGGCATCGGTTGGCCTCCTTCGCGAGCGCGACCGGCTTCTGCCGATGCTTCAACGCCTCCTGAGGATCGTGCTCGCGGTGCTGGCGCCGCCGCTAGCGGTTGCGCTGGTCCTGTTCCTTGCCTCGATTCCCTTCACGGGGCTGGAAAAGTTCTGGAGCAGTGGCGTTCCGGCAACTCCTCTGCTGCTGGTCGCGGGCGCCGGCGCTATCCTTCTTTCCAACACGGTGTTTGCGGAGGACAGGCAAAGCCGATCGCCAAACCTCGTCTTGCGCTGGTCGTCGCTGGCCCTGATTGCAGTCGTGCTTCCGCTTGCAGCGATCGCGGCCATGTCGATCGGCGCGCGGATCAACCAATATGGCTGGACGCCCGAGCGCATCTGGGGCGCGATCGCGGTGGCCGTTGCGATCGTTTATGGCCTGACAGGATGGTACGCGATCTGGCGCGGGCGCCTGGACTTCGACGAGCCACTTCGCCCGCTTCAGACGAAGCTTGCGGTGGGTCTTTGCGGCCTTGCCCTGTTTCTCGCTTTGCCGATCGTCGATTTTGGAGCGATTTCCGCTCGCTCGCAACTCGCTCGACTAGACAGCGGACAGGTTGAGCCATCGCAATTCGACTGGCGAGCGATGGCCTTCGACTTCGGGCCGTCCGGCCGCAATCGGCTTCGGCAGATCGTGAAGAGCGGTTCACCGGACCTTCGCCCGCTAGCCGAGACCGCGCTCAAAGCGACTGACCGGTGGGGCGCGACCCAGGAAAAGATCGTGGCGGGGCCGCCGCCGGTTGAGCTTACCGTTTATCCCAAGGACGCAATCGTTCCGCCGGGGCTCCGCGATGTGCTTCTCCACGGAAAGAAGGCCTTCTGTTCCGAAGGCGGAGCCTGCCGGGTCTATCCGCAGCCCGGCGGGTTGTTCGTCGTGTTCATGGATGGATGCGCGAACCTGCCGCCTGGCCAGCGGGACAATCCCAAGATTCGCTGCTCGCGAAACCCCGCCGTTTATCAGCTGAAGGACGGGAGTTGGACGGACATTTATGGATCGTTCGCGGGCGTTCCGCGCGGACCGTTCATCGGTGAACCAAATGCCGACGACGCGGCCAAGCTCAAGAGCGAAAGCGAAGCGCTCGATCGCGGCGACGTGCGGATCGTGCCGGTCGAAAAGCATCAGTTGCAAATCGGCGGCAAACCGGCGGGGGACGTGTTTTAAGAAGGGGTGCCGCGGCAGCGTTTGAAGCTTTCGGCGCCAATCGCTACATCGAACCTATGTACACGACCGAGCTTCAGAAGACGGCGAAGATCGAGAGCCTGGACGACCCCAAGCTGGTCGAGGCGTTCGAGGCGCGCGTTGCTGCCGACGAGTTCATCGAACCCAAGGACTGGATGCCCGAGGCGTATCGGCGGACGCTGGTTCGGCAGATCTCGCAGCACGCCCATAGCGAGATCGTGGGAATGCTTCCCGAAGGGAACTGGATCACCCGCGCGCCGTCGCTTCGGCGAAAGGCGATCCTTCTCGCCAAGGTGCAGGACGAGGGCGGGCACGGGCTCTACCTCTATTGCGCTGCCGAGACGCTCGGGACCAGCCGCGAGGAAATGGTCGAGGCGCTCCACTCGGGGAAGGCGAAATACTCGACGATCTTCAACTATCCGACCCTGACCTGGGCCGACATCGGGGCGATCGGCTGGCTCGTCGACGGCGCTGCGATCATGAACCAGGTGCCGCTTCAGCGGACGTCCTACGGCCCGTACGCCCGGGCCATGGTTCGGGTGTGCAAGGAAGAGAGCTTCCACCAGCGCCAGGGCTATGAAATCATGATCGCCATGGCGAAGGGGACGCCCGAGCAAAAGCGCATGGCGCAGGACGCGCTCGACCGCTGGTGGTGGCCCTCGCTGATGATGTTCGGCCCGCCCGACGAGAATTCGCCCAACACCGCGCAGTCGATGCGCTGGCGGATCAAGCGCGAGACCAATGACGAGCTCCGCCAGAAATTCGTCGACATCACCGTCCCGCAGGCGGACTTCCTCGGCCTCACGGTCCCGGACCCCGACCTGAAGTGGAACGAGGAGAAGGGCGGCTACGATTACGGCGAGGTCGACTGGGATGAATTCTACGCCGTCGTGAAAGGCGAAGGGCCGGTGGCGAAGGAGCGGATGCACGCGCGCCGCAAGGCCTGGGACGAAGGTGCCTGGGTGCGGGAGGCCGCGGCCGCCCATGAAGAGAAGCGCCAAGCGAGGAAGGCGGCGTGATCCGCCCCGTTGCGGAGCAATGGGGAGGGGGACCGCTCAGCGGAGCTGAGTGGGGGAGGGGCCCCTCCGTCGCGCTGACGCGCGCCACCTCCCCACGAGCTGCGCTCGCAGGGAGGAGCTAAGTGGGGAATGACTGGCCGCTCTGGGAGGTTTTCGTCCGCAGCAAGGGCGGGCTTTCGCATCGCCACGCTGGCAGCGTTCATGCTCCTGACGCGCAGCTCGCGCTCGCGCATGCGCGGGACACCTACACGCGGCGGCAGGAAGGCGTGAGCCTGTGGGTGGTGCGATCGAAGGACATCGTCGCGTCCGATCCTGACCAGGCGGGCGAACTGTTCGAGCCGGCGGAGAGCAAGATCTACCGCCACCCGACCTTCTACGACATCCCCGACGAGGTGAAGCATATATGACGGCGCCGGACGCGGCGCGCGTCGACTACCTGCAACGGCTCGGCGATGACTCGCTGATCCTCGGCCAGCGGCTGAGCGAGTGGTGCGGGCACGCGCCGGCGCTCGAAGTCGACCTGACCCTCGCCAATTTCGCTCTCGACCTGATCGGTCAGGCGACGTTGCTTCTGGGCGAGGCCGGCGATGCCGACGAGCTGGCGTTCCGCCGCGACGTTCTCGATTTCAAGAATTGCCTGCTGGTGGAGCAGCCGAACGGCGATTTCGGGCAGACGATCGCTCGGCAGCTTCTGTTTTCGACCTGGCAGCACATGCTGTTCCAGCGACTGATGCAATCGTCGGACCGCTTTCTGGTGGAGTTCGCGTCGAAGGCGGTGAAGGAAGTCGCCTATCACCGCGAGCTGGCGTCGGACTGGACTGTTCGGCTTGGCGACGGGACAGACGAAAGCGCCCGGCGAATGGCCGAGGGGCTCGACTGGTGCTGGCGGTTCACCCCGGAGTTGTTCGAAGTGGATGCAACGCTCCAGAGCCTAGTCGACAGCGGCGTCGCGCCGGATCCCCGGCAATTCGAGGACGACTATCGTTCGGCGATCGCCGCGGTGCTTGCGGAGGCGAAGCTGGAAGCGCCGGCGGATCAGCGCCCGATCCTTGGCGGGCGGCGCGGGCATCACAGCGAGCATCTCGGCCATATCCTCGCGCCGATGCAGTATCTCCAGCGCA
>JBDZVP010000099.1:3349-5802 GCA_040255765.1 Sphingomonadales bacterium | reverse complement strand
GTAACCTGCGCTTATCTTTTGTTAATGTGTCTTTTGACCAATGCGCGCTATCATGCCGGTGCTCGGGGGGAGTGGCGAATGCCGTCGTACAGGCATTACCGGCTCGACGGGGCGGGTAACATCAGCGAGGCTGAGTGGTTCGAAGCCAGCGACGATGCCGACGCGGTGAAACAGGTGCGGGACAGGAAGCTTCCCGTCGCCTCCGAGATCTGGGAGCGGAACCGCCGCATCGCCAAGATCGACGCGGCGGCCTCCGGCCGATCAGGTCCGGTTGACGGGCCCGGGCGATAGGTTCGGTTCGGCCGCCGGAGCGCAATTTCCGCTGATCTTGCTCACGACCTTCGGGGCTTTGCCTACCCCTTCGGACGTTACTTGGGTCGTCCGGGTGCAGGTCGCGCCGCCATTGCTCACGGAGACGACGCTGACGCTATTCGCTGCCGCAGGCATGTCGCCATAGGAGACGACGTTGATCGGAGCGACCTTGCTTCCGACACCGCGGGTCATCTGCTGGACCTGCTTCATCATCGCGGCCTGAGCGGCATTCATCCGGGCGATGACCTGGTCGAGGTTCCCGAAACTGGGAAAGGCCATCGGCGCCCAGGCTGCGCCAAAGGGCGCGAACGCACCGGGAGCGATCGTCACCTTGGGCGCGACGTCGCCATAATATTCGATATGGGCCGTGCCGCCGTTCGGCAGTGCGACATCCATCATGTGCTTGTCGCTGCTTGCGGCAACGGCTGAACCGGCGATCGCAGCTGCGGCGACACCGGCAAATGCGAGCTTCACAAGCTTCCGCATCGATCGTTTCTCCTGCATCTGACTTTCGACAGGCCGATGAAGCTATAAAATCAATCTGAACCTCACCTTTCTGCGGGGCCTTCGGTCTCCTATGGGAGGTTTCCGAAGGGGGAAATTGATGAAGCGCAGGACTTTCGTTGCTGGCCTGCTGGGATCGGCGGCCTTCGCCCTCGGCCCGCGTCCGCTGTTCGCCGCGGTCCCCAAGGACAGTGCGTGGGACGAGCTCCGTCGCCGTGTCGGACCAAGGCTCATTCCGATAAACTCTCCGCTGGTTGCTTCCGCACGCACCGGAGGCGTTGGATCCCAGACGCTCTTCAAGGCCTTGAAAAACCCTTATTATCTCGGCGACGACCCGTCCCTGACCCAGAGCCTCGGCTGGACCGGCGCCTGGACGTCCCAGCCCAGCCTGATGGCTGTCGCCGCGGAAAGCGCGAGCGATGTCGCGGCCGCGGTCGAAGTCGCCCGCAAGCACAAGCTTCGGCTCGTCGTCAAAGGCGGAGGACACAGCTATTTCGGCAACAGCAATGCCGCCGATTCCCTGCTTGTCTGGACTCGCCGGATGGATTCGGTCGAGCTCCACGACGGTTTCGTTCCCAAAGGGGCCCCGTCCGGCACGAAAGGCGAAGCCGCGGCCTCGGTTGGGGCTGGAGCGATCTGGGGCCGCGTCTATGATGCCGTCGCGGTCAAGGGCGGGCGTTACATCCAGGGCGGCGGTTGCCTCACCGTCGGGGTCGCGGGTTTCGCGCAAGGCGGAGGTTTCGGAAGCCTTTCCAAGCAGTTCGGGACTGGAGCTGGCAATCTGCTGGAAGCGGAGATCGTCACCGCCGACGGCCAAATCCGGGTCGTGAACGCCTACCGTGATCCCGACCTGTTCTTCGCCCTTCGCGGAGGCGGCGGCGGCACCTTCGGAGTCGTCACCCGGCTGACTTTCAGGACTCATCCCCTTCCGTCGACCATCGGGGCGGTTGCCTTCTCTCTGGAAGCCACGAGCGACACAGCATGGCGGGCGCTGGTGGAGCGGATAATCGGCTTCTATGCGGCCGCGCTGTTCAAGCCGAATTGGGGCGAGACGATCCGCTTCTCGCCGCGCCGAAAACTCGACATTCTGATGGTTTGCCACAGCCTGGATCAGGGGCAGATCGAGGCTGTTTGGCGCCCGCTCACCGATTGGCTGAAAGCGCGTCCTGGCGACTATAAATTCACCTCAACGCCGCCCTTCTTTGCATTGGCCGTGCCCGCTCGAAAGTTCTGGGATCCGGCGTTCCTGCGCTCCATCCCGGGGCTCGTGCTTCAGGATTCCCGACCCGGCGCGCCGGAAGGCAACATTTTCTGGGCCGGCAATCTCGGTGAAGCTGCCCAGGTGCTCCATGCCTATCAGTCGGCGTGGATTCCAAAGGAACTGCTCAAGCCGGAGCGGCAAGTTTTGCTCGTCGACGCTCTCATCGCCGCGTCCAGGGAATGGTCGCTCGCCCTTCACACGAACAAGGGGCTGGCGGGCGGCAGCGACTACGCGCTCCGCTCGACCGCCGAGACAGCGATGAGCCCGGAGGTGCTGGACGCTTTCGCACTCCTCATTTGCGCCGCCGATGGCCCCCCGGCCTGGCCCGGCATTCCCGGCCACGAGCCGGACGTGGAGGAAGGACGAAAGGAGGCCG
>JBDZVP010000099.1:0-3249 GCA_040255765.1 Sphingomonadales bacterium | reverse complement strand
TGGCCCGGCATTCCCGGCCACGAGCCGGACGTGGAGGAAGGACGAAAGGAGGCCGCTTCCGTCGCTCGTGCAATGGGCCCGATCCGCGCGCTCGTTCCCCATGCCGGCGCTTACGTCTCGGAAGCAGACTATTTCCAGCGGGACTGGAAGCGGGCTTATTGGGGGCGCCATTATGCCCGCCTTGAGCAAATCAAAGGCAAGTATGACCCGGGCAACCTGTTCCACGGGCACCAGACCGTCGGTTCCGAATGACCTCCGGTAACATTCTACCCGCCGAGAAAGCCTCGCATTTGCTTGACTTTCCGGCGCCTGGACGCAAATAGCGCGTCCACCGGCGGCCCTTCGGGTGCCGCCTTTCGCATTTCAACGAAAGGATCAACGCCATGAAGGCGCTGATGAAGACGACCAAGTCGGCAAAGCCGGCTGAGGTCGAGAAGAAATGGCATCTGATCGATGCCGACGGCCTGGTTGTCGGCCGCGTGGCTACGATCATCGCCAACATCCTCCGCGGCAAGCACAAGCCGAGCTACACCCCGCACGTCGATTGCGGCGACCATGTCGTCGTCATCAACGCCGACAAGGTGAAGTTCACCGGCCGCAAGCTCGAACAGAAAATCTATTACAAGCACACCGGTTACCCCGGCGGCTTGAAAGAGACCACTGCGGGCAAAGTTCTCGAGGGCCGTTTCCCCGAGCGTGTGCTCGAGAAGGCGGTCGAGCGGATGATCCCGCGCGGGCCGCTGGGCCGCGACCAGATGCGCGCCCTTCACCTCTACAACGGCACCGAGCATCCGCATGCCGGGCAGAACCCGCAGGTGCTCGATGTCGCGTCGATGAACCGCAAGAACAAGGTGGGCGCATAAGATGGCCGACAAGAAGAAGAGCCTTTCCGATCTCGCCGAGCTGACCAAGGAAGACGCTCCGGCCCCCGCCGCGGAAGCGCCCGCGGAGGAAGCCGCAGCTCCGGCTGAAACCGCCACTCCTCCCGTCGAGGAAGCGCCGCTTCGCGAGCAGCAGCTCGACAAGCACGGCCGCGCTTACGCGACCGGCCGCCGCAAGGACGCCATCGCCCGCGTCTGGCTGAAGCCCGGCTCCGGAAAGATCACCGTCAACGGCCGCGAGCAGGAAGTCTATTTTGCTCGCCCGTCGCTTCGCCTGGTGATCAACCAGCCGTTCGACGTCGCCGATCGCAAGGGCCAGTATGACGTCATCGCCACGGTCAAGGGCGGCGGCCTTTCCGGCCAGGCAGGCGCGGTCAAGCACGGCATTTCGCAGGCCCTTACCCGCTTCGAGCCGGCGCTCCGCACCGCAGTGAAGCAGGCCGGGTTCCTCACCCGCGACCCGCGCGTCGTCGAGCGCAAGAAGTACGGCCGCGCCAAGGCACGCCGCAGCTTCCAGTTCAG
The DNA here is from genome assembly GCA_040255765.1 of Sphingomonadales bacterium. Classification (GTDB taxonomy): domain Bacteria; phylum Pseudomonadota; class Alphaproteobacteria; order Sphingomonadales; family Sphingomonadaceae; genus Sphingomicrobium. The sequence continues at coordinate 1,846 of JBDZVP010000099.1, read as the reverse complement.
CAAGCGCTAGTCGCAGACACCAGACTTCACTCGAAGGGCGGTTGGGGCTTTCCCGGCCGCCCTTTTCGATTCTAGGGTGCCGCAACGGGGAGGCACGCGATGCAGATCATCTTGGCTCTGGCTCTTGCACTCACCGCCCCTGCGGCTGCGCAACCGGGCAACGCCATCCTCCTCCACCCGGCGCAGGTGTTCGACGGAGTAAACCCGCAGCCGCATCCCGGCTGGTCGGTGCTGGTCGAGGGCGACAAGATCGCGGCGGTCGGCCCCAACATCGCCGCACCCGCAGGAGCCAAAATGATCGAGCTTCCCGGGACCACGCTGATGCCCGGGATGATCGAGGGGCATTCGCACCTGTTTCTCCATCCGTACAACCAGACTCTTTGGGACGACCAGGTGCTCCACGAGCCGCTTGCCCTGCGCACCGCCCGGGCGGTGGTCCACGCGGAGAAAACGCTCGATGCCGGTTTCACGACCGAGCGCGACCTCGGCACCGAGGGCGCGGGCTATGCGGACGTCGGATTGGAAGAGGCCATCGACGAGGGAATCGTCCCCGGCCCGCGGCTGATGGTGGCGACCAGAGCGATCGTCGCCCGTGGGGCCTATGGTCCCAAAGGCTTCGAACCGGGCGTCGCCATCCCGCAGGGCGCGCAGGAGGTCGCGGGTGTCGAGGAGATGATCAAGGCCGTCCGGGACCAAATCGCAGGCGGAGCCGACATCATCAAATTCTATGCGGATTACCATTGGGGCAAGGGCGAGCCGAGCCGTCCCACCCTGTCGCAAGCCGAGCTCAACGCAGGGGTCGCGGCGGCGCATGATGCCGGACGCCTGGTCGCGGTTCATGCCACGACCGCCGAAGGGATGCGCCGCGCAGTCTTGGCGGGCGCGGACACGATCGAACACGGCTACGGCGGCACTGCCGAAATCTTCAAGATGATGGCGGACCGGGGCGTGGGCTATTGCCCCACCCTCGGCGCGTCGGAAGCTTACGCGCGCTATTTCGAGAATTGGAACGGGCAGGAACCCGCACCCGAAAGCGTGCAGAAAGCGCGCCACGCCTTCCAGCTCGCCATGAAGGCGGGAGTCCCGATCTGCATGGGTGGCGACGTCGGCGTCTTCCCGCACGGCGAGAACTGGCTGGAGATGGAGGCGATGCAACGCGCCGGAATGTCACCAGCCCAGGTGCTGATCTCCGCAACCTCCCGAAACGCGAAGATCCTCCACCTCACGGATCGCGGCGAACTGAAGCCGGGCCTGCTCGCTGACCTCGTCGCGGTCGACGGCGACCCGACAAAGGATGTCTCGGCAATTGAGCACGTGCGGCTGGTGATCAAAGGCGGCGAGGTGGTGGTTCAGCACTAACGGTTGACCGTCTCCATTCCCCGTTCGTGGTAGCGGTCGCCGGCGGCGGCTCCGGGCGGGAGGATTTCGTCGAGGCGTCTCAGGTCTTCGTCGCTCAGATTCACATCCAGCGCCGCGATATTCTCGTCGAGATATTTGATGCGCTTGGTGCCGGGAATCGGGACCACGTCCTCGCCCTGAGCCAGCACCCAGGCGAGCGCGAGTTGCGCGGTGGTACAGCCTTTCTCCTTCGCCATCGCCTCCACCTCGCGGACGAGCGCGATGTTGCGCTGGAAGTTCTCGCCGGTGAACCGTGGGTGGAAGCGGCGGAAATCGTCGTCGGGAAAATCCTCGGGCGAGGTGATCTGCCCGGTGAGGAAGCCTCGCCCCAGAGGCGAATAAGCGACGTATCCGATGCCGAGCTCGCGGACGGTGGGAAGCACCCCTTCCTCGGCATCCCGGCTCCAAAGCGAAAGCTCCGTCTGCACGGCGGTGATCGGGTGCACCG